>NZ_VMQU01000065.1 GCF_007714205.1 Mycobacterium helveticum | reverse complement strand
AACGCGGACTTCTCGGTCACCGCCAAGCAGTACAAGCCGGTCGTGGCGCTGATCGGCGCGCTGGCGCTCGACCCCGATACTGTGTGGGTCCCGGCGGCCGGCGCCGAGACCGACAAGGGCAGCCAGATCGCCGAGACCACCGTCGATCTGCTGGGTCGCACACTGCGGTTGATCGTGCGCCGCCAGCCCAAACAGCCCGGCGATCAGCTCGCCCTTGATGACTTGGACGGGTGGCGGCTGCACGCGATAATCACCAACGTCGAGGGCGATCGGATGAGCGCGGCCGAGGTCGAGGCACACCACCGGCTGCGCGGGGGTATCCCCGAAGACACCATCCGGGCACTCAAAAACGACTTCGGGATGATCCACGCCCCGGTGCAGTCGTTCTTCGGCAATTGGCTGTACTGGCACGCGGCCGCCCTGGCCCACAACATCGGGCTGTGGCTGCGCACCCTGGCACTGCCCCGCGCAGTGCGCCGAGCCCGAGGCAAACGGCTGCGCCTGGCCTTTTTCAACGTCGCCGCCCGGCTGGTGCGTCACGGCCGACGCCTGCACCTGCGTTTTGGCGCTGCCTACCCCCACGTCGAAGCGTTTCGGACCGCGTTGCGACACATCCGGGCGTTACCGGCTTTCGGTTGACGCCCGCCAACCGCCCGTCAACGTCACCTCGCACCGCATCTGCAACCCCGAACCGCCACAGCGCGATCAGTCACGCCTAAAACCGGTCACCGCACCGCCGCAGCCGCCGCCCAAACCGAATTACGCTATCACCCAACAGCTTCCAACCCCCATCAGCGCGCAGTCACCACCAACCAGACCACCGAAAACAAGATCATCACAAGCCGGCTGAAAAATCAGGGTCAGATGGGACACCACTGCACGGCCGGCGGATCCTGGTCACCGGCGCGGCCACCGGCATCGGCGCGGCCGCGGTCCGAGCCCTCACCCGGGCGGGTGCCGAGGTCGCCGCCACCTACCACCGGACACCGCCGCCCGACGGCCTCGCGGCCACCTGGCTGCACTGCGATGCCCGCGACCCCGCGGGGGTCTCGGCGGCGGTGCAGCGGGCGGCCGAACACCTCGGCGGGCTCGACGTGCTGGTGAACGCCGCCGGGCGGTGGCGGCCCGGGATACCGGGATACATCGGGGTCGAGGAGATCTCGTCCCTGCTGGACACCAACGTCAAGGCGACCATCCTGACCAACCAGGCCGCCTACACGGTGATGAAGGACCAGGATCCCAAGGGCGGCAAGATCATCAACTTCGGGTCGTCGGAAGCCGTAATGGGCAGCCCGATCTCGGCCGTCTACGCCGCGACCAAGGGGGCCGTGCAGGCGTGGACGCGGTCGGCCGCCAAAGCCTGGGCCTCCGACAAGGTCACCGTCAACGCGTTGGCGCCGGCGGTGCAGACGGCCGGCGCCGAGCGGTTGCGGGACTTCCTGGGCCCCGAGGCCGGCGCGCTCATCGACCAGCAGATGCAGATGATGATCCCGCTCGGCGGGGCGCTGGGGGATCCCGCGCGCGACGTCGGCCCCATCCTGGTCTTTCTGGCCGGATCCGGCTCGGACTTCATCACCGGACAGCTGCTCGCCGTCGACGGCGGGCTGATGATGGTGGGCGGATAGGGCGCCGCAGCGCCCGCTACTATAAGACGGACCGTCTCGTCTCGTAAACGTTGAGTAGGTGCCCCGATGCCCGAGGACACGATTCAGGCGCTGCTGCGCAAGCGTAGGTCGGACACGGCGATCGCCGTCAAACACACTGATCTGCAATGGGATTGGGGCCGGTACCTGACGGAGTCGGCGGCCCGCGCGGCGGCCCTGATCGCCGCCGCCGACCCGCAGCGGCCGCTGCACGTCGGGGCGCTGCTGGGCAACAACCCCGAGATGCTCAGCCAGATGGCGGCGGCCGGGCTGGGCGGCTATGTGCTGTGCGGCCTGAACACCACCCGGCGCGGCGAGGCGCTGGCCGCCGACATCCGGCGCGCACACTGCCAGTTCGTCGTGACCGACGCCGAGCACCGGCCGCTGCTCGACGGCCTGGACCTCCAGGGAACGCGGGTCCTGGACACCTCGACACCGCAGTGGGCCGAGTTCGTCGCGGGCGCCGGGGAACTCGTCCCCCACCGGCAGGTCAGCGCGATGGACCCGTTCATGATGATCTTCACCTCCGGCACGAGCGGAAGCCCGAAGGCCGTGCAGGTGTCCCACCTGATGGCCACCTTCGCCGGCCTCAACCTGGCGCAGCGCTTCGCCCTGACCGAGCGGGACACCTGCTATGTGTCCATGCCGCTGTTCCACTCCAACGCGGTCGTCGCGGGCTGGGCTCCCGCGGTGGTCTCCGGCGCGGCGATCGTGCCGGCGAAGTTCTCGGCGAGCAGCTTCCTCGACGACGTCCGCCGCTACGGCGCGACGTACATGAACTACGTGGGCAAGCCCCTCGCCTACATCCTGGCCACCCCGGAGCGCGACGACGACGCCGACAACCCGCTGCGGGTCGCCTTCGGTAACGAGGCCAACGACAAGGACATCGAGGAGTTCGCACGCCGCTTCGGCGTCCAGGTCGAGGACGGCTTCGGCTCCACCGAGAACGCCGTCATGGTGATCCGCGAACCCGGCACGCCCAAGGGCTCGATCGGCCGGGGGGCCGAGGGGGTGGCGGTCTACCACAGCGACACCGTCACCGAGTGCGCGGTCGCGCGGTTCGACGCCGACGGGGCGCTGGTCAACGCCGACGAGGCGGTGGGGGAATTGGTCAACACGACCGGTTCGGGTTTCTTCACCGGCTACTACAACGACCCCGACGCCAACGCCGAGCGCATGCGCCACGGCATGTACTGGTCCGGCGACCTCGCCTACCGGGACGCCGACGGCTGGATCTACCTGGCCGGCCGCACCGCCGACTGGATGCGGGTGGACGGCGAGAACCTGACCGCGGCACCGATCGAGCGGATCCTGTTGCGGCACGGCGCGATCAACCGCGTGGCGGTGTACGCCGTCCCGGACGGGCGCGTCGGCGACCAGGTGATGGCCGCGGTCGTGCTCAACGCGGGCCACACCCTCGACCCGGATTCGTTCGCGGCGTTCCTCGACGCCCAACCCGACCTGTCCCCCAAGGCCCGCCCGCGCTACGTCCGCATCGCCGCCGACCTGCCCAGCACCGCCACCCACAAGGTGCTCAAACGCCAGCTGATCACCGAAGGCACCCGGATCGGCGAGGGCGAGACGCTCTGGGAGCGCGAACCGCGCGGCACCGCCTACCGCAGCGTCTCCCCCGGCGTCGCGAGCCGCTGATCCACCGACCGCGCAGGACATGGACCGATTCCAACAAATCCCGTCGCGTACCAAACGCATTGGACGGCAGCTCGCCTCACGCCACGAGCACCAGGCCCGCGGTGCCCGGCGGCGGAGTTGCTCGTCGTTGGCCGCCGGGGCCCCCGGGGACGAGGCGGGCGGTCACGGCCAGGCCGTTGCTGGTGCGGGCGGGGCTCACCGCGCGCCTATTCCCGGCTGGTGAAATAGGGCAGCACGACATCGGTTCCGACGGCATGGAATTCGACCCGGACCCGCATGCCGACCGCCACGTCCTCCGGAGCCACCCCCACGATGTTGGTCAGCATCTGGTAGCCCTCGTCCAGCGTGACGATGGCCGGCGCGTAGGGCGGTGCGAACTCCGCGGTCACCGGCCGGTGCACCACCGTCCAGCTGTAGATCTCGCCGCGACCGGCGCTGCGCTGCCAGCTGAGGTCGCCGGACAGGCAGTGGCGGCAGTGCTCGGTCGGCGGGAAGTTCGCGACGCCGCAGCCCTCGCAGCGCTGGTAGCGCAACTCCCGCGACCGGCAGCCGTCCCAGAAAGGGACGCTGAGCGGGCTGCTGGCGTGCGGGACGGGCCCGGTTTGCGGTTGCATGGTGTTCAACGCGGTTCGTCTCCCAGGATCAGCACGGTGGTGAACAAAGCTCCCGCTCCGCCGTTGCTGCACAGCGCGATATGGGCGTCGGGAACCTGGAGGTCGCCCGCCCGGCCGCGGAGCTGTTGCACGGCGCGCACGGCGCGCTGCATCATCTGCGGATTGGAGCCGGCGTGGCTGAAGGACATGGTGCCTCCGTCGGTCGTGATCGGATGGCTGCCGTCGATGGCGATGCGGCCGTCGGCGACGAACGGCCCGCCCTCGCCCTCGCCGCAGAAGCCGAAAGCCTCCAGCTGGCGGATGATCTCGAACGAGAACGGGTCGTAGAGCTCGAGCACGTCGACATCGTCGCGGCGCAGCCCGGCGTGGCCGAACGCACGCTCTGCAGCACGCCTGCCCACGACGCCGTTCACGTGGTCGCCGCGCCGCCCGGCGAGATCCCATGCCGGCGGGTGCTGGTAGGACGGGCCGTGGAAGTCCGCGCCGCTGCCCAGCACGTAGACCGGTTGGCTTGCGGTGTCGCTCTTGTCGAGATTGGCCACGACGAGCGCACAGCCGCCCTCGGAGGTGGTGGCGCAGTCGAGGAGATGGAACGGGTCGGCGATCGGCCGCGAGGCGGTGATGTCCCCGGGCGTGAACGGCCCCCGCCGGTAGTAGACGGCCTCGGGGTTGCGGGACCCGTTGTTGCGGATGGTCGCCGCCACGATCGAGAGTTGTTCGCGCGTCGTGCCGTAGACATGCATGTGGCGCCGGGCGATCAGCGCGAACTCGGCGGTGGTGAACATCCCCCACGGCGCCACGAATTCGTTCTCGGGCCGCGTCCACGGCGCGGTGGCCTCGTGGTCGCGGTATTCGCCGGCCTGCGCGGCGACGAGCACGACCACGTCGGCCATGCCGTGCTCGATGGCGGCGGCCGCCTCGGTGATCATGCCGACCCCGAACCCGAGCCCCTGCCAGGCCGGGCCGAGGCGCAGGTCGTAGCTGAGTGCGGTGGACAGCGGTCCCGCGCTGATCCCGTCCACGTCGTCCAGACCCAGGCCGGCGTCGTCGAGCGCGCCCCGGATGGCCATCAGCGCCAGGCTGCGGGATGTCTCGGCGTCGAGTCGCCGGCCCTGCCGGGTGTTGTGCACTCCGACGATCGCCGCGGTGGGGGTTCTCATGTGTTCCCTCGCAAGGTTTGTCGCCCTTCAGTTTTCGTCCGCGACGACGCCGAGGTAGGTGCCGACGACGTCGTAGTGCCGTCCATGGCGCGCGCTGGTGCCGATCTTGCGGGTGCGCGCGTCGGCGTGCTCAGCGCCGGCCGGCAGCACGTCGATTCGCACGTCCACCGGCCGCGCCGTCAGTTCCATCAGGGAGTCGCCGCGCAGCAGGAACCGCACCGGTGCGCACAGCTCGCCGGCGCGCGGCGCCGCGCACAGGGGGACGGCCATGTCACAGGCCCGCCGGCCGCGCGCTGGTGGCCCCGGCCTCCCGCAGCGCGGCCAGATCGTCGTCGTCGCGTCCCAGCACGCCTTTGAGCACCTCGGCGGTGTGCTGGCCGTACAGCGGCGGCACCCGCCGGATCCAGCGGCGCGGCCTGCCGAGGAACGCGAACGGCATCCCGGTGCACAGGAAGGTGCCGGCGACGGGGTGCTCGACCGTTTCCCAGAATCCCCGGGCGAGCAACTGCGGGTCGGCGAGCAGCTCCGCGGCCGGTGTCACGCGCGCCGCGGCCACCCCGCCGGCGCGCAGCGCGTCGACCGCCTCGGCCGCCGAGCGGCGACCCGCCCAGTCCGCGACGAGCGTGTCGGCCTCCTCGGGTCCGGCGTCGCGCGGGCCGACCAGCCGCGCCAGCGACGCGCGAGCGGCGTCGTCCAGGGCGGCGATCGCGACCCACTCGTCGTCCCCCCGGCAGCGGTACAGCCCCTGCGGGCGCGCCCCCGACCCGCGGTTCCCGTTGCGGCGCAGCTCGATTCCGTTGCGCGAGTATTCCACGATCAGCTCGGCGGCCACGTTGAGCGCGGCCTCCACCATGGTGGACTCGACGTGCAGGCCGGTCCCGTCGCGGTCGCGGAGGGTCAGCGCCGCCACGGCGGCGAACGCGGCGTGCAGCCCCGCGATCGGGTCACAGACACCGCGGGGGATCACCGGTGGGCCGTCGGCATGTCCGGTGATCCACGCCATTCCGGTCGCCTGCTCCATCGTCTGCGCGAAGCCGACGCGGTCGCGCCACGGGCCGTCCAGACCGAAGGCCGGCATGCGCACCATGATGGCGCGCGGGTTGGCGGCGGTCACGGCCTCCCACTCCAGGCCGAGGTTCGCCATCACCCGCGGCGAGAAGTTCTCGATGACCAGATCGCTGGCGGCGACGAGGTCCAGGGCGGTGGCCCGGCCGGCGTCCGTGCTGAGTTCCACGCTGACCCCGCGCTTGTTGTTGTTGCTGCACAGGAACACCGGCCCCCACTCCCACCACCGGTCCCAGGTGGGTGGGCGGCCGGCGGCGAACCTCAGCCCGTCGGGCCGGCGCACGCCCTCGACTTTGATCACGTCGGCGCCGAGCGCGCCGAGCAGCTGCGTGGCGACCGGCCCCGCCCAGAACGCGGTGAAGTCGGCCACGCGTATGTCAGCCAGGGGAAGTGAGTCGGCACCGGTGGGCCGCGCGGGACGCGGCGGCCAGTGCACGCCGCCGTTGTCGGCACCGAGCCGCGGCGGGCGCCGGGGCGGCATCGTCGCCATCGCATCGCTGCGATACGGCACCCGCGGCTGCAGGAAACCGGCAGCCGACTCGACGAAGACGCCACGCTCGACGAAGTGGTCGATCTTCAGCAGCATCTCCGGCGTGCCGATGGGGGCCACCGGTATCCGGAACGCGACCGCGATGTCGACGATCTCCGCGGTGGTGCGGGCCCGGGTCCATCGGGTGACCATGGCCAGGAACTCGTCGCGGCGCTCGGCGCGGCCGGCGAACGACGCCAGGTCGGCGTCGTCGACCAGGTCGGCGCGCTCGATCATCACCAGAAAGTCCTGGAACTGCTGGGCGGTGATGGTACAGAAGCCGACCAGGCCGTCGGCCGTGGGCACGATCGACGGCAGCTCCAGACTGCGTTGGTGCAGCAGCGAATCCGCGCCCAGCACGCTGGCCGACATGGCGGACAGCCCACCCATCGCGATGGCCATCGCCTCGTAGGTCGAGACGTCGACGACCTCACCGCGTCCGCTGCGCGACGCGTGCCGCGCCGTCGCCGCGGCCACCGCCGCGGCGAACGTGCCGGCCAGCCACTCGCCGAGTCGCCCGCCCGCCTGGACGGGCTCATCGCCCGGCCAGCCGCGTCCGGCGATCGAGCCGCACAGCGCCTGCAGGATGAACTCGTTGGCGAGAACCTGGTCGTCGACGTAGGGGCCGGTCGTCCCGAACGGCGTCACGGCCGCCACCACCGCCGCCGGGCCGGTGTGCGCGGTGATGTCGTCGAGCGTCCACCCGTCGGTCAGGTCCGTGACCACGATGTCGGCACCGGCCAGCAGCGCGGTGATCTCCGCATCGTCGCGGCGGACGACCGAGCGCTTCCCGGCCGCGAGGTAGTCGAACAGCGCCCCGGCGGGCCCGCCGGCTGACCAGCCGCGCAGCGAATCACCTTGGACACGTTCAATTTTGACGACGTCGGCGCCGGCGTCGGCGAACATCTTGCCGCAGTACGCGGCCGCAATGCCGTTGGCGAACTCCAGCACGCGCCAGTCCCCGAACGGCGCCCGGGCTGCCACGCTCAATTGCCCAGGGTGGTAGCGCGTCCCGCGATTCCGACCGCTTCGGCCGTGACCGGGGCCGCTCCCTGCGCCCGCAACGCGAACCGGGTCATGCGCGACCAGGCGTCGCGGTCCCACTGGGCGGCCCGGTGCCCGACGTGGGTGACGACGTCGACGTCGGCGGCCTGGGCGCGCAGGTACCCGGCCCGCACCCGCTCCTTCGGGATGTGCCGGAACGGATCGAAAGAGTAGGCTGCCATAGCGTTTCGGTGGGTGATCTTGTCGATGACCGCGCGGTCAAGGTGGCCCATGGTCGCCGCCACGTCCTCGGGCGCGAACGGCCAGTTGCTGTCGGAGTGGGGAAGTCGGACTCCCAGCACAGCATATCCTCGTAGAACGAGTCCATGTTGTGCACGCCGACCCTGTCGCTGATGAAGCAGGTGTAGAGGTGGCGCAGGAACACGTCGGCGGGCCCGACGTAGCCGGGCGGGACCTTCGCCTGCGTCCAGAACGGCATCCAGCCGACGTCGCCCTCGGTGGGCGAGAACTTGATGCCGGCGAAGTCGGCGTGAATGCTGGTCATCTGCAACACTTCCGGCTTCTCCGAGAACGTCACCGCGTGGCAGCCCCTGCCAGCCAGTCGTTTCACCTCCCTGGCCGCCTCGGTGACGTCGGACAGCGGCAGGATGCGAAATTGCGAAAATTCACGCCCTCCAACTGGCCACCGGCGTTCATGTCGCGGATCCGCTCGTCGACGTTGTACATCTCGCGGGTTTGCCCGCCAGGGCGTTCAGGCCCATGTTCCGGCCGCGCACCTCGCCGTAGTACCACTGCTGGATGCCGTCGGACTCGGTGACCACCCGCGGCGCGAGGTCCTTGTATTTGGCCGGGACGTGGGCGTCGAACATGTCGGCGGGTTCGGCGATGTGGTCGTCCACGCTGATCAGGATCAGATCGTCCTTGATCACTGCCACACTCCTCGCCCCCGCCGCCGGCAGTGACCAGTAGACAATGATGGCCGTCACAGTGTCAACGGTGGTGCCGGGCCCGCCCCGCGGCGCGGTGGGCGGGCCGGCGGGCAGACTCCCTGGTGCGCACCGGCTGTGGCGATGCCCCTGGGCGCCGTTGCGCCCGCCGCCCCCGCTGCGAACCGCGCCGCCGGACAACCTGCCACCGCGACTGTACCGTCGTCACGATCCTGCCGTTCGACGACGTGTGATGCGGTCCGCGCCGCCCCGCGCCTCCTCGTCGACGCACTAGGGCGCGGACACCGACCACGACCGTAGCGGACGCATCAATGCGTTCTTCTTGTAGTAGTGCTCCGCCATTCGCCGCATGATGTTGTCGAGCACGGTGACGGCGTCGTCGAGGAACGGGCCCTTGTTCAGCATCACGCATTCGGCGCGCTCGCTCAGCACCGCGTCGCTGATTTCGGCGCGGGAGGGGCGCCCCGTCTTGGCCAGCTGCTCGAGTACCTGCGTCGCCCAGATCACCGGCAGGTGCGCGGCCTCACACAGCCACAGGATCTCCTCCTGCAACTCCCCCATCCGCTCGTAGCCGCACTCCACTGCCAGATCCCCGCGAGCGATCATCACCCCGGCCCGGGGCCGGCGCATCGCCGTGAGCAGCAGCTGCGGCAGGTGCTCGAAGGCCTGTAGCGTTTCGATCTTCACGACGACGCCCAGGTTGTCCGCGTGCAGACGGTCGAGCTCGTCGAGGAGCTTCTCGACATCGGATGCCGTGCGTACGAAGGACATTTCGACCAGGTCGGCCAGCTCCACCACGGCTGGCAGGTCCGCGACGTCACGGTCGGTGAGCGCCGATATCGGCAGGTCGGTGTCGGGCATGTTGATACCCTTGCCGGCTTTCAGCCGTGCCGGTCCCTGCTCGGGAAAGTCGATGCGCACTCTCAGCGCGTCGCGTTCGACCGACTCGACGCGTCCACCGATCTTGCCGTCGTCGAAGAGGATCGCGTCGCCGGCGCGGGCGTGGTCGAACGCCTCGGGCAGCGTGCACCCGATGCGTGGAACCCCGTTGCCGCGGTCGACCGGCGCCGGGGAACAGTCGCGCGTCAGCCACAGCAGGTCGCCGCGGTGCAGCACCAGATTCTGCTCCGTCGCGGGCAATAGCCCGATTTCGGTCGCCTCCCCACCGCGGCGGGCCTGCAGCACCGTTCCGGTTTGACAGTAGGTCGTCTTGCCCGCGGTCATCACGAATCCGCCCGCCGCACCGGCCTCCAGCACCAGTTCACGCGCGGACCCGCGGGCGTCCCGCAAAGTCAGGACGTCCCCGGCGGTGCGGTTGCTCAGCCACTGCCGCGGCACCGGCACCGATGCCATGCGGGGTTCCGGCGGGCCCGTCGGTTCCTCGGCCGAGGTGAGCCACGCCCGCGCCGGGGCGACGACCCGACCGAGGGCGTCTCGTCGGGGACGTAGTCTGACCACGCGCGGCCCCGGTTCCAGCGGACCGGTGCGCAGCTTCGGCCCCGCCAGGTCCATCGCCACCCGGCAGGCGGTGCCCGCTCGGGTGGCCGCGTCCCGGACATTGCGCGCCATCGCCCGCCAGGCTTGTTCGTCGTCGTGGGCGCAGTTGATCCGTGCGATGTTCATGCCCCGCTGCACGAATCCGCGCACCAAGTCCGGGTCGGTGGCGGCCTCCGAGGGCAGCGTGACCATGATGCGCGCCAGGCGGTGGGTGCGCCGGGGCCCCAGCAATTCGACGGCGTGTTGCCGCAAGATCCTCGGCCCCGCGTCGATCGGCACCGCCGACGGTGCGGGCGGCTGCCAGGGGCCACCGAGTATCGCCGCGCCCGCGGAGCGGACCGCCGCGAGAGTGGCCTGAACGTGTGATTCGCTGCGGCCCAGCGACGAAAGCCCGAATACCGCCAGGCCCGTTTGCAGTTCTCGCAGATCCGATTGTCGGATTGCCCAGTAATGCACCAGGTTTCGGGCGCTCGACTGATGCTGAGGGGCAACAGCAGATAGCCAGTTCCGCCACGACTTCTCGGCGTCCGACAGGCTTTTGAGCAGGCCGTCGACCTGATCGAGCAGGCCGGCCATGCGCCGCGTCATGTCGGCCCCGATCGGTGCCCGCGGGCTGGGCGGGGTACCCGCCACTTGGCCTGCCATGGGCTCAGAGGACACGAGGACTCCTTGTTATGTGGCTCTACGGCCACTCGGTGTTGGCGATCGCGTCACGGTTGTGACCGTGAATTATGCAGGCAAAAACCAACATATCGGTATTCCCAGCGCCGGGGCAGGGGCATTGGTCCTCAATCCGCTCGCCTCGGCCGGTCGTGGGACCGGGACTGTCCGAGGGCGATCGCTGCCAGCCCCTGACCCACCCGGTCCGGCAGCGATCCGCCGTGGCGCAACCAGTCGTCGAGGGCGATGCGCACCGTCGCCATGGCCAGCGCCCCGATCAGGCGCGGGCGGGGGTCCTGGGGCTCCAACAGGGGTATTCGCGGCGCGACCAGCTCGGCGATCGCCCGCTCGTAGCGCACGTAGACGTGCAGCGTCCAGGCATCCAGGGTCTCGGATGACCGCGTGAGCATGGCCAATTCGCGGACCTGCGCCTCGATGTCGGCGAACCCCCGGGCGAGTTCGCCGAACGCGCCGACGACCGCCTCGGCGGCGCCCAGCTGCGCCGGCTGGGCGGCCAGGGCGGCGGTGATCCGGTTCAGCCAGTGGGCGTTCATACCCTCGGCCACGGCGTCTTCCTTCGAGTTGAAGTAGCGGAAAAAGGTTGCCCGGCCGATGTCGGCCGCCCCGGCGATGTGGTCCACCGTCGTTCCCGCCAAACCACGGCCGGCCACCAGCTCCGCCGCGGTGGCCGCGATGCGCTCCCGCATCGCGGTGCGCCTCCGTTCGGCCGGCGACGGCACGGCAGACATCGGCCCCACCCCATTCGCGCGATTCGACACTTCAGGGTTGATACACCTCAGGGTTGATACACCTCAGGGTTGATACATAGTCTTACCATGAGACGATGTCTCAAAGCCCGGCCGCGTGGCAGTTCTTCCAGCAGATGCTCGCCGACGTCACCACGGTCGTGACCGAGGACGCCGAGTCCGAACGCGAACTACTCGAAGGGCTGCGGATGCTTGCCCGCGTGTCGTCGCTGTGCTCGCAGATCACCGTCGAGGCCGACGCCGAACGGCCGGCGTTTTTCGACATGTGCTCGGACAACCGGCTGGTGGGCGGTCCCAATCCCGACGGCAACTACTACCTCGCGATGATCCGCGGCGACCGGCGCTACCGGATCAGCGGTTCCCGCGGCACCAGCGCCTACCTCGGGCTGCAGATCCTCGCCGGCACCGGGCTCACCCCCCGGCGGATGGCCAATTACGTCAGCGACCGCGACTTAATCTTGGCCGCAGGCGAATTCGCGCTCGTGCTCTCGGCGGACGAGCCCGCCGAGCTCAACGGCGCCCAGTGGGTGAAGATCCCCGACGACGCGTCGTCGGTGGTCGTCCGCGAGTACATCGCCGATCGGGCCGGCGAACGACTCGCCGGTCTGCGGATCGAGCCGCTGGACCCGCGGCCGCCGGCCCCGCTGACCGACGACGAGTTGTGCGAACAGTTGACCGCGATGGCATGGTCGCTGATGAAGCTCGCGACGCTGCACCGCACCATCAAGCCCGAACTTCTGGACAACCCCAACGCGCTGCTGACGGCCCAGGCCGCCGACCTGGGCGCGGCCGACACCACCCCCGACAACCTGTACATGATGGGGACCTTCCGGCTCGGGCCCGACGAGGCGCTCGTGCTCGACGTCGCCCCGCCCGGCACGCGGTACTGGAACGTCACCGTGGAGAACATCTGGCACGAGTGCGCCGAACCCCGCAGCCGGCACAGCTCGGTGACCAACCGCGGGGTGTCCCCGGGCGCCGACGGGCGGGTGCGCATCGCGATCTCCGCCCAGGACCTCGGTTTCGGCCACTGGCTCGACACCGGCGGCCGGCACCGCGGGTTCGTGGTCCTGCGCTGGCTGGACAATCCCAGCCCGCCGGAGGTCAACGTTTCGGTGCGCCGACGGCAGGACCGCGCATGACACTGCAGGAGCGATTCTCCCCGGAACGGCTCATCGCCGCCGCCTGCGAGGAGGCCGGCACCGACGACTGCGGTCCCGAAGGCTGGCAAGCCGGGCTGGAGCGCGTCACCGACGGGCTGGTCAACGACGCACGCCTGTCCGACATCGGCGCCGAGATCGCCCATCTCGACCTCATGCGCGCCCTGCGCAACCGCCTCGGCGTGATCGCCTGGCGCAAAGAGCATCCCGAGATCGCCGGCGAGCAGATCGCCTCGCCGATATTCGTCGTCGGGCAGCCCCGCACCGGAACCACCATCCTCTACGACCTGCTCGCCCAGGACCCGAACCTGCGGGCGCCGTTGACCTGGGAGGTCGACGAACCCTGCCCGGTCCCGCGGCCCGCGACCTACCACGACGATCCGCGCATCGCGCAGGCCCAGGCCGGCATCGACCTCTCCGAGCAGATCATGCCGGGCTTTCTTTCGTTTCATCCGATGGGCGCCCTCGTCGGGCAGGAGTGCGTCCGCATCACCGCCGGCGAGTTCACCAGCATGATCTATTCGGTGCAGTACCGGCTGCCGGACTACTACCGCTGGCTCCTGCACGAGGCGGACCACGCCCGCGCCTATCGCTATCACCGAATCTTCCTGCAGCATCTCCACTCCGGGGTTCCGGGTCAGTGGTTGCTCAAGTCGCCGGCGCACCTGTGGCAGCTCGACAAGCTGTTCGCCGAATACCCCGACGCGTTGATCGTGCAGACCCACCGCGACCCGCTCAACGTCATCTCGTCGATCGCCGCGCTCACCCACCACCTGCGCCGGATGTGCAGCGACGAATCGGACATCGCCGAATGCGCGGCCCAATCCTACGAGGAGATCGTCGTCGGCCTGGACCGCGAGATGGCGTTGCGTGACGTCGGCGTGATACCTGCCGACCGCGTGATCGACGTCCAGTACACCGATTTCGTCAAGGACCCGTGGAACACCATCAAAGACATCTATCGGCGCCTGGACCGGGAACTGCAGCCCGCCGCCGAGCGCAGGATGCGTGACTTCCTGGCCTCCCATCTCTCGGACGGCGGGCGCGGCCGCTACACGTGGACCGACACCGGTCTGGACGCCGGCGAGGTGCGCGCCCGGGTCAGCGCCTACCAGGAACGCTACGGGGTGCCGACCGAGCAGCTGCGCTAGCCCCTCGTCCCGTTCGGCGACGGCAAGCAGTTGCGGCACGGGGCCGGCGAAGTGCGGGCCGACGGGCCTTCGACGTATCCGAAGATCGCCGCGTAATCCCTTGGCGCCGACTATTTTCGGGGTAGCCCGAGGATCATCTGCGCGATGATGTTCAGCTGAATTTCCCTGGTGCCGCCGCCGATCAACTCGGCGGGCAGATGCAGGTAGGACTCCACGATGGCGGGGTCGGAGTCGGCGACCATCGCCAGTTTCCCGCTCAGCTGCAGCGTGGCCTCGAACGTCCGCCGCAGCAGGACGTTCATCGCCATCTTGGCGATGCTCGAAGCCGGCCCGGAAGCCTGGCCGCCGAGCAACCGGATGGTTTCCCGCACGCCCAGAGCCTTGACGGCGTGGGTGTAGGCGTCGAGTTCGCCGAGGGCGCGCAGCGCGTCGTCGCGGTCCGGGCCCGGTCGCGCCGCGAGCCGGCGCAACGCGGCGGCCCGGTCGAATTTGACGTAACCGCTTATGGCCGACCGCTCTTCGGCCATGGTGGAGATCGCGAGGTTCCAGCCGCCGGTCGGGTCGCCGAGCAGCATGTCGTCGGGCACGAACACGTCGGTGAGGAACACCTCGTTGAAGTGCGCTTCGCCGGTCGCGGTCTTGATCGGTTGGACCTCGATCCCGGGCGATTTCATGTCGAGGATGAAATAGCCGATGCCGCGGTGCTTGCCGACCGCCGGGTCGGTGCGCGCCAGCAGTGCCCCGAAGTCCGCCCGGTGCGCGGCCGACGTCCAGATCTTGTGCCCGTTGATGCTCCAGCCGCCGTCGACCTTGGTGGCGCGGGTGCTGAGCGCGGCCAGGTCCGATCCCGCTCCCGGCTCGCTGAACAGCTGGCACCAAGCGATCTCACCGCGCTGCGTCGGCGCAATCAGCTTTTCCTGCAGGGCCGTGGGCGCGACGCGCAGTACCGAGGGCAGGATCCACTCGGCGATGCCCAGCGAGGGACGCACCAGGTCGGGTCGCTTGGCGAACTCGTCGTCGATGATGAGCTGTTGCAGCGGCCCGGCGTCGAGGCCCCACGGCGGCGGCCAGTGCGGCTCGATCAGGCCGGCCTCGGCGATCAGGGTGCGTTGCGGCCCGGTCTTGAACTCGTCGTAGTCCCCCTGCCGTCCGGGCTGGTCGTTGCTCAGTGCCAGTGCGGCGTCCAGCGTCGCGGCCACGCGCCCACGGAAATCCGACTCCGCGTCCCCGAGGTCGACCGACATGTCCCGCGGTCGCGTGCAGGTCAGTCGCCCCAGGTCGCGCGCCCAACGGTTGGCCGGGCCGATCGACGCGGCCAGGCTGATCGCCCGCCTCCAGTACAGGTGCAGGTCGTGTTCCCAGGTGAACCCGATCGCGCCGAACATCGTGAGCGTGTCGAGCGCCAGATCGGGCACCGGCGAAATCGCCATCACCGCGGCCCCGGCGGTAGCGATCTGGTGCTGTTCGAGGGGTTCGTCGACCGCCCGCATCGCGTCCCAGGCCGCGGCGGTGGCCAGTTCGCTGTTGACCAACAGCATCGCCGCGTGGTGCTGCAGCGCCTGGAAGGTCCCGATCACCTTGCCGAACTGCTCCCGGGTGCGCAGGTGCGCGGTGACCGCCTCGACGCACCACCGGGTGATACCGGCCGTCGTGCTCGCCACGAGGCCCAGCGCGACGCAGCGCGCCCGGTCCGCGTCGATGCCGGTCAGCACCGCGGCAGCGGCGTGATCGGTCAGGTGCAGCACCCCGACGTCGCCGACCAGGTCGGTACCGGTGACGGGTTCGACCGTGGCCGTGGGCGTTTCGGGCTCGATCACCGCCCAGACGACGTCGTCGTCCGGGGTGCGGGCGGCGGCCAGGATAATCCGGGCCGAGCACACGCCCGCGGTGACTGCCGACGTTCCCGTGACCCGCCATTCCGGGCCGTCGGCGCGGGCACGCAGATCGCCGTCGTCGGGAAGGACGACCGCCGCGGGCAGGCCGGCCGCGAGATCGCGGAGCAGGGATTCGGCGGCCGGTGTCGGATCGGCCAGCAGCGCAACGGCGCCCGCCGTCACCGTCGCCAGCAACGGCCCGGGCAGCAGCGTCTTGCCCGCCGATTCCAGCACGCAGGCCGCGTCGATCAGCCGTCCACCCTGCCCGCCGAGCCGCTCGGGCAGATGTACGGCGTGAAAACCGTTCGCCACCAACGCGTCCCACCATGGCGGCAGCTCACCGGCCGCCAACGCACCGAAGCCGGCGCGCGTCTCGGCGATAGGGGCGTAGCGGCCCGCGAACCGCCCGACGGCGTCGCTGAGGTCCTGCTGTTCCGGGGTCAGTCCGAGCGTCATGACAACGTGTTCTGCGTGAGCCGCACGGACTGCCACCCCTCCTTACAAGACGAACCGTCTCGTCTTGTGGCAGACTACGGGGCGGGCCATGATCTGTAAAGCGGGAGGATCACCGGATGCCAACCGATCTCACCCGGGTCGACACGCCGCGCCGCCGCAGCGAGAAGTCACGCACCGCCATCGTCAACGCCACCCGGGAGCTGCTGATGGAGCGCGGGTTCGACGGCCTGACCATCGAGGCGGTCGCGGCGCGGGCCGGGGTGGGAAAGCAAACCATCTACCGCTGGTGGCCCAGCCGTCCCGCGCTGGTCGCCGACGTCATCCTCGAAGACGCCGACCGGATCCTGGGATCTGTCGACCACACCCCCGACCTGGCCGCCGACCTCGTGGGGTGGGTGCGCAAGCTCGCCGCGGCCCTGACCACGGCCCGCGGCTCGGCGATGCTGCGCATCCTGACCGTCGCGTGCATGGAACACGAGGACACCGCCGTCAAGCTGCGGGCCGGCTTCAGCGCTCCGCTGCACGAGAGCGTCCGGGCACGGCTGCTGGCACACGGCGCCGACGAGGCGACTGCGGAGTCGGCCGCCGACGCCGTCGTCGGTGGCGTGGTCTATCCGATACTGTCTGACGCACAAGCGTATTCGTTGTCCCGGGCCGAGCTGACAACGCGCCTCATCGTCGGTGCGCTCGCGGGGGGGCGGGGCGCGTGCTGAGCGTGCTGCGGGGGGCGCCAAGCGGTGGCCCGGGGGTTTCCGATGCCCGCTCGAGCTGCGGGAATGCGGTCCCTTCGTTCGGTCGGCGTGGGTCGTGCCGCAGCAGGTGTTCAGCGCACAGCCCGCGCCAGGTGTCGCGCAAAGTGGCCACCGCACCGTGACGCGCCCCGAGACCGCCGTTCGGACGCTGGAGAAGAACCAGGCTTGCGGCGATCGCCGCGGGCCACCGAGGCGGCATTTCCAGCGCGGCGGCGATCACCAACCCTCCCCATAGCGCGCCGACCGTCGTCGCGTGCGAATCGGGGCGCACCCGAATCCCAACCGCCGAATCCTCACAGCCGCGCAGGAAGCGGCCAACCGCGCGGGAATCCACGGGAATTTCACCGGCGCGGCGGGCCAGTTGCACGGCTAACGCGGTGGTCTCGACATCTGCACCCGGACGCGCCCAGCCGCCGCGCGACTCGGCCGAGACGGCGAGCAGGTGGGCCACCTCCGTCGACTGGTCCGGGTCGAGTGCCAGCAGTTCAGCCAATCGCAGGAGACCCTGGATTGCGGCGCGCGTGTCCTGCGGTACGGCTCGTCTCGTTGTCAGCAACCGCTGAGCCCAGCCGGCCAGCCACGTCCACGGTGAACGCAACGGTGCTGATCCGAGGAGTTCCAGTCCCCGCAGCGCTGCCCAGCCGATGGTCAGGCTGGGGTAGCCGCCCTCGTCGTTCTGCAGGTGCCGCAGCCATTGACCGGTCGCTTCGGGCGCAGGAGGCTCGACACCGAGCAGTAGCAACGACGCCAGCGCCGCCAACGTGTCCGGCGCGTTCGGTTCCTCGACGCCCCACTGCGGAGTGCGATAAAAGCAGAATCCGCCGGCAGGAGTCTGCCGTCTCAGTACGTAGTCGGCCGCCGCCCGGTGATCGAGCACCGCTCCGCCGGCGGGCCGACCGCCTTCCTCCCCGTGCGACGTCGACGGCCCGGGGTGCTGCGGCATGGCTACATCGAACGGCGGGCAGGCGGCGGGCGATAGGGTCCAATGTCACCGCCGCGCACCGAACGGCGTCGACGTCGGGCGCGGCTCCCGGTCACCAAAGGCGGCGCCCGACAGCCACTCTCGTCTTGCCGGTGCGGGCATTGTCAGGTTCCGCGAAACCGCTCGGGCCCCCGGACCGTTTACCGATCCGCCACGCGGTTACCTTCGTCACCATGGGCATCGAGACCGGTGCGGGCAGCGGCCGGGAACCGTCGCAAAAGTGGCTTACTCCCGGCGTCGGCGCCGTGGGTGCGGCAAGCTTCTTCTCGGACACCGGTCACGAGGTGACCACCTCGGTACTTCCCTCTTTCCTGACCGGCACCCTGGGCGCCTCGGCAGCGGCCCTGGGTGTGATCGACGGCATCAGCGACGCGTTGATCGGCGTGATGAAGCTGACCGGCGGCCCGCTGGCCAACGACCCCGACAGACGGGGACGAACCGCCTCGGGCGGCTACCTCGGCACGGCGTTGGCGACGGGAGCGATGGGCGCGGCGATGACGGTCTGGCAGGCCGGCGCGCTACGGGCTCTCGCGTGGCTGTCCCGTGGCCTGCGGTCACCGGCGCGCGACGCGCTGCTGGCGTCGCTGAGCCCGGAGTCCGCCCACGGGCGAGCCTTCGGCCTCGAACGGGCCGGCGACAACCTGGGCGCGGTGGCGGGCCCGCTGCTGGCCGCCGGGCTGGTGGCCTGGATCGGAATCCGGCCTGCGTTGTACCTGGCCGCCATCCCCGGGCTGTTCGCCGCGGTGGCGATCGTCGTCGCCGCCCGGGAGTCGCGTCGCCACAGCACGGACGGCAACCGGTCGGTGCAGCGACGATTCGAGTTCAGGCAATTGCGCGATGCGGGCATGCTGCGGGCACTGCTGGCAGTGGCGTTGTTCGAATTCGGCAACCTCGCCACCACCCTGTTGATCCTCCGGGCGACCCAGCTACTGCATTCGCCGCAGCGGACGGCAACGGCCGCGGCGTCGCTCGCCATCCTCATCTACGCCGTGCACAATGTCGTCGCTGCGGGCGCGTCGCTGACCGCCGGCCGGTGGTACGACCGCGCCGGACCCCGGGCGGTTTTCGCCACGGGCGCAGCCGTTTACGTGATCTCCTACGGCGTCTTCGCGGCGGGTCCCCACAGCGCGCCGCTGGTCGCGGTCGGGTTTGCGCTGGCCGGCGCCGGTATCGGGCTGGCCGAGCCGACCGAATCGGCCGTGATTTCCCAGTTGCTGCCCGATCGGCTGCGCGGCAGCGGATTCGGCCTGCTCGGCGCGGTCCAAGCGGTCGGTGATCTGGTGGCCACGGTGGTGGCCGGCGTGCTCTACACCACGGTCTCACCCACGGTGGCATTCGGTTACGCCGCCGCGTGGATGGCCATCGCGGTCTTCGCGGCGGGCATGTTGCGCCCGGCCGACCAGCATGCCTAGTCCCCTCAGCCGCACAGTCCCCTCAGCCGCACAGTCCCCTCAGCCGCACAGTCCCCTCAGCCGCCCCCCTTGAGGGCGCGCCCGTCGAGGTCGCTTCGGAGCGGCCGCGGCGACCGATGCGTGAATGACGCTGCCCTGCTGCGGCAACAGCCGACGGCCCGACGACGGCCAGCCGAAAATCCCATATCGCTATCCACCGCTTGGGTGTAGGGTTCTGCATACCTGCAGTAAGCGATGGGGCTCGCTAACGCACCGGCGCTCGGCCGCTATGGCCGGCCAGACGGCGCTAATGGCTTCTACCTGCTGGGTCGTCGACACACCCGGCCCGCGTCCAAAGGGTAGGAGTCGATCATTCCCAGCGCCTTGTTGCCGCATGAATTCCCTGCCTGGGCAGTCGCAGCTGCGCGCCATCGGGCTGTTGTCGGCGGGACGCGTTCACCCGCCCGCAAATTCCCCTGTGCAACCCGGACCACAGGAGCAACCGATGCTTCTTGAACTCTGGAACAACTTCACCCACAACCTGTTCAAGCCACTGCTGTTGTTCTTCTACTTCGGGTTCCTCATACCCATACTCAAAGTGCGGTTCGAGTTCCCGTACGTGATCTACCAGGGCCTGACCATGTACCTGCTACTGGCCATCGGTTGGCACGGCGGCGAAGAGCTCGCCACCATCGACCCGTCCCAGATCGACAACATCGCTGGTTTCATGGCCCTGGGATTCGCGTTGAACTTCGTGATCGGCATTGTCGCTTACGTGCTGTTGAGCCGAATCAGCGCGATGCGCCAAATCGACCGCGCAACGGTCGCCGGCTATTACGGATCGGATTCGGCGGGGACCTTTGCCACCTGCGTTGCCGTACTCACCAGCTTGAGTGTTGGGTTCGACGCCTTTATGCCAGTCATGCTGGCTGTCATGGAGATTCCCGGCTGCTTGGTGGCCCTGTACCTCGTCTCACGACTGCGCAACCGCGGGCTGGATGCCGAGGGGAACATGCCCGGCGAGCCTGGTTACGCGCCGCCGGCGATGTCGGGAACCGGGCCCGGGGCGGCTACGCAGCCGGTACAAAACCGGGACCTTGACGCCGAGCGTGGCCGGGCCGTCGAATACGAGCTGGAAGTCTCGTTGGAAAAGCTCGAACACGCCGAGAGCGGGCCGCGGCGCCGTGCGTCGAAGATGGCGCTGCTCAATGAGGTCGTGC
The DNA here is from genome assembly GCF_007714205.1 of Mycobacterium helveticum. Classification (GTDB taxonomy): domain Bacteria; phylum Actinomycetota; class Actinomycetes; order Mycobacteriales; family Mycobacteriaceae; genus Mycobacterium; species Mycobacterium helveticum. The sequence goes on along the minus strand of NZ_VMQU01000065.1, from coordinate 10,415 downwards.
TCAACCCTGGCATCTGTCTCCTGGTCGGCGCCATCGCGATCGGCTTCATCAGTGGTCTACAGGGCGAGAAGGTGATTCACGATGACGACACCTTCTTCGTGTCGGCCTTCCAGGGGGCGCTCTGCCTGTTTCTGCTCGAGATGGGCATGACGGCCTCACGCAAACTCAAGGACTTGCGATCGGCGGGTGCCGGCTTCATCCTGTTCGGGCTGATAGCTCCCAATGCCTTCGCAACGCTGGGGATTTTAGTTGCTCATGGCTACGCCTACCTGACCCACACCGAGTTCCTGCCCGGAAGCTACGTGCTGTTTGCGGTGCTTTGCGCTGCCGCGTCGTACATCGCCGTCCCAGCGGTCCAGCGGCTGGCCATCCCCGAGGCCAGCCCAACACTGCCGTTGGCGGCGTCGCTGGGCTTGACGTTCTCCTACAACGTGACCATCGGAATTCCGATCTACATCGAAATAGCCCGTCTGCTCGCCTGAAAACGTCCGCCGGTAACCGAGCGCGCGGCGCGCAATCCGGCTTGTGAAATCCGGGATTCCGCTACATCGCTGTCAGCCGGATCGCGCGTGCTCGCGGCCGAGGTCGCGACGCGGCGCTGCGCCGAACACTCTCCGAAACGAGTCCTCACCGTAGCTGGTGGGTTCGGGGGCACCCGGTTCCAACCGGAAGGTCCGCAGACCGTCGGGGCGGCGCTGGGCACGCAGAAACACGTAGGCGGGATGGTGCCGTTCATTCAGGCTGTGGGCCAGGTCGTACAGGTGGGTGACGAAAACGACCTTGACCCCGCTCTCGACCAGCGCCCGCACCACGTCTCGAGCAATGTGAGATCCCTCGCGCTCGTAGGTCGAGGCAAATGACTCGTTGCACAACAGCATCGACGTCGAGCCCACGAACTCGACGATCTCACTCATGCGGGCCAGCTCTTCGTCGAGTTTCCCGTGGACCAGACCGGCGTCTTCTTCCCGCTTGAAGTGCGTGAAGACGGCGTCCCTGACATTGGCGACAAACGACGTGGCCGTGACGAACATGCCGGCTTGCATCATGACTTGGGCCAGGCCGACACTACGCAAGAACGTCGACTTCCCACCCTCGTTGGCGCCGGTGATCATGAGCAACGACTTGGCGTCGGCATCGACGTCGTTGCCGACAACCGGCTTCCGGGCGGACAGGCACAAACCGGCGTCGCGCAGGTCGCGGCAGTCGAGTCGTGACGGGGTGAATGGCGTGGGGATCGGGAAGCAGATGGGCGCGGCGGATTTCGCGAGCTGCTCATGCAGGTTCGCACAAGCCAGATAGAAGCCCAACTCGATGCGCAACCGGCCGAAGAACCGCTCGACGTGATCCGCGGATTGGGCGACCGCGTTGGCGATGTCGTTGATACCGCGCCCGGCTAGGTCTGTGAGAGCCTGGGTGCCGGCTTCGTCGTGGTCGTCCACAACGAAGCCGCAGCCGCCAGAACGGTTTCCGGTCAGTTTAACCCACCAACTGCGCTGGGACGGCTGGTGCACGACGTAGTTCCTGCCCTTGTTGCCGAGACCGAGCCCGGCGCTGAGCAACACCCCGCGCGGGAGGTGCAACTCCGCCAGCTCTGCGCCGAGCCGCTCCAGGTAATCCTCGCTGAGCTGTTCCGTGATCATCTCCAGCAGTTGCCGAAATCCCGGTGAGGCGAATGCTCCGGCGTGCTTGTCACACACACTGCGCAATTGGCGGAGGTTGGTCGCGAGAAATTCAAGAGTCCGCACGGAGCGGCGCAGGATTGCCTGCGGGTCACGGGACATCAATCCCCCGAGAAACACTTTGCGCCGAACTTCGACACCGTCGACAGCGATGGCATACATTCGCTGCACCGCTTCCCGATTCGCCAGGCAGTCAGCCAGTACTTGCTGCCGATAGATGATGACGTCCGGCTCGGTGACAGCCGCGGGCACGATCTTTTTTACGGTTTCGAGCAAGAATTCATCGTCAGCGGCCATCGCTGTGTAGACGTGCCGAAGCCCCAGGTCGTCATCGACGAGGTCCTGCAGTCGCCAGGGCAGCCGCGGCGCGAGGTCCGGATCACGTTGAGGGTGCAGCAATCGGACCTTCATTGCGCGACCCTCCGTTTGAGAAGTTCGTGGGTGAGCCCGTATTTTTCGGCCAATGCCGCAGCATAGGCCCGGCCGTCGGCGGGGCGGCGGCTGAATCTGAACGTTCGGTGAGTCGGATCATGTTCTGCGACTTCCCCAACCATGCTGACGCAGGCGGGGTCCAGGGTGGACAACTCGTCGATGAAAGTCACGTAGACCGCGATACAGTTCAGTGCGATGATCCGTTCGAGTACCTCGCCCCCGATGAGCAAAGCATCGTCAGCGGTGGTCGAGGAGAAGCTCTCGTTCATGATGATGATGCTGGACCCGGTCGCGCGCGAGAGTATGTCGTGAATGCGCACGAGCTCGTCGTCGAGCTTGCCGTGGAGCGTCGATACCTCCTCCTGCCGTTCGAAATGGGTGAAGATCTGGTCGGGCAATGTCAGCCTGGAGCTGCCGGCGGGTACTGGGCAACCCAGTGACGCCAGGTAGGCACATTGGCCGATGGTTCGGGCCAGTGTCGTCTTGCCGCCTTGGTTCGGTCCGGTGACCACGAAGATTCGTTCGCGTCCCGACAGTGCAAAGCTGTTGGGCACGGGCGATCTGTCCTCTTTCAAGGTTTTGAGCGCCAGCGCCAGGTCGAAAACGTCTTCGGCCGTGGCGTTACCCGGCTCGTCGGTGACCTCCGGGTAGCTGAACGTCAGACCGGTCTCTCCGAAACGACCCATGAAAGCAAGGTAGGACAGATAGAACTGGATCTCATGTTCGAATCTGGCGATGTTCGGCTCGACGAACTCTGCATGCCCGCGGCAGAAATCACTCAGCATTGCGAAGACGTCGGGATAGAGTTCGGAAACGCACACGAGGATTTGTTCCTCGACGTGGTTCATGTCCTTGAACTCAGGGAGGTTGACACGGTAGTCCTTGCCGAAATCAGCGGTGAACCGCGCGAAAGTCTCGGCGACTGCCGAGCTGTAGTCAGCTCTCTCGCTGTAGCTTTCGACACGGACGCGCAGGCCGTCGATATGCACCAGGTAGCGTATGTCGCCAAGTCGCTCTCGTAGGGATTGCGTCTCGGCCACCAAACACCCGAAGGTTTCGCCTTCGGCATAGCGCGTGACATGTTGTGCGATCTTCCGAAGCGCCGAAGAGCGCGGTCGGACGCAGAACAGCTGGTCTGCTAGCAATAGCACCGCCTCACAGTAGCTTTCGATCGCCGCGATCAGCCATCCTTGCTGCTGTAGCGGATGCCAGACGTTCGCCGCCGTGTGGAGCCGATTCCGTACAGCGCGCATGCCGTCAGCGAAATCCTCAATTGCCAAACGCGTTTCATCGGCTTCGAGGTCGCGAAAAACTTGCTGTCGATACCGCACCGCCGCCACTTCCCGCAAGGGCGTGGAAAAGATCCGGGTGAGGTTGCCGTCATCATGACCGGCGATCACCGCAGCGATGATCCGGTCGAGATGGAGGTCGGCAAGGCATTCGTTCGACGCCTCGGCGCAGGCCACACCACCGACGTCGGAATCGAGAATGCTGACGATGCCAGCCATTTCGCTCCCTGCCTTCTACCGTGACTCAAGTGTCGTCGATAGAAGCCATCAGCCGGAGCGGCAGTTGAGGCGAGCTTCATCGCCTTGGCGACGATGTTACTGAATTCCGTCACGGCGCGCAAAGGGTTTGCCCATTCGCCCACGTTCCGGCCTCCGCCCGGTCGCCGGCGCCGCCGGATGGGCATACCCACCAGGCATCGGTCTAACGCGCGGTGTCATTCGGCGGTTATCTGCACCGCTTCTGACCGCATGAGGTACGTGGGTTCAGCGGCGTGACACGCCTGTGCATGAGCGAGGCAACGCGCGGGCGGCCTCGCCCCACCCTCAAGACCCCAGGGTGTCGTCCAGCCAGTCGAACATTCGCTGATGAAACAGCGTCAGCGCTCCCACATGACAGTGCTCCCCGGCACCCTCGGCGGCAGTGAACGTCAGAAGGGTTTTCGGGCACCGCAGCGCCTCGTAGAGCATGCGGGGCTGCCCCTGGAGGAACTGGTCGTTCTCGGCGTCGCAAACCAGGGTCGGGCAGGTGATCTGATGGGCAACCTGGGTGAGGTCATACTTGGTGACTTCGTCGTACAACTCTTGGGCTGTGGCGGTTCCGAACACCCACAGGGCGTTCGACAGCGTCCAGCGCAGCTGAGTCGGCAGTTGCTCGCGCTGGGCGATCAAACCATCCATCGTGGGGACCCACCGCTCGAAATCATGCTGTGCCGTTTGCCAATCAGGCAGGAACGCCGCGAAGTTGAGAATGCCGTCGTAAGCGATGCACGCGGCGATCCGGTGCTCGAAAGCGGCCGCCCGCGGAGCGAGGTAGCCGCCCATGCTCATGCCAAGCAGCACGATGCGCTCAGGGTCGACGCCGCGAAGGTTGATGGCGAAGTCCACGACGGGGGTGACCACAGCTTCCCAGTCGTGCCGGAATCGCAGTTTGTTGACCCGTAACGCCGACCCCTGACCGGAACCCTCGAAAATCAGGCAGTTCCACCCGCGCCGCCGCGCGGCCTCTCCCACGACGAAGAACAACTCTTCGACCGTCGAGTCGAAACCGCCGTGCGCGAGCAATGTGGGCCCACGATCATCGCCGCTGGCGTTGAGGTAGTAGCCCTCCAGCTCGATTCCCTCATAGGGGATCCCGACCCGCGTCCAGTGCGCTTGGACGTCGGGGGCGGCCCGGAACGTCTCGATCGCGCGTGCGGACGTTTCCGCCGCGCGCGGATCGTTGGATGGGTCGTCTCGAAGGAAGAACTCAGCGGTCCGGTAGTAATTGGAGGCTCGCAAGTAGGCGCTGCTGGCACTGGCGGCGTGCCCGTCACCGGCGCATTTATCGGCGATGGCAGCGATCCGGTCCGCCAGTGCACGCCATTCCCGATACCACGACTCTGTGTCGCCGGGCGTGATCCGTTCCGCGGTTGTGATGACCTCGCCGATATCGGCCCCTCCGAAGGCGGTGTATCCGACCGCACGCAACGTCTCAAACGAGAACGATTCGTCGGTGTCGAACATGAATCGCATGATCAATTCCTTATTATCGCAGGCTAACTCGCAATAGCACGTCGTGTAGCTGTACGCGAATGACATCACCCTAGCGGCGAGGTCCGTGAACCGATCTTGTCAGTGGTTTCCAACGGCACCCTTGTGCCGTTAAGGAACAAGCTCAAGAGGCTGAACCAGCCGATCGTCGCGATGTACTTGCGTGTGACGGTGACCCCGAACGCATCGAGTAGAGATTGGAGCACATTATCGGTGAGGGTGCCCGAAACAAGGAGTTCATCTGTCGCGGCGATCAAGAGCTTGTAATCAGCGCTGAGGCCGTCATCCGTGGGTTCCCCAGCGACCGCGCCAATCTCGGCATCGGTGAGTCCGGCGTTTTTGGCCATCTGCTCGTTGGCCTGCCACTCATAGGGACAGTTCAGCACGGATGCAGCACGCAAGATGATGACTTCCCGATGTTTGGCGTCAATATCCGGTTCATTGAAGACGGCCTGCACCATGCCGATAAGGACAGGGAACATGTCGCCGGTGCCACTCATCATCTTCATGACGTTGAGCGCGGTATCGGGGTTGTACGCATCGCCGAGCAGCGCCGTCAACTCGGCATCATCGGGAAGCGGAACCACCACGGCCGCGTTGTAAGGGCTTGGCTTCGCCATTTGCGTTTACCTCCTGGTGCTCGTCAACTGATCTGTACGGTTGTAGCGGTGTGCCTGATAGACAATGTTGTCCGCAGCAAGCCACGGCATCCCATCGCATGGCATAAGAAGCGGTCGATCTTCGTCGGTTGAGTCATTCTGCCGCCCAGGGGTCTCGCGGGTGCTGTCCTGGGTGGGGTTGTTGGCGAAGGCTGTTGCGTGGTTGCTCTCATCGTCGAGCGACGTATTCGACGGTGCGCAGGTAGTCGACGACCGCGGCGGCAACCGCGTCGGGCTGTTCGGGAAACAGAGCATGGCTGGCGTCGTCGATGACGGTGGTGGTAACCCGGTCGCCGTAACGGGCACGCAAGTCGCCCCATTCGTCGCGCTGGTGAAATGGGTCGCAGGCCGCGATGATCTCAAACACCGGTGCGTTCCCGGCTCCCCAATAGCGCGCGATGTCGGCGTGTTGCACGCAGTCCACCTGCATGGCAAGCGTTTCGGGATACCAGCCGGCCAGCCAGGGCGAGGGGTCGTGGCCGGGAGCGAAGAACGCCAGCCGCAGCGCCGCCATGCGAGTTTCCTCGGGCAGGGTGACGTCGCCTGCGCGCATCGGTGCGGTATTGATCCGCGCATCAACGGTTTTCCCGGACGCGGCCGCCAGGATCGCCGCGGCCACGCTGTCGGTATGGTGTACGGCTGTCGCGCGGGCCACGAAGTTTCCGAACGCATGCCCGAGAATGACCGCAGGCCCGTCGGCCACGTTGTCGATCACGTCTGCGATGTCGCGGGCCATGTCGGCGAAGGTCACACCGCTCATCGGTCCCGACGACCCGGCGACGCCGCGCGGCTCGGGGCGCAGCACCCGGTAGCCGGCGGCGACGAGCGCGGCAGCCAACGGGTCGAAGTCAGGCCCGGCATCGCGCCCGTAGGAGGGGATGACGAGGACGGGCGGTCCGTTCCCGTCGACGCGGGTGTCGATCGACGCCTGCCCGGTCCTGACGATGCGCCGAGTCACGCGGTCGCCTCGCTCGTCGGCGCGGCGGCGTAGTCCAGGTGGACACGCAGCACAGCGGCGCGCCGAACGACTCCGTTCGGTGGGGCGGTGGTGCCGCCATCGGTCGTGACGTAGGCGACCCGGCCGGGCTCGCCGTCCGCTCGGCCCCAGGCCGCACCAGACGGCCCGATCAAGGTGTCGTCGAACGGGTCGCCGGCGATGTGACGGACCTCGCTGCCGTGCCTCGGCTCTAACGGCGCCCGCTCGATCGTGTTGGCGCGGTGTCGGGTGATGTAGGCGAACCCGGCCTGTTCGTCGACGCAGAAGTCATCGGCGTTATCGATCGCGGCGACGAATTCCGCTGAGCCGACCGGGTTTTGTGTCGACGGGTCGACTGCCACGCGCATGAACACTTTTTGCGCGGTCGAGGTGTAGTAAAGGTAGCCGGTGTGTGGGCTGTACCGCACGCCGTTGACGCCCGGCTGCGGTGGCGGCGGTAGGTCACTGTCGGGGTCGAAGGCCATCGTGTCGTGGGCGAGCCACACCCGAGCGGTGGCGTGTCGAGTATCCTGCGTGAGATCGACCCGCCAGATCAGGCCGGCGAAACAGTCGGCGACGGCCAGCACTCCGGGCGCAAGGACGCAGCTGCCGTTGAGTGCGCGGGCTCGTTCGTCGAAGGTGCAGATGATCTCTGGTGTCACCGGTTGTCGGGGTGCCCAGCCGGTGAGATCGACTCGTGCCAAATGCGATTCGCCAGTGGTGTAACCCTCGGTGAGATTGACGACGAAGACCTCTGGTGCGACCTCGACGATCCCGGTGATCGGGTGATCGAAGGTGTGCACCAGGACGGGCTCGACCAGCGTGCCGGGCCGGGCCGGTGGCACCCACCACAGCTCGCGTTGCAGGACGACGGTGACCAACAGCGAGCCGTCGGCGCGCACGGCGAGATTCTCCAGGAAGTAACCCTGGGGGAAATGGGCCACCGGGGTAAGGGTCACGGTGGGCAGGGGCGGAAGAGACATGGTCGTTCTCCTTGAGGATGGCGCCGGGGCGGGCGCGACGGTCAGTGCGGGTGCCGGCCGGGGGCCGGGATCGCGAAGGCATTGAGGATGCCGCAGACGGTGTGGTAGATCCCGGTTAATGCCGTGATGTCGAAGACCCCGGCGGAGCCGAACCGTTGCACCGCTTGGTTATAGAGCGCTTCGTCGACCTGATGGGCGGTGGACAGTGCCCGGGCCAGGCGGTGGGCCGTCCGTTGGTCCTCGGGGAGCGCCTGAGGTTCGCGGCCGGCGACCAGTTCGGCGATGACAGGTTCTGGGAGTCCGGCGTGACGGGCCACCGCGGAGTGCGCGTACAGCTCATACGGGGCATCCCATACCGCGCCGACGGTCAGGATGACGACCTGTCGGGTGCGCTCGTCGAGCAAGCTGCATTGCTGTTCGGCTGCTTGCAGTTTGAGGAAGGCGGCGGCAAGCCCGGGGTTGAGCAGGCACGGATTGAACGGCCCGATCAGCCGCCCGTCGGTGGTGCTCGCCATAAATCCACTGCGCTGGGCCCACGGCACGGCGGTGGCCGTGATGTCGTCGAACAACTCTCGCGCCGGGTCGTCGAGAGCGTTCCGATCGGCCAGGGCCAGGCGACCGCCGAGAACGTCAGCGTCGCTCACTGGTCGAGTCCCCGCGCGTTGGCCGGGACATCGAAGGCGCCCAGCGTCATGCACACCATGGTGAACCAGCCCAGCAGCACCGCGACATCGACGATGCCTGCCTCACCTAACAGATCATGAGCGCGTCGGTAAAGCCCTGTCGGCACCACCCGTTGCGCGCTCAGTGCCGACGCCAGCTCGTAGACCACCTGCTCTCGCGGGTCATCGAATGACGTCGCAAGCCCAGCGATGAGCGTTTGGACCTGCCGCGCCTCGAGGTGGCCGTCGCGCTCGGCGATGATCTCGTGTTCGTAGGTGGCGTAAGCGCTGCGCCATCGTGCGGTGATCAGAACGGTGACGATTTCGATCTCGGCCTTGCTCAGCGTGGAGTCGTGCTGAAAATAGGCGCCGGTCGGCACGATCGTCGTGGACAGGGCCGGGTTGGCCAGCCAGATCTTGTGCGGGCCGGGCACCAGTCCCCGCAGTTTGCGGGTGAACTCATAGGCCTGCTTCATGGCCGGTGGCATCTCGTCGACTGGTGTTTCCACGAATCGGCCGAACGTGCCGAAGTCGGTGTCGGTGCCGGTACTCATAAGCCGTCATCTCCTCACCATCCGAGGGCTATCCGCGAGCGAATGTTCGCTTTTTATAGTATTCCTCGCCCTAAGTTGTCAAACGCGAACGCTCATGTTTTTTGTGCTACGGTGACTTGGTGCCGAAGGTGACCCAGCAATACCGTGCCGAGCGCCGCGCTCAGGTGATTGCGGCTGCGCGGCGCTGTTTCGTTCGCGATGGATTCCACGCCGCCTCCATGCAGGACCTCGTCGAAGAGGCCGGCATGTCCTCCGGCGCGGTTTACCGCTACTTCCCCAGCAAGGACGCGGTGATCGAGGCGATCGCCGCCGAGAACCTCGCACAGGTCGTCACGGTGTTGGAACAGGCCATCGAGGATGGCGCGAGCCCCCCGGCGGCGATCGCGACGGTGCTCGAGTTCGTCACCAGACGCCATACAGAGGACGGGTTCGCGGCGATAGCCCTGCTGGTGTGGTCAGAAGCCCTGCGCAACCCCACGCTGGCCGCACACCTGCGCGACGCCACTGCGAACGCCCTCGCCGCGTTGGGCGACCCGAAACCGGGACGTGGGAGGCATGGTTCACTCGACCCGACCGCCCTTGCCGACCTCTTGCTGTGTGTGCTGCCCGGGTATCTCATGCGGCTGGCCCTCGGCGGTCCCGAGGCCATCGAGAACGTCCCGGCCGCCGTCGAGAAAGTGTTTTCCGTCTCGGCGTCGAAGCCCAAGTCGGCGTAATTCCCTAATCGGCAGCATGTTTGGTGAACACTGTTCGTCGTTTGGCGTCACCACCATGGATAAGCCATTAATCGTCTATGCCACAACGTAATCAGTACAGTCTGGGATTTTTGCGGTGCACTTGGTAAGGCCGCCGTGCAATTGGAACCGAGGCATGAGCGCGACAGCATTCACCGACGCGCACACCTAGCCCGCGGCGGTCGGGCACCAGGACGGTGCACTGGGCGCAAAGCGCTCGCGCAGCTGGTCGTAGTGTTGGGCGACGCCAACCGCTGGCACAGCTGATTCGGCATTGACTGCGGGGTAGACTTTGACCTTCGAGCAGTTCGCAGCGGTCGATATCAGGGTGGGCCGTGTGATCGAAGTCGACGACTTCCCAGAAGCGCGGCGCCCCGCTTGGAAGCTGCGTATCGATTTCCGTCCCGAGATCGGGCTCAAGCGGTCCTCAGCACAGATTGCGAACTACTCTCGCGATGAACTGCTCAATCGAATGGTCCTTGGCGTCGTGAACTTTCCGCCGCGCCAAATAGGTCCCGTGCGCTCGGAGGTCCTGGTTCTTGGTACCTACTCTTGACGGACGGGTGCTCTTGATCAGTCCCGCACCGGGCGCAGCGCGTGGGTTGAGCCGCTCAGATTTTCGGTTCTATTGCCATGAATGTGGGTCGGGTGGGGTGTGCTATGTCTCGCGTGGCGTGACGGTCTGGGCGCACGGGCAG
>NZ_VMQU01000064.1 GCF_007714205.1 Mycobacterium helveticum | reverse complement strand
GATCGGCGGCCAGCAGCACCTGCAGCGCGTTGTTGAGGAACGCGACGGTCGGCACGGCCAGCAGGGCGCCGAAGATCCCCGCGAGCACACCGCCGGTGGTGATGGCCAGCACCACCCCGAGCGGGTGAATGGAGACCGCCCGCCCCATCACCAGCGGTTGCAGCAGATGGGCCTCGATCTGGTTCACCACCACCAGCAACCCCAGCGTGATGAGCGCGTAGACGAAGCCCTTGGCGAGCAGGGCGACCACCACGGCCAGGAACCCGGCGATCACCGCACCGACCAGCGGGATGAACGCGCCCAGGAAGACCAGCGAGGCCAGGGGCAGGGCCAGCGGTATCCCCATGATCGCCAGGCCGGCGCCGACCCCGGCGGCATCGGTCAGCGCCACCAGGAACGTGGCCCGCACGTACCCGATCAGCGAGCCGTACCCGGCGTGGCCGGCCGCCAGCACCCGGTCGCGGGAGTGGGCGGGGACGATCTTGGCGACGTATTGCCAGATGTTGCGCCCGCCGTAGAGGAAGAAGATCAGGGTGAACAGGACCAGCACCGCCGCCGTGACCACCTCGGTGATGGTGGCCGCGGTGGACAGCGCGCCGCTGGTCAGTTTCGCCTGATTGTTGCGCAGCGCCTCGATCGCGGCGTTGCCCGCGCTGTCGATCTGGTCGCCGCTCAGGTGCGGCGGCCCCTGGATGAGCCACCTGCGGGTGGAGTCGATGCTCTGGGTGACCTGGTCGGTGAGGCCGGGCAGGCCGTCGATGAACTGGGTGATGACGAACGCCAGGATGCCGCCCAGGATCGCGAAGCCGCCGAGCAGGACCAGCGCCACCGCCCCGCCGCGCGGCAGGCCCCGCCGGTCCATCCAGTCGACCGCCGGCACCAGCAGGGCGCTCAGCATCAGTGCCAGCAACAGCGGAACGACGATGATCTCGAGTTTCTTCAGAAGCCAGGCGAGGGCGACCAGCGCGGCGAAGATGACCAGCAAACGCCACGCCCAGGCCGCGGTGTTACGGACCAGCGGCTCGACCGCGGCGTCATCAGAGGGTTTGTCGACGTTTCCCGACATTGCGCCAGCCTATCGGTCCGCCCCGCCCGGCCCCGGCCGCCGGCACGATCCGGTTACGACGGCGACACGGCCGGCGCCGCGTCGCGACTGCCGCGCCACCTGCACAGTTACGCTAAAGCACGTGTCTCACGACGCACCCGCCCGCAAGCTCGCCTTGCCCCGCGAGGAGACCTCGCGCGGCAAGTACTGGTGGCTGCGGTGGGTCATTCTCGGCATCGTCGGGATCGTGCTCGCCGTCGAGGTCTCGCTCGGCTGGGACCACCTGACCAAGGGCTGGGTCAGCGTCTACGAGGCCAACTGGTGGTGGCTGCTGGCGTCGGTGGTGGCCGCGGCGGCGTCGATGCACAGCTTCGCGCAGATCCAGCGGACGCTGCTGAGATCCGCCGGGGTCCACGTCAAGCAGTTACGGTCGGAAGCCGCGTTCTACGCCGCCAACGCCCTGAGCACCACGCTGCCCGGCGGGCCCGTGCTGTCGGCCACGTTCCTGCTGCGCCAGCAACGGAGCTGGGGCGCCTCGACGGTGGTCGCGTCGTGGCAGCTGGTGATGTCCGGCGTGCTGCAGACGGTGGGCCTGGCGCTGCTGGGCCTGGGCGGGGCGTTCTTCCTGGGCGCCAAGAACAACCCGTTCTCGTTGCTGTTCACCCTGGGCGGGTTCGTGGCCTTGCTGCTGCTGGCGCAGGCGGTGGCGTCGCGCCCGGAGCTGATCGACGGGATCGGCTGCCGGGTGTTGTCGTGGGTCAACTCGGTGCGCGGCAAACCGGCCGACACCGGCCTGGACAAGTGGCGCGAGACGCTGAGGCAGCTGGAGTCGGTGAGCCTGGGCCGGCGCGACCTGTCCGTCGCGTTCAGCTGGTCGATGTTCAACTGGATCGCCGACGTCGCCTGCCTCGGCTTCGCCGCGTACGCGGCCGGCGACCACGCGTCGGTCGCCGGGTTGACCGTCGCCTACGCGGCCGCGCGCGCGGTCGGCACGATACCGCTGATGCCCGGCGGGCTGCTGGTCGTGGAGGCGGTCCTGGTGCCGGGCCTGGTGTCCAGTGGCATGTCGTTGCCGAGCGCCATCTCGGCGATGCTGATCTACCGGCTGATCAGCTGGCTCCTGATCGCCGCCGTCGGCTGGGTGGTGTTCTTCTTCGTGTTCCGCACCGAGAACGCCGTCGATCTCGACAACCCCGACAACCCCGACGCCGCCCCGGCCCCCGGGTCGCCGCGCCGGGAGCAGTCGGCGGCCGATCCGACCGAGACCGCCCTGCAGGGCCCCCTGCCGCCCCCCGACCAGGACCCGGCAGGCGGCGGTGAGCCGCCCGGTTAGCCGACGGCGTTTCCCCGCGGCGGGCCCGACAGCGGGTTGGTGCCCGCCGGCGCCGGCCCGGTGGCCGCGGGCGGGGCACCCGTCGTTCCGCCGACCGGCAGCACGCCCGCCGCGCCGCCCGGCAGGCCGCCCTGCATCTGCTGCATCATGCCCAGGGCCTGCGGGATGCTGATCGGTAGCCTGCACTGCAGCGACAACCCCGTCAGCGGCTCGGAGATCTTCTGCATGTCGGCGGCGACCTTCGGGTTGGCCTCGAAGTAGGTCTTCAGCGTCCCGACGGACTGCGGCCCGGACTGCTCCTGCAGCAACGTGGTCATCGTCTGGTTGGTCTCCGGGTGCGCATCCAGGTAGTCGCCCATCGACTTGAGGACCGAACCGGCCGTCCGGGCGACCTCGCTGGCCGAACACGGGTCCTTGGCGCCGCTCGCGGGCGGCCCGGCCGCCACCGCGACGGCGGCGACGCCCGGAACCAGGGTCGCGAGCAACCCCACCGAAAGTCTGCGGAGTCTGCGGCGCACGGTCGCGGGGCCTGCGGTCATCGACATATCCTCCAAGCTTGCGCCGGCGCGGCCGGTGTCCCCCCGATGCCCACTCCGCCGAATCGGCTGCGGTCAACGGCCCTTTTGTCGCAGAGTCACCCACCCCCTCGCGCGGCCATCGGCCATCCTGCCAGCCCGGCGGTGCGGCTGCCACCGCATGTGACCGACATCCCGCTTGGGAAGGAACCCGGGAAGGAACAGGTCACCGATGTACAACGACTTGGCCGCATGTTGGCAACATCGGTTTCGCCGCAGCTCAGGAACCGAATAAGCCCGACACGTACACAGGCGCCTGCGGTATCCTCGCCTGCACTCGTTGCGTGAGAAGACCGGGGAGCCGAACATCCAGCAGTACATGATGCGCGTCAGCCGTAGCCTGCGCAGATACCGCTGGTTCGTGTTCGCGGGCTGGCTGCTGGCGCTGGTTCCGGCGGTGTACCTGGCGCTGACGCAGGCGGGCAATCTCACCGGCGGCGGCTTCGAAGTGGCCGGCTCGCAGTCGCTGCTGGTCCACGATCAACTGCAGGATCAATACCGCGACCTGGGGGCGTCGTCGCTGGCGCTGGTGGCGGCGCCGCGCCCGGACGCCAGCTATCAGGACATGAGCGACGCGGTGGCACAGCTCAGGCGCACCGTCGCCCAGCTCCCCGGCGTCACCGAGGCGCCCAGCCCCCGGCAGCGGCCGCCGCAGCCCGACCGGCCCTACGTATTGTCGCTGCGGCTGGACGCCCGCAATTCCGGGACCAGCGACGTCGCCAAGCAGCTGCGCAACAGGGTGGGTGTCAACGGCGACCGTCCCGGCCAGACCGCCGACGGCCGGGTGCGGCTGTACGTGATCGGCCAGGGCGCGCTGAGCGCCGCGGCGGCGTCCAACACCAAGCACGACATCGCGGCCGCGGAACGCTGGAACCTGCCGATCATCCTGATCGTGCTGCTGGCGGTGTTCGGATCCCTGGCCGCCGCGGCCATCCCGCTCGCCCTGGGCATCTGCACCGTCGTGGTCACCATGGGCCTGGTCTACCTGATGTCCACCTACACCACCATGTCGGTGTTCGCGGCGCCGACCGTGTCGATGTTCGGCATCGCGCTGGCCGTCGACTATTCGCTGTTCATCCTGATGCGCTTCCGCGAGGAGCTGCGCTCCGGCCGTCAGCCCCGCGAGGCCGTCGACGCGGCGATGGCCACGTCCGGGCTGGCGGTGGTGTTGTCCGGGCTGACCGTCATCGCCTCCATGACCGCCATCTACCTGATCAACACCCCGGCGCTGAAGTCGATGGCCACCGGGGCGATCCTGGCCGTCGCGGTGGCGATGCTGACGTCGACCACCCTGACACCGGCGGTGCTGGCGACGTTCGGCCGCGCGGCGGCCAGGAGGTCGGCGCTGCTGCGCTGGTCGCGCCAGCCGGACTGCACACAGTCGCGGTTCTGGAACCGCTGGATCGGCGGGGTGATGCACCGGCCGTGGATCTCGGCGCTGGCCGCCTCGGCCGTCCTGCTCGTCATGGCGGTACCCGCCGCGTCGATGGTCCTGGGCAACAGCCTGCTGCGCCAGTTCGACTCCTCGCACGAGATCCGCGCCGGGGTGGCCGCCGCGGCGCAGGCGCTGGGCCCCGGCACGCTCGGGCCGATCCAGGTGCTGGTCACGTTCCCCGACGGGGGTGCGTCCTCGCCCGAACACAGCCGGTTGCTCGCCGCGGTCCGTCAGCGGATGAGCCAGGCACCCGACGTCACCTCCGTGTCGCCTCCGCAGTTCGCCGATGACAACGGCAGCGCCCTGCTGTCCGCGGTGCTCTCGGTCGACCCCGACGAGCTGAGCGCCCGCCGGACCGTCGGCTGGCTGCGCGCGCAGCTGCCCAAGGTGCCCGACGCGGGAACCGCACGCGTCGACGTCGGCGGACCGACCGCGCTGATCAAGGACTTCGACGACCGGGTGTCGCAGACCGAGCCGCTGGTCCTGCTCGTCGTCGCCCTCATCGCGTTCGTGATGCTGCTGCTGTCCATCCACTCGGTGTTCCTGGCGCTCAAGGGCGTGGTGATGACGCTGCTGTCGGTGGCGGCCGCTTACGGCAGCCTGGTCATGGTGTTCCAGTGGGGATGGCTGGCCGACCTCGGTTTTCCCCGGCTGAACTCGATCGACAGCACCGTGCCCCCGCTGGTGCTCGCGATGACCTTCGGGCTGTCGATGGACTACGAGATCTTCCTGCTCACCCGCATCCGGGAGCGCTTCCTGCACACCGGGAACACCCGCGATGCCGTCGCGTGCGGCGTGAGCACCAGCGCCCGCACCATCACCAGCGCCGCCCTGATCATGATCGCGGTGTTCATCGGGTTCGCGTTCGCCGGCATGCCCCTGGTCGCCGAGATCGGCGTGGCGTGCGCGGTCGCGATCGCGGTCGACGCAACCGTGGTGCGGCTGGTCCTGGTGCCGGCGCTGATGGCGATGTTCGCGCAATGGAACTGGTGGATCCCGCCCTGGCTGTCGCGCGTCCTGCCGTCGGTCGACTTCGACCGGCCCCTGCCCGAGGTCGACCTCGGCGACGTCGTGGTCATCCCCGACGACATCTCGGCGCTGGTCGCCCCCAGCGCCGACCTGCGGGTGGTGCTCAAGTCGGCCGCGAAGCTCAGGGATCTGGTTCCGGATGCGATCTGCGTGGCCGACCCGCTGGCCTTCACCGGCTGCGCCCGCAACGGCGGCACGGCGGACACCGGGCGGGACCGGGGGCTGGGCCCCGGCCAGATCCCCCACCACGTCGACATCGACGGGGACCGCGCTCTGGTCGCGGCGGGCCCGGCCCACAACGGAAACCACACCGGAAACCACACCGGCAACCGCAACGGCAACCCCGCCGCGAAGCTCGCGGGAGGCCGCGCCGCCCGCAACGGCATCGCCCGCGCGATCTCCGGGAGCGACCGCCCGGTGCATCCCGTCACGCTGTGGCGGCGGCGGCTGTCGGTCGCCCTCGACGCGCTGCAGACCCACGGTGACGCCGGCGACGAGGCGAAATTCGAGCGGCGCAGCCCGGTGGAAACCGCCAACGTGCAGCTGCCCACCGGGGACCGGCTGCTGGTCCCGACCGGCGCCGAGGCGCTGCGCCTCAAGGGCTACCTGATCATGTGCCGTAACACCAGCCGCGACTACGCCGAATTCGCGGATATGGTCGGCACGCTGGAACCCGAAACCGCCGCTCTGGTGCTGGGCACGATCGACAAGTACTACTGTTGTCAGTCGTCGAGGCGGGATTGGATCGCCACCCAATTGGTCCGTCGGCTCGCAGATCCACATCCTTGCGACTTCACCGAAGAGCGGTGGTCCGGACCGAACGCCAAGGCGGACTGGGACGAGGTCAGACAGCGTTGCCTGTCGGTGGCCGTGGCGATGCTGGAGGAGGCGAGGTGACGTTGGCATCCGACCGGCGGGCCGCGTCGCCGTCACCGCGGCCCGGCGACGAACCCCTGCCCGATCCCGACCAGCCGGTCGAATTCTGGTCGACCGCCGCCATCCGCTCGGCGCTGCAAGGCGGGGACATCGCGACGTGGAAGCGCATCGCCGCCGCCCTGAAGCGCGACCCGTACGGTCGGACCGCCCGCCAGGTCGAAGAAGTCCTCGAGGGAACGCGGCCGTCGGGCATCTCCCGGGCCCTGGGGGAGGTGCTGGAACGGGCCCGCACCCACCTTGAGGCCAACGAACGCGCCGAGGTGGCCCGCCACGTTCGGGTGTTGATCGACCGGTCCGGCCTGGCCGAACACGAGTTCGCGTCCCGCATCGGGGTGGACCCGCACGACCTGGTCACCTACCTCGACGGCAGCACCAGCCCGTCGGCGTCGCTGATGATCCGGATGCGCCGGTTGTCGGACCGGTTCGTCAAGGTCAAGTCCGCCCGCTCCGCGGGATCCAACTGATCGCTCAGCGGGAGTTGACCGGCACCACGTCGGACACCAGCCAGGCGCTGCCGCGCTTGACCAGACCCACCCGCAGCGCCGGCGCCGCGCGGCTCGGCGGCTCACCGGGCGCGCTCTGCGTCAGGCGCAGGATCACCGCCACACTGGCCACCGCGGGACCGATGGCCTCGACGCCGGCGGCCAGCGCGGTGGCCTGCGCCGTGACGTTCCGCCGGGCGAGTTCGGCGCTGGACTTGGCGTACTGCTCCTTGAACGCGCCCGCCCGTTCCGGCACCGTCATCGCCGCGGCCCGGTCGAGGGAACCCGCGGGCGCACCCGGGGTGAACGACGCCATCGCCTCGGCCATCCTCGCGGCGATCTGCACCACCTCGCGGGAGTCCCGGTCGAAGGCGCGGTCGGCCCTCGTCCAGTGCGTGTACCCGGTCGCCACCGCCGCCACCAGGGCGGCCGTGCACAGGAAGACCACGGCCAGCCGCAGCGCCGGGGCCTCGTCGTCGGTGCCGACGCTGACCGCATCGCGGCGCAGCAGCCAGAAGTCGACGCCCACGCCTTCCACGATCAGCAGCACCAGCGCCGAGCACGCCGACACCCACCACAGCGGCCAGGCGAGCACCACCCCGATCGCCAGCAGCGCGGCGATCGCGGCCAGCGGGGCCAAGACGTCGAAGGACAGCAGCCGCCAGAGGTTTCTCATCGGATCGAACCCAGCCTCATCGGATCGACTCCAGCTTGGAGATCATCAGCTTGCCGTCCACGTCGGAGACGTCGAGCCGCAGGTTCCAGTGCACCGTCTGCGGCTTGGTGCCGGCGTTCTCGCTGACCGACGTCGCGACCAGCAGCACCGAGTCCGTGCGGCTGGCGAACGGCGGCAACTTCGTCGTCACGACGGACCTGGGGGACGCCGCGCCGCCGGGCTGTGTGTCCAGGTCGCGGTGCAGCGTGTCGATCGCCACCGCCTCGATCCGGCCGCTGCTGCGCGACTGCAGCTTCTCCACCACCTGCCGGTAGGGCGCCACCGCCGCTTCGAAGTCGGCATTGAGTTCCCCGACAGTCCCGTCGTGCAGCCGCTGCAGGCTGGCGTCGATGTTGCCGGCGTTCATGTTGATCAGCACGCCCGACCAGTCGGCGGCGGTCTGCATGACGCGGGTCAGGTAGGTGCGCTCGGCGACCGCGTCACGATGGCCGGACCAGACGACGACCCCGAGCACGACGGCGGCCACCGCGAGGACGCCGACAACGGCCGAGGCGACGCCGTAATGGGAGAAAACCCGGTCGTCGACGGTCGAGGGTTCCCGCGGGGCGGAGTCGGCGGGCTCCTCGCGTGCCGGTGACCCGGTTTGCTCGCCGTCGGACATGGCCCGATCGTCGCACCCCCGCGCGGATGGAAGGATGGCAGGGTGACAGTTGAGGCCATCCGCTCGGGCATCGACCTGAGCCATGTCGATCCCGGCGCCCGCCCCCAGGACGACCTGTTCGGGCATGTCAACGGCCGCTGGCTGGCCGAATACGCGATCCCCGCGGACCGCGCGACCGACGGGGCCTTCCGCCAGCTGTTCGACCGCGCCGAGGAGCAGGTGCGCGACCTGATCATCGAGGCCGGCGGCGGCGGTGCGGCCCCGGGCACCGACCAGCAGCGCATCGGCGACCTCTACGCGAGTTTCCTCGACGAGGACGCCGTCGAACGCCGGGGCCTGCAGCCGCTGCTCGACGAGCTGGCGGCCATCGACGGGGCCGCCGATCGGGCCGCGCTGGCCGCAGCGCTGGGTGCCCTGCAGCGCACCGGGGTGGGCGGCGGCGTCGCGCTGTATGTGGACACCGACTCCAAGAACTCGGCCCGCTACCTGGTGCACCTCACCCAGTCGGGCCTCGGGTTGCCCGACGAGTCGTATTTCCGCGACGAGCAGCACGCGCAGGTGCTGGCGGCCTATCCGCGGCACATCGCGCGGATGTTCGCGCTGGTGTTCGGCGGTGCCCCCGAAAGTCACGCCGAGACCGCGGCCCGCGTCGTGGCGCTGGAGACCAAAATGGCGGCCGCGCACTGGGACGTGGTCAAGCGCCGCGACGCCGACCTCACCTACAACCTGCGCACGTTCGCCGAGGTGCAGACGCAGGGGGCGGGCTTCGACTGGGCCGGCTGGGTCGGCGCGCTGGGCGGCACCCCCGATGCGGTCGCTGAAATCGTGGTGCGCCAACCCGATTACCTCAGCGCCTTCGCCACTCTGTGGCAGAGCGAGGACTTCGAGGACTGGAAACGCTGGGCGCGCTGCCGGGTGATCCGGGCCCGCGCCGCCTGGTTGACTGACGACGTCGTCGCCGCCGACTTCGACTTCTACGGCCGGTTGCTGACCGGCGCCGAGCAGATCCGCGACCGCTGGAAGCGGGGCGTGTCGCTGGTGGAGAGCCTGATGGGCGATGCCGTCGGAAAGCTCTATGTGCAAAGGCATTTCCCGCCCGGCGCCAAGTCCCGCATCGACGCGCTGGTGGAGAACCTGCAGGCGGCCTACCGCCTGTCCATCAACGATCTGGATTGGATGACGCCGCCGACCCGGGAGCGCGCGCTGGCCAAGCTGGACAAGTTCACCGCCAAGGTCGGCTACCCGTCCAAGTGGCGTGACTACTCGAAGCTGGTGATCGACCGCGACGACCTGTACGGCAACTACCGCCGCGGCTACGCCGTCAACCACGACCGCGAGCTGGCCAAGCTCGGCGGCCCGGTCGACCGCGACGAGTGGTTCATGACGCCGCAGACCGTCAACGCCTACTACAACCCGGGGATGAACGAGATCGTCTTCCCCGCAGCGATTCTGCAGCCGCCGTTCTTCGACGCCGAGGCCGACGACGCGGCCAACTACGGCGGGATCGGCGCGGTGATCGGCCACGAGATCGGCCACGGTTTCGACGACCAGGGCGCCAAGTACGACGGCGACGGCAACCTGGTCGACTGGTGGACCGACGACGACCGCACCGAGTTCGCTTCCCGCACCAGGGCTTTGATCGAGCAGTACGAGGGGTACACGCCGCGGGCACTGAGCAGCGGCCACCATGTGAACGGCGCCTTCACCGTCGGGGAGAACATCGGCGACCTGGGCGGGCTGTCCATCGCGCTGCTGGCCTACGAGCTGTCGCTGGGCGGGCAGCCCGCGCCCGTCATCGACGGGCTCACCGGCGTGCAGCGGGTGTTCTACGGCTGGGCCCAGGTGTGGCGGACCAAAGCCCGCGACGCCGAAGCGATCCGGCGGCTGGCCGTCGACCCGCACTCGCCCCCGGAGTTCCGCTGCAACGGAGTGGTGCGCAACATCGACTCGTTCTACGAGGCGTTCGGCGTCAACGAGGGGGACGCGCTGTTCCTGGAGCCCACCCGACGGGTCAGAATCTGGAACTGAGCCCCGCGCGAGCGGGGAAAGCTACTTCTGCCAGTCGTTGGAGCCGTCGTTCTTGGTGTAGGTGCCGACCGAGTTCTTCACGATGATCGGGTCGCCCGGGCCGAAGTTGTCGTAGAACCACTTCGCGTTGGCGGGGCTGAGGTTGATGCAACCGTGGCTGACGTCGCGCTTGCCCTGGTCGCTCACCGACCACGGCGCGCTGTGCACGTAGTCACCGACGTTGTCGAAGCGGACCGCGTCCTGCACCGTCACCTTGTAGCCATAGGTCGAGTTGACCGGCACCCCGTACGTGGAGGAGTCCATGACCACGGAAGCCTTTTTGTCCTGGACGTAGTACGTGCCGTTGGGCGTCTGGTGGCCGCCGGCCGCCATCCCCATCGACATCGGGAAGGTCTTCTCCACCACGCCGTTGCGGGTGATGGTCAGCTGGTGTGTGGCGTCGTCGGCCGTCGCCAGCAGCGTGTCGCCGGTCATGAAGTTGGAGACGGTGCCGCCGGCGTCGATGGTCACCGCAGTGTGGGCGGGCCAGAAGCTCAGCGGGCGCCAGCGCAGCTGCGTCGGCGTCATCCAGTAGAACTTGCCCGGCACCGGCGGAACCGACGAGACGTGCACCGCGTCCACAGCGGCGCCGGCGTCGCCGACCCGGCCGGGGAAATTGATGATGATCGGCTGGGCGACCCCAACCGTCGAGCCGGTCGCCGGGACGAAGTTGGGCGGGCCGAACGGCGCGACCCCGGTGAACGGCGCCGGGTTCTGCCCGGCCGCCGGGCCCGCCGCCGTCGACTGTGCCATGGGTCCCGGCGCCAGCGGACCGGGCATCGGGTCGGGCGGCACGCCCCAGGGCGGCGGGACGGGCGGGTCGGCGGGTCCGGCGACCAGGCCGGGATCGCCGGGGTTCGGGTCCGGGTCGGCCACGGCGGGACCCGCGGTCAGCACCAGCAGCGGCACCACAACCGCGGCCACCCCGGCCGCGCCCAGAGCAGCGAAGCGGCTCCGGGCGTTGCGGGCCCTCGTCCACCGCGACATGTGTATCCCTCCCGTCACCTTCCTGAAACAGTGTGGCACAGCGCGGTGACCAGCTAACTTGTCCGCGGCCGCGCGGGCACCGCAAACGGCCCGGAAAACCCGCTGTGAAATGCGGACTTATGAATCGCGTGAGCTTGCCGGTGTGACGTCCAGCTTCTTTCTGTTGGCGGCCACACCGACCAATGCGACGCCCATCAGGCCCGCCGAGGCGGTCAGCATCAGGGCGACGCTGCGCTCGTACAACAGCCCCCCGACCAGCGACCCCGCCATGATGCCCACCTGGAAGGCCGTCACGTACAGGCCCGACGCGCCGTCGGGGTCGTCGGACCCGTTGCGCATCGCCGCGGCCTGCATCATCGGCGACACGGCCGTCGCCATCGCCCCCCACAGCACGATCGCGCCCGTCCCGATCAGCACGGTCACCCCGTTGAGCCGGCCGCCGAATGCCAGCGCCGTCAGCACCACGAACGCGGCCGTCAACCCCGCCATGCAGCAGATGATGGCGCCCCGGGGACGGCGGTCCAGCGGCCGCGCCACCAGTGGCATCGCCAGTAGGCCCGCGACGCCGTAGACCGCCAGCAGCCAGGCCAGGTTCGGCCCGCGCACCCCGACGACGTTGCGGATGATCACCACGATGAACGTGTAGGACACGAAGTGGCCGGTGACCGCGACCATGGCCAGCAGGCTGACCGTGATCAGCGCGCCGTTGCGGTGGTGCCGCGACCGCGGGCCCACGTGGGCCAGCTGGTCCTCGCTGAGCATCATCTCGGGCAGCACCAGCCGGGCCGCCACCGTGACGACGGCCGCGGCGACGGTGATACACACGACCGCCAGGCGCCAGCCCCACATCAGGCTCAGGGCGGCCGTCAGCGGGCTACCGACGACCAGCGCCAGGCTGGTCCCGACGTAGATCCACATGGTGGCCCGTCCGGCGTGGCTGGGCGGCACCAACCGGGTCGCGATCGGGGCGATCACCGACCACAGCAGGCCGTGGGTGAGCGCGCACAGCACGCGGCCGCCGGCCAGCACGGCGAAGTTGGGTGCCAGCGCCGAGATGACCTGCGAGGTGGTCAGGCAGGTCAGGCTGAGCATCAGCGCACGCCGTCGCGGCAGGTGCGCGGTCCAGCGCACCAGCGGGACCGTCGTCAGCGCGGCGACCAGCGCGTACCAGGTCAGCAGCGTCCCCACTGCGACGAGGCTGACGTGCAGGTTGCGCGCGATCGACGGCAGGGCACCGACGGGCAGGATCTCGGCGGTGACGTAGGTGAACGCCGCCGCGGCCAGCACGGCGAGCTGCGCGGCGACCCGTGGCGTCCACGTTCGCGCGGCAACGGTGGCGGTTTCGGCAGTCATGGCAGTCATCGCTTCGGGGCGCGCGACCTGTGGGGCGAGGTGCCTGCGAGATCACGCTGTCCCTACCGTACGCACCGCAACGACGGGTTCCCCCGCCTTTGCGTTTCAACACGCCTGCGTGATCAGGAACGTACCAAACGCGCGATGGCGGCCGAGGCCTCGGCCAGTTTGTCCTCGGCGTCGTTGCCGCCCTCGGCCACGGCGCGGGTGACGCAGTGGTTCAGGTGCTCGTCGAGCAGGTTCAGGGCCACCGAACGCAGGGCGCTGCTGACGGCGCTGATCTGGGTGAGGACGTCGATGCAGTACTTGTCTTCCTCGATCATGCGGGCGATGCCGCGCACCTGACCCTCGATACGCCGCAGCCGCTTGGCGTAGTTGTCCTTTTGCTGCGAGTATCCGTGTGCGGTCGTCATCGATGTTCTCACCCCTGCCCAGACGTGCCTGCCCATACCTGCCGACGCATACGTGCCGGCCGTGGGCCCGGCCCACGGCCGAATTCTACCTTATACCCCAGCGGGGTATGACCCGCGCATGTGCCGCGAGGGGGGCTCGCGCATACTTGCACGATGGCCACACCAACCGATTCGACGCCCGTCACGGACATCAAACCACGTAGTCGTGACGTCACCGACGGCCTCGAAAAGACCGCCGCCCGGGGCATGTTGCGGGCAGTCGGCATGGGCGACGAGGACTTCGCCAAGCCCCAGATCGGCGTCGCCTCGTCCTGGAACGAGATCACGCCCTGCAACCTGTCCCTGGAACGCCTCGCCGTGGCGGTCAAGGAGGGGGTGTTCGCCGCGGGCGGCTACCCCCTGGAATTCGGCACCATCTCGGTGTCCGACGGCATCTCGATGGGGCACGAGGGCATGCACTTCTCGCTGCCGTCGCGCGAGCTGATCGCCGACAGCGTCGAAACGGTGATGCAGGCCGAACGGCTCGACGGCTCGGTGCTGCTGGCCGGGTGCGACAAGTCGCTGCCCGGGATGCTGATGGCCGCGGCGCGCCTGGACCTGGCGTCGGTGTTCCTCTACGCCGGCACCATCCTGCCGGGGGTGGCCAAGCTCTCCGACGGCAGCGAACGCCAGGTCACGATCATCGACGCCTTCGAGGCGGTGGGCGCCTGCGTCCGCGGGCTGATGCCGCGTGAGGACGTCGAAACCATCGAGCGCGCGATCTGCCCCGGCGAGGGCGCCTGCGGCGGCATGTACACCGCCAACACGATGGCCAGCGCCGCGGAGGCGCTGGGCATGTCGCTGCCCGGCAGCGCCGCGCCGCCGGCCACCGACCGCCGCCGCGACGGGTACGCGCGCCGCAGCGGCGAGGCCGTCGTCGGCCTGCTGCGCCGCGGCATCACCGCCCGCGACATCCTCACCAAGGAGGCGTTCGAGAACGCGATCGCGGTGGTGATGGCATTCGGCGGCTCGACCAACGCGGTGCTGCACCTGCTGGCGATCGCCCACGAGGCCGAGGTCGCGCTGTCGCTGGACGACTTCAACCGGATCGGGTCGAAGGTGCCGCACCTGGCCAACGTCAAGCCGTTCGGCCGGCACGTCATGTCCGACGTCGACCACATCGGCGGCATCCCGGTGGTGATGAAGGCGTTGCTGGATGCGGGCCTGCTGCACGGCGACTGCCTGACGGTGACGGGCCGGACCGTTGCCGAGAACCTGACCGCCATCGCCCCGCCGGACCCGGACGGCAAGGTGCTGCGCGCGCTGGACAACCCCATGCACCCGACCGGCGGGATCACGATCCTGCGCGGGTCGCTGGCACCCGACGGCGCGGTGGTCAAGACGGCCGGCCTCGAATCCGACGTGTTCGAAGGAACCGCAAGGGTTTTCGATGGCGAGCGGGCGGCGCTGGACGCGCTCGAGGACGGCACCGTCACCAAGGGCGACGCCGTGGTGATCCGCTACGAGGGCCCCAAGGGCGGGCCGGGGATGCGCGAGATGCTCGCCATCACGGGCGCCATCAAGGGCGCCGGACTAGGCAAGGACGTGCTGCTGCTCACCGACGGCCGCTTCTCCGGCGGCACCACCGGCTTCTGCGTCGGGCACATCGCGCCGGAGGCGCTCGACGGCGGGCCGATCGCCCTCCTGCGTGACGGCGACCGGATCCGGTTGGACGCCGCCGCCCACACCCTGGACGTGCTGGCCGATCCGGACGAGTTCGCCGCGCGGCGCGGCAGCGTCACGCCGCCGCCGCCGCGGTACACCTCCGGCGTGCTGGCCAAATACGTCAAGCTGGTCGGCTCGGCGGCCGGCGGTGCGGTCTGCGGGTAGGCCGCGCGGCATCGATCACCGCCGGCCCCGGTTCTCCCGGTTCTTCCTGGTTCCGCGACACATAAACGGTTGCGACGACACGCCGGGTGGGATCGCGTTGGTTTATGTGTCGCGGCAGCAGACGCGCCCCCGCGGCGCCGATCAGCGAACCAGCGCGAGCGCGAAGCCGTCCCAGTATTTCGCCCCGACCGTCTGGATCACCGCGGTGTCGAGCCGGGGGTGCTCGCCCATCAGTTGCAGCGTCCGGCGGGACGCCTCCGCCGCGGCGTCCGCGGCCTCCGGATCCAGGATTTGACCCTCACGAATCACGTTGTCCACCACGATGACCGCGCCGGGGCGGGCAAGCTTGACCGCCCACTCCAGATAGGCGACGTTGTTCTCCTTGTCGGCGTCGATGAACACCAGGTCGAACGGGTCGCCGGTGAGTGTCGGCAGCGTGTCCAGCGCCGCCCCGACCAGCACCTCGACCCGGTCGCCGACGCCGGCGCGCTGCACGTTGGCGCGTGCGACCTCGGCGTGCCTCGGCTCGTATTCCAGGGTGACCACCCGCCCCCGGGGGCCGGCCCCCCGTGCCAGCCAGATGGTGCTGTACCCGCCCAGGGTGCCGATCTCGAGGATCCGCCGGGCGCCGACCGCACCGGCCAGCAGGCTCAGGAATTTGCCTTGCTGCGCGGAGACGGCAATCGGTGGCAGGCCGGCCGCGCTGGCGGCCTGTTGCGCCGCGGCCAGGGCCGGATCGTCGCCAACCATTGTGGTGTCGAGGAATTCGTCGACGTCGCGGGGAGTGGGTCTTGGACTCATGCCGCCAACGGTAATCGGATGCGTCCCGTGTCCGCACCGGCCCGGCCGGGCACCAGGCAATTCGGGCAGCACGGTTTTCAGATACCCGCATGGGGTATACAGTGTAGGACGGCACGAGAAGTCCACGACATCAAGGAGTGATTCATCATGACCAGCTACGAAGCGGGAACCTTGTTGACCTGTGGCCACCAGGGCTGCGGCTGCCGCGTCCGCATCGAGGCTCCCTGCCACTGCTCGGGTGCCGGCGAGTCCTACCGCTGCACCTGCGGCGACGAGCTGGTGCCCGTCGAGTAGCTCCGGCACCACCGGTCGTACGTTCGGGTCCCGGCCCGCCCGGTCATCGCCCGAACGTGCGGCCGGCGAGCTCGACGGTGGCGGTCAGCCGCAGCTCGGCGGCCGAGGCCCCCACCGCCACCGCGTAGGCGCCGGGTGCGATACGCCAGCTTGTGGCGGCACCGTCATAGCGGGCGAGCAGCCGCGGGTCGGCCTCGACGGACACGCGGCAGGAGGCCCCGGGTTCGAGCTCGACCCGGTGAAAACCCAACAACCGCAGGCATTGCCCGCCGGCCGCGGCGGTCAGATACAGCTGCGGGGTGTCGGCACCGGCGCGGTCGCCGACGTTCACGACGTCGAATGCGGCAGTGATGCGGCCGTCGCCGCCGCCGACCACCAGAGCGCGGTACTCGAAATCGGTGTAGGACAAGCCGTGTCCGAAGGCGAAAATCGGGGCCTGGCCCGTCCGGGCGAACCAGCGGTAGCCGACCTCAGCGCCTTCGGCGTAGTCGATCGTGGTGGCCGTCCCCCACTCGGCGCCGAGCCCGGGCAGCTCCGGGCGCGGTGTCTGGTCCAGCCCGGCCGGGAAGGTGATCGGCAGTCGGCCCGACGGGTTAACTTGTCCGGCAAGGATTTCCACGATGGCCCGGCCACCGGCCTGGCCCGGATACCAGGCCTGCACGATCGCGTTCACCGACTCCCCCCAGGGCATCGCCACCGGGTTGCCGGTCTGCAGCACCACGACGGTGTTCGGGTTGGCCGCGGCCACGGCACCGATCAGCGCGTCCTGACCCCACGGCAGTGACAGGTCGGCGCCGTCGAAGCCCTCCCCCTCGGCGCGGACCGCGAACACGATCGCGACGTCGGCCCGCTGCGCGGCCAGCACCGCCTCCGCCGGGCTGACGCCGGGATCGAACTCGACGCGCGCGTGCGGGAATCGGTTGCGCAGCTCCGCGAGCGGGCTCGACGGATGCAGGTACAGGTTGCGGAAGCCGGCCTCCAGGCCCGTACCGCCGATGGGGATCACGCTCGCGTAGCCGCCCGGTGGGACGACGGCGCTCGACCCGTAACCGGCCGCCACACCCAGCTGCGCAAACCCCCCGATCACGGCGATGGAGCCGGGGTCGGGCGCCAGGGGCAGCGCCCCGCGGTTGGTCAGCAGCACGATGCCCTGGCGGGCGATGCGCAGCGCAATCTCGTTGTGCGCGGCCATATCCGGTGCGGCGAGAACGGCCCGGTCGTCGATCCCGACGGCGAACATCGAACGAAGGATGCGCCGCACCATGTCGGACAGGCGTTCTCGGGGCAACTCGCCGGCGGCCAACGCCGCCCGCAGCCGGTCGCCGAACGCTTCGGACCCCCACAGCAGCACGTCGATTTGCGCACCGCTCTCCTGGTCGAGCCCGCCCAGCGCGCATTCCCAGCCCGGCGTGCCGCCCCAGTCGGACATGACCCAACCGCGGTATCCCCAGGCGCCTTTGAGCACGCGGTTGATCAACGTGTCATTGGCGGCGGCGTACTCGCCGTTGACCTTGTTGTAGGCGGTCATCACCGCGCCCGGCTGCGACCGCTCGATGGCGATCTCGAAGGCCAGCAGGTCGGATTCGCGGTGGGCGGCGGGATCGATGACCGCGTCGAGCCAGTGCCGGTTGGTCTCGTTGCAGTTCAGCGAGTAGTGCTTGACCGTCGAGATGACGCCCTGCTGCTGTATCCCGTTGACCGATTCGGCGGCCATCGTCGCGGTCAACAGCGGGTCCTCGGAAAAGTATTCGAAGTTGCGGCCATTGCGCGGGTCGCGGGCGAGGTTCATCGCCCCGGCCAGCTGCACGTTGAACCCGCGGCTGCGCGCCTCCCGGCCGATCACCTCGCCGGACGCGCGGGCGAGCGCCGGGTCGAACGTGGCGGCCAGCGCCAGCCCGGCCGGCAGGGCCGTGGCGGTGTCCCCCGGCCGGTAACCGGGGTTGGTGACACCGAGGCCGGCGTCGCTCATCCGCAGCGCCGGGACGCCGAGGCGGGGCACTCCCGGCACGTAGCCGGCGCTCATCGGCACGTCCCGGGGGATGCGCTCGTCGCGCGGCGGCCACATCTCCCCGGCGCCCATCACGCCCACCAGCAGCGAGAACCGCTCATCGTCGGTCATCCGGGCCTCGACCTCGCGGGCCCGCAGGTCCGGGTCGCTCACCGCACGCCCTCTTTGGCGTAGACGACGCGCAGCACGTGGCCCGCCTCGGGCCCCATCACCAGCTCGGCCAGCGCGCAGCTGGTCGCGACGAACTCCGGACCGTGCGGCGGCCGCGCCCCGCACAGGTGGTGGGCGACCTCGTGGAGCACCACCAGCTCGCGCAGCGCCCAGTCGGCGGTGTCGCGGTCCGGAACCGCGATCACGCCCGCGCCGTCGCGGCTTTCGTAATGCGCCGCGGTGGCGGCCCGGCGTGCCCGCACCCTCAGCGGCGCCACGTCCGGCCACCGCCGCCGCACCGCCGGTAACGCAAGCACCTCGTCAACGTAGCGCTGCACGGCGGCCACCGCGCCGAATCGGCCCTCCGGCGGCAGCGTCAACTGCGTGCCGAAGAACTCCACCGCCGGCGACCCGTGCTCGGCGGCGCGGTCGAACAACGTGCGGACGAACTCCTCGGCCGCGTACACCCTGGCGCGCTGGGAGTCCCGCGGGGCATCCGCCGCGCTCACCGGCCCAACGCGGTCCGCGCCCCCGGCAGTTCGGCGGTGTCCGCCAGCCGCGCCCGCCGCCCGGCGTGGTCACCGGCGCGCCGCGCCGCCGACGAGTAGCCGGCCGCCGCGCTGGTGGCCCGCCACGTGCCGCGCGCTCTCGATGCGCTGCGGTAGTGATCGCGGAGCTCGATCTCCTTGTCCCGCAATGCGACAGCGGTGCCCGGCGCGCGTCGGCGGTCCTCGGTGGCCGCCCGGCGGGCCTCCTGGCGGGCCTCGGCCAGGCGCTGGCCGACCCGGGCCCCGAAGGCCAGCTGAAAGTTGAGCCGGGCGGTGATGGTCGGGGTGGGCCGGTGCGCGCCCGAGGCCAGATAGGCGTCCGAGGCCCGCACCATCTGGACGACCAGGCTGGCGTAGAGGGCGTGGGTGGCGTCGATGTCCTCGGCGAAGCCGTAGGCATAGAGGAACGTCGAGTTCGACGCCACGTCGCAGCGCACGTCGTTGGCTGCCGCGATCCCCACGAACAACTGCACGTAGGTCCGCAGCCCCCGGGTGCCCGCCGTACCGATGGTGATGGTCCGCTGGGTCGGCGCCTGCGCGGCCGAGCGGTCTCCCGCATGCGAGCGCGCCACCGCCAGGTCGATGGACGCGGCCGTCGCCAGCCGTTGCGCAGCGCCCATGAACGCCTCGGCCTCGTGCGGGTTGTCGGTGCCTTCGGCCTGGCGCAGCAGGGCGGCGATGCGGGCCAGCATCTTGTCGTCGGTCATAGGCGCCGCTCCTCCTCATCGCTTCGCTCTGCATCGTCGGCTGCGCGGGTCATAGGCGCCGCTCTCCCCCTCGCCGCTTCGCGGCTGGGAGGTGCCCCCACCTCATCGCTTCGCTCTGCATCGTCGGCTGCGCGGGTCATAGGCGCCAAACTACGGCAGCCGTGCGACATTCCGTTGACGACCGCTCACAGCCGCTGCAGAATCCAGGAGACCACGTCGCCGAGGACCTGGTCGCGCTCCGGTTCGTTGAAGACCTCGTGGTACAGCCCCGGATACACCTTCAACTCGACATCGGCCGAGCCCGCGCACTCGACCAGGCGGCGACTGCCGGCGACGGGGATCAGCCGGTCCTCGGAACCGTGCACCACCAGCAGCGGCGCGGTCAGCGCGGGCGCGCGCTGCGGCATGGTCGCGCCGACCTGCACCAGCGCCCGGCCGATCCCGGCCGGGACCTTCCCGTGGTAGACCAGCGGATCGTCCTTGTAGGCCGCCACCACCGCCGGGTCGCGGGAGATGGCGTCGACGTCGAGTTCCTGCACCGGCAGGCCGGGCACGAGGACGCCGAGCACCTTGGCGGCCAGCACCAGCAGTGGCGACAGCTGATCCTGGGCCGCGACCGCCGGGCCCGACAGGACCATCAGGTCGTAGTTGTCCGGGCGTTCGACCCCGTAGGCGAACACGATCGCGCCGCCCATGCTGTGCCCGAGCACGACGCACGCGAGGCCCGGGTGCTCCCGGGTCGCGATGCGCACCAGCGTGTCGAAGTCGCCGGTGTACTCGGAGATGTCGCGCACCAGCACCCGCTTGCCGCCCGAGCGGCCGTGGCCCCGGTGGTCGAGCGCATAGGTGACCAGGCCGGCGTCGCCGAAACACCGCGCGACGTGGTCATAGCGGCGGGCGTGCTCGCCGAGACCGTGCGAGAGCACGACCACCGCCCGCGGTGGAGCGTCCGGCGTCCACACGTCGTAGACGATGCGCACGCCCCCAATGCCGTCGAAATCATGTTCGGAGCGGGTGGTAACCATTACGGGCAGCGTAATGGCTCCGGGCGCGCCTCGCGGGCCGGCGAGCCGTTAGGCTCGTGCGGGTGAGGCCGCTCACGGAATACTCCTCCGCCCACGCCGAGCCGTACCGCCGGGAACCGCTTGCGCACCGCGTCGCCACCAACGCGCTCGCTCTTCGGCGACGAGCCGTTCGCGAGATTAGGGTTGCCCGGCTCGCCCTGAAACCTTCGCCCTGAAACCTTCGCCCTGAAACCTTCGCCCTGAAAACCTTCGCCCTGAAAACCGGAGTGCCGATGACCGATCTCCCCCGCGCCACACCCGTGCCCGGTAAGCCGCTGTTGCTGTTGGGGGCCTTCGCCATCGGCGACGTGGGCTGTGCGGCGGAGGAGTTCTTCGTCTCCGGAACGGCCTCCGGCTACATTCCGACCGCCCCGCTGGGCCCGGACGGCCGGTGGAGCGTCACTGCCTGCGAGACAGCCGATTACACCACCCGGATCGTGGTGGTGACGCCGGCCGACCCGGCCCGGTTCAACGGCACGGTGCTGGTCGAATGGCTCAATGTGAGCGGCGGCATCGACGCGCCGGCCGTGTGGATGATGACGCACCGCGAAATCGTCCGCGCGGGATACGGCTACGTCGCGGTGTCGGCCCAGCGGGTGGGGGTCGAGGGCGGTGCCAACCTGCTCGGCGCCGACATGTCGCTGAAAAACCAGGATCCGCGGCGGTACGCATCCCTGCATCACCCCGGCGACGCCTTCTCCTACGACATCTTCTCCCAGGTCGCCGGGCTCCTCGCCGACGACGGTCCCGACGGCGTGCTGCGGGGGCTCGGCGCCCGCCACCTGATCGCCGTGGGCGAGTCCCAGTCGGCCATGTTCCTGACGACCTACGTCAACGCCGTCGACCCGCTCGCCCGCGCCTACGACGGCTTTCTGGTGCACTCGCGGTTCGGGCCCGCCGCGCCGCTGGACGGCGGCTCGATCTTCGAGGACTCCGGGGGTCTGGAAGCGTCCCGGTTCCGCAGCGATCTGCGCGTCCCGGTCGTCACGATCATCACCGAGACCGACCTTTTCGGTGGCGTGCGGCACGGCTATTACTTCGCACGCCAGCCCGGCAACGAGCGGCTGCGGGTCTGGGAGATCCCCGGCGCCGCCCATGCCGACAACTACACGATCCAGGTGGCCCCGATCGACAGTGGCAGCGCACCGCTCGACGACCTCGTGGCGGCCTATGCCCCGACCCGCGTGCTGATGGGCCAACAGCTCGAGCATTACATCAACTTCGCGCCGCAACACCATTACGTCGTGCAGGCGGCGCTGGATGCCCTGAACACCTGGGTGCGGACCGGCCGGCCGGCACCGGCCGCCCCGCCCATCGAGGTGGGTGGAACCGATCCGCCGGCGCCGGTTCTGGACGCCCACGGGCTCGCGCTCGGCGGCGTGCGGACCCCCTGGGTGGACGTGCCGACCGCGCGGACCTCCGGTACGGGGGGTCAGGAGAGTGTCATGGCGGCGATCTTCGGCTCGGGGGAGCCGTTCGACGCCGCCACGCTGCGACGGCTGTACCCGGGCGGGGCCGGCCAGTACCTCGTGAGCTTCACCGCGGCGCTGGACGGTGCGATCGACTCGGGGTTCGTGCTGGCCGCCGACCGCGACGAGATCCTGCGGCTGGCCGCCGCGACGTACCCGGGTTAGAGAAGGCGGCCGTCCGCCGGCGGCCGCGCACACCGCGGGGATCGCGTTGACCACCCGGGAGGCGCCGGCGCTGCGCGTGCCCGTCTCGAACTCGCACCGCATGGTCGGGAGCCCTCGATCTCGACACGGGAGACGCCACGGCCGGTCGCCGGCCCGCAGCCCAGGTCCTTCGGGGGGATGGTGACGTGCGGCGGCGGCCTGTTCGGGCTGGTGGCGATTGCCTGGCGGGACGACGAGTTCGTCCGGTCCTGGCTGCAGCGGGTACTGCCGCGGTTCTGTCGCGCCGAAATCGCCGAGCACCAACGGGTACTCGCGGACATCCGCACCCGCGGCCACGCCGCGCGGCGCTTCGACGACGCGCACCAAGCCTTGCACCGCGGGCTCGCCGACGTGCTGGCGTCGCTGGAGCCGACGGCACGGGTGACCACGCCGATGGCGAGTCGGTCACCGATATGCTCGAAACATTTTTCCTGCAACGGAATTCGTCGTGTTGCCGGCCTTCGGGCAGCGGGGCCGGCCGGAGTGCCGGATCGAGATCCACCTCGGGCGCCCCACCGGGCGGACCCTGGCAACGCTCAACGACGCACTGCGCCATGCGCAGCGACTGCTCACGATCGGCGTGTCCTGACTTAGAGTGGGCACGACGGACGGGAGCCCACATGTCTCAATCGCAGGCCAAGCACGCGGCGCCGAACCCCAACCGGAACATCAAGGCGATTCGGACCGTGCGGTTCTGGCTGGCACCGCTGCTGATCACGCTGGCGCTGATGTCGGCGCTGTGCGCGCTCTACCTCGGCGGCATCCTGAATCCCACGACCAACCTGCGGCACTTCCCGATCGCGGTGGTCAACGAGGATGCCGGCCCGGCGGGCGCCCAGATCGCCGACGGGCTGGTCGCGGGGCTGGACAAGCAGAAGTTCACGGTCCGGGTGCTGTCCAAGAACGAGGCCGTGCGGCAACTGGACCGGGCCCAGGTGTACGGCGAGGTGCGCATACCGCCGACCTTCTCCTCGAGCCTGCGCGAATACGGGGCCAGCGCGCTCATGCCCACCCACGCGACCCGGCCGGTGATCACCATCTCGACCAACCCGCGCGCGGGCACGCTGGGCGCCAGCATCGCCAACCAAACCCTGACCATGGCAATGGGTGTCGTGGAAGGCCAAGTGGGTCAACGGCTTACGGCCGAAGTGACGGCCCAGGCCGGTGGCACGCCGCTGACCGGGGCCTCGGCGGTGGGCCTCGCGACACCGATCGACATCAAGTCGGCCGTCTACCACCCGCTGCCGAACGGCACCGGCAACGGGCTGTCGGCGTTCTACTATGCGCTGCTGCTGCTGCTGGCCGGTTTCACCGGCAGCATCGTGGTCAACACCCTGGTGGATGCGCTGCTCGGCTACGTGCCGGCCGAGTTCGGGCCGGTGTATCGCTTCGCCGAGCAGGTCAAGATCTCGCGGTTCCAGACCCTGCTGGTCAAGTGGGGCATCATGGTGCTATTGGCGCTGCTCACCTCGGCGGCCTACCTGGCGATCGCCCATGGTCTCGGCATGCCGATCGAGCTCGGCTGGCAACTGTGGGCGTATGGGGCGTTCGCGATCGCCGCGGTGGGCATCACGTCGACGTCGTTGCTCTCGGCGCTGGGGACGATCGGCCTGCTGGTCGGCCTGTTGATCTTCGTGTTCCTCGGGTTGCCGTCGGCCGGCGCCACGGTCCCACTGGAGGCGGTGCCGCCGTTTTTCCGGTGGCTGGCCGAGTTCGAGCCGATGCACCAGGTGTTTTTGGGCACGCGGTCGCTGCTGTATCTTGCCGGTAACACCGAAGCCGGTCTGGCCCAAGCTTTGTGGATGACCGCGATCGGCCTGGCCATCGGCTTGCTGCTGGGCGGTGTCGTGACCCACCTCTACGACCGCCAGGGCTTTCACCGTATCCACGGGGCGGCGGAGATGGCGATCGCCGTGGAACATCAGGCCCAGCACCAGACGCGGCAACGGCCCCGCGAGGACAAGCAGGCGGGCGTGCCGGGCGGCGGGGGGAAAGAGGAACCCGAAAGATCAAGCGGGCAAATGTAATTCGCGCGCTACCCAACCGTCACCCGCGCGTGACTTAAGTTGACAGTGCGGCCCGCGTGGCCGATGCTGTCAGTGCCGACGTTCACTCAGGGCCGACGTTCACTCAGGGCCGACGTTCACTCAGGGCCGACGTT
This sequence comes from Mycobacterium helveticum, assembly GCF_007714205.1. Lineage (GTDB taxonomy): Bacteria > Actinomycetota > Actinomycetes > Mycobacteriales > Mycobacteriaceae > Mycobacterium > Mycobacterium helveticum. The sequence goes on along the minus strand of NZ_VMQU01000064.1, from coordinate 6,857 downwards.
CACTCAGGGCCGACGTTCACCCAGGGCCGACGTTCACCCAGGGCCGACGTTCACCCAGGGCCGACGTTCACCCAGGGCCGACGTTCACCTCAGGGCCGAAAGGGCTACCGTGCTGACACCGACCGGCAGCCTGCGCCGACTGGCGGTCTTGGGCGCCGCCGCGGTAGCGTGCGCCATGGCGGCCGCCACCACGGGACAGCCCGTCGCGCACGCCGCCGACGGGCGCGATCTGCTGGCCAACGCCATCAACGCCACCAAGGGCACCTACCTGGTCTACAACTTCGGCGCCGGTCACCCCGCGCCGATGCTCAACGCCGCCGGCAACTGGTACGAGATGAACAACGGCGGGCACCTGATGATCATCAAGAACGCGTCCGCGCGGCTGGCGCCGCACCTGCTCGTCGACACCCACCAGGGCGTCCAGGCGCGCTGCGAACACAAACCGGGCGCCCGCACGCACGAGGGGTTGTGGCAGGCGTCCGAGCTGTACACCCCGCTCAACGCCTGGCAGCGCATGGGGCAGCCGACGATCGCGATCAACGCGAACTTCTTCGACGTGCGCCCGCAGCTGGCGGGGTCATGGCGCCAGACCGGATGCAGCTCCCCGCTGGGCGCCTTCGTCGACAACACGCACGGCCAGGGCCGCGCCAACCAGGCGGTCACCGGTACCGCGACCTACCCCGGCAAACAGGGCCTGTCGGGCGGGGGCGAGGCGTGGAGCGCGCTGACGACGATGATCATGCCCACCGGCGGCGCTCCCTACGTCGTGTGGCCCAGGACCAAACAGGACTACGACGCCGCCACCCCCGTCGTCCAGGACCTGCTCAACAAGAACGAGAAGTTCGTCGCGGTGTCCGGGATCGGGCTGCTGGCCCCCGGCAACACCGGGCAGCTGAACGACGGCGGCCCCAGTGCGGCGCGCACGGCACTGGCCTACGCCCGGCAGAAGGACGAGATGTACGTCTTCGAGGGCGGCAGCTACACGCCGGACAACATGCAGGACCTGTTCCGCGGGCTGGGCAGCGAATCGGCGGTGCTGCTCGACGGCGGCGGGTCGTCGGCCATCGTGCTGCGCCGCGACACCGGGGGCATGTGGGCGGGCGCGGGTTCGCCGCGGGGCTCCTGCGACACCCGGCAGGTGCTGTGCGACTCCCACGAGCGGGCGCTGCCCAGCTGGCTCGCGTTCAACTGAGGTGCCGCGCTACACGTGCGGTGTGAGGTCCAGCGAGGTGATGGTCGTCATCCTGGTTACCCGCCAGCGCCCGTTGGCGCGTTTCATGAACAGCCGGTAGGACAGGTACTTCAGCGCGGGGATGTTCTTGGTCAGCGGACTGGTCGACGTGGTGTTCGTGTAGACGATGACCACGGCGTTGGGACCATCCAGCGATTCGACCGCCGCGCCGGTGACCTCGGTGCTGTTGGTGATCTTGGCCTGCTTGTTGGGGGCCACGATCGCGTCGACGAACTTGCGGTACTGAGCTTCGAAATCGCCGCTGAGATAGCCCGCCGCACGATCGGCGAGGGTGTTCATGTTCTCCGGCGTGTAAGTCCACAGCGTGGTGATCGCATTGGCCGCGGACCGCGCCACGTCGAGCTTCGTCGCGGCGGCGGCGCGGTCGACCAGATACGGCTGCACCGCCGCACCGGCGAACGCCGCGGATCCCACGAACAGCGACGCCGCGACCGCGACGGCGACGGCGAGGCGCTTTCCGGCCGGCCGCCTGGTCCGGACGGGGCCGTCTTCGGGGGCCGTCGCAGTCTCGGCGGACTCCTCGGCGGCGGTCTCGCCGGCGTCCCCGTCGGGGGCCGCCGGCTCGGTCACGGCTTGTGTTGCCACAGCGGCGGTTTCGTCACCGCCCGCACCGCCCGCAGCGGCGGTCAGATCACCTGTGCCAGGTTGCTGATCTTCCACTGATTTCCTTCCTGCGTCGCGGTTGCCGTCCAACGGTTCGTGTTCTCGATCACTTGCTTCTCATCCGGGCTCTTGGAGGTCACCGCGGTGGCCACCATCACGTTGGCGCTGCCGTCGTCGTTCCAGCGTTCCACGCCGGCATCCAGCACGGTGCCGCTGGCCGGTTCCGCGCGGGCCACCTGCAGCAGGATGTTGTTCGCGTTCGCCTTGTACTGCTTGGCGAAGTCCCCGGTCGCCTGGGCCAGTATCCGCGTCACGTAGTCGTTGGCGTGGAAGGGATCGATGGAGGTGAACTGCGTCATGAACCCGGTGACGTAGCCGAGCACCGCGCGGTCCCTGGATGCGGCGCGCTCGTGGCGTTCGTGGGAGACCAGCATCAGGCTGCACACCGCGATCGCCGCCGCTGTCACCAACGCGGCGGCCGCGGCGGCCAGCGGTAAACCCCGCGGCTGCGGACCCGGCACCGGCCGCCCCACCAGCAGCGGCGCCTCGCCGGGCTGAAACCTCTTCCGCGGACTCACTTTTGGCCCCCGGGCGGCTTGGGTTTGGTCAGCACGGTGAGGTCGTCGACGCGCCAGTCTCCCCCGCCCCTGGCGAAACTCACCCGAAGCGTCGCGGTGATGTACCGCTCGTTCGGGCTCGCGCCGCGGCGGCCCTGCATGAACAGCAGCATCGTCGCCCGGTTCGGGCTCGCCGACTGGATCGAACTGTCGGTCACCCAGTATTCGTTGATGACGGGGTGGCCCTTCTCCACGACCTCCTGCTGCTTTGCGAGCTTGCCCCGGTAGCTGTCGGTGGCCAGCGAACGGGCGCGCGCGAAGTCGTCGTTCAGCGATTTCGGGTCGTAGGTCAGCATCTGCGCGACGATCTTCGGCCCCTGTATCGCGACCTGCGCGACGGTCTGATCGGTCGCGCGTTCACGGGAGTACACCAGCGCATAGCCGGCCGCCGACCCCGCCAGGCACACGGCCGCCGCGGTGAGCACCACCGCCGCGGTCCATCGCCGCAGCCGGCGCCGATCCGTTTCGGCGTGCCGCACTTCGGTGCGCAGCAACATGTCGGCGAACGTGCGGCGCCCGGAATCCCACAGCGGCCACAGCCATCCCACCACCGAGGCCGAGTCGAGCAGGTGGGCCAGGTCGCGCAGCAGCAGCCCCCACGCTCCCGGCATGCCGCCGTCCCGGTGTGCCACCGCGATCCCGCACACGCCCCGGCCCAGGCTCCAGCCGGTGACGGCCGGCAGCACCCACCGGTTGGCCAACGCCGCCAGGATTGCCAACCCCCCGACCGACACCCACACCCACCACCAGACGGGATGCTGACGGACGGTGAACGCCACCAACGCCGACGTCGTCGTCACGGCGGCCCCCGGAAGGACGTCCACCGCGAACGCACATGCGCGAATGTGCCACGGCGCCAACGCAGCGGCCGGTGGCACTGCCGCGGTGGGAGTTTCCTCGACCACCACCGTCACTTGGTCACCGGGTCGAGTTTGGAGATCCTGTACTGGCCGTCGGACAGCGCCATCTTCGCCCGCAGCCGGTAGCCGGTCTCGTTCTGCGTCTGGTCGGTGGCGACCTTGACGCGCAGCGCGACCAGCACGTCGACCGAGCCGTCGTTGTTGTTGCGCTCGACCGCCGCCCGCACGTCCGACACCTGCAGGTGTACGTTCGCGGCCTGATACGCCTGTACCAGCATGCTGGCGTACAGCAGGGCCTGCGAACGGAAGTCGTCGGTGCCGCAGTCGAGGATCTTCTGCTCGCTCGCGGCCATCGCGCCGGAGTCCGGCGCCTGCGTCGCGGACACGCAATCCACCGCCGCCTTCAGCGCCGCGGCGTCCCCGCGGGCGATGGCCAGGGCGTCCCGGTGGAAACGCAACGCGACGTAGCCGCCGGCCCCGACGGCGCCGGCGCACAGCAGCAGCGCCGCGACGATGCCGAGCGCCCAGCCGCGCCCCAGCCGGGACGGGCCGCGCGGCACCCGATCGTCGACGGCCGCGGCCGTGTCTGCGGACGTCGTCCCGGGGCCGCCCGCAGCGGCCTCGGGAACATCGGGAGCCTCGGATTCCGGGGAGTCCCCGGTCATCTCCTGGGTGCGCGACGAATCATCTGCCTCGGTGGGGTTCAGCCGGCCGGCGCCAGCATCTCCTTCCATCCGTCGTCTCCTGTTTTGGTCGAGTTTTCGACGGAATACTTGACACCGTCGGGTCCTACCAGTTCGCCGCTCTGGGGACTGTAGACCGCCGAGGGCGGCCCGCCCGGAGTGTAGACGCACGGATTGGGCTGCTGCCCGTTGCACTCCACCGAACCGGTCCCGGGCCGCGTCAGCGGGTCACTGGTGGGCGGGGGCGTTCCGGCTACGTGGTCCGACGGCGCCGGGTTCAGGCCGTTGTTGACCGTCGGTGCCGGGATCACCATGCCCGGTTTGACCGGCTGGTCGCAGCGGGCCGAGGGCGCGGGGCAGGTCAGGGTCTGGTTGGGGTCGCCGTACCAGGGGTTGGTTCCCGCGGGGACGTAGGGCTTGGGATCGCGGCATTCCCGGGGCGTGGCGGCCCGCTTGCCGGGCACGTCGACACACGGGATGTTGCGCGAACCGCGCACGCTGTTGGCCGGCGTGTCCATCGGGATCTTGCAGTACGTGCCCGACGGCAGCGGCTGCAGGCTGGTGTCGGCCGGGGACCGCCATTGCGACGCCGGGATGAAACCGGTCAGGCACGGGGGTGGTTGGTTGATCGACAACGCCAGGTCCAGGTCGGCCATGCCGGGGTTCGGCGCGGCGACCGCCTGGGCGATCGACGCGCCCTGCGGCAGGAACACCAACACCTGCTCCACGCCGGCGTGGTAGCGCTTGAGCAGGTCGAACACGACCTCCAGGTTGGCCAGCGTCTGGGGTAGCGACTCCCGGACGTCGCCGAAGACCTCGTTGACCTGATCAGCGGTGGGCGCCGCCTGGCGCAACACGCTGCGCAGGCTCTGATCCTGCTGGGCGGTCTGCGCGGCCAGCTTGTTCAGGTTGTGTGCCCAGCGCTCGATCGCGTCCCCGGACTTGACCTGGCTGTCGATCAGCGGCCCGGAGTTCTGGATGATGTCGTTGACGTCGGCGACGTTGGTCTTGAAGTCTCCGACGATCGCCTGGGTGGAGTCGACCAGCCGCTGCAGGGCCGGGCCGAGGCCGCCGACCGACTGCGCGGTCTCGTCGAGCAGCTGGCTGATCTTGTCCTTGGGCAGCGCGGCCAGGCCCTTGTAGGCGGTGTCCAGCGCCGGCCCGATTGCGGCCGGCACGGTGCCCTTGGTGATCGTCTGCCCGGGCGCGAGGTACTTGCCGGGGTGACCGGTCGACACGAGGTCCAGGTACTGCTCACCGACCGCCGACACCGAGTGCACCTTGGCGACCGCGTCGACCGGGATCTTGTAGCGACTGTCGATGCTCATCGTCGCGTGGGCGCCCCGCTCGGTGGGCTCGACGTCGGTGACCTTGCCGATCGTGATGCCGCGATAGGTCACGTTGGCCGTGGGATACAACCCACCCGAGGAGGGTAGGTCGGCTTGCAGCGTGTACCGGCCGATGCCGACCAGGCTCGGGATCTGCAGGTAGTAGACGCCCAGCACCAGCAACGAGATCACCGTCATGATCCCGAACGCGACCAGCTGGCGTTTGACGAAGGGAGTCAGCAATTCCGGTCCCCCCTCTCCACCAGCGGCCCGCCGGGCGCGTCGTTCGGGTTCGGCGTGTAGCGGACGTCGGGGATCATCGTCTCGGGATCGCGCCCGAACGACTGCTCGAGCGCACGCAGCGATCCCGACAGCCCGGTTCCGGTGAGGAACGCGTTGTCGATGGCGCTGTAGGTCAGGTCCAGCGTCAGCGAGATGTTGAGGTAGTCGCCGCGGAACAGCTTGGGCACCGTTTCGATGTCGAACGGCTGGGTCAGGATCAGCTTCAGCGCGCCGATCAGGTACGGCGAGCCCCGTCCCAGCTCCTTGAGCGGGCATTGCAGCGCCTGCAGGTCGGTGTGCAGCGGCCCGCGCGCCTCCGAGAGGTACTGGTTGGCGGACTGGCTGAGCCGTCCCACCGCGTCGGTGGCGTTGATCAGCAGGTCCTTGGTGTCGGCGAAATGCTTGAGCAGCGGCGGGACGTCGGTCAGCACCCGGTCGAGGACGTCGGCGCGCCCGGCCACGTAGGCCAGCAGCCGGTTCGTCGAGTCGATCGCGTGGGTGATGTCGTGACGCTGTTCGTCGAGCTGGGTGGTGAAGGTGTCCAACTTGCCCAGGAACGAACGGATCTGGTCGCCGCGCCCGTTGAAGATGTTGTAGACCTCGTTCTGCAGCACCTCCAGGTTCGGGATGCCGCCCCCGCGCAGGATCAGCGCCAGGCTGGCCAGCGTCTGCTCGGTGGTGGGAAACGCCGACGAGTGCTTGAGCGGGATGGTGTCGCCGTCCTTGAGCAGCTGCGACGACGGGTTCGGCGGCGTGGCCAGCTCCACGTGCTGGGAGCCCAGCAGGGAGGTCTGCCCGATCTTGGCGGTGGTGTTCTTGGGCAGCTTGACGCTCTTGTCGATACCCAGTGTCAGGGTGGCCACCCAGTTCTTCAGCTGGATCGCGCGGATGGACCCGACGTAGACGTCGGCGACCATCACCTTGCTGTTGCCGTTGATTGCCAGCGTGTTGGGCATCTGCACGTACACGGTGTAGGAGTTCGGCCCGGTGCCCGGACCACCCGGGATCGCCACGTTGGAAATCCCTTTCCAGCCGCACGAACTCAGCACCAGCGCGGCCATGCCCAACGCCAGGCCCTGCCAGGAGCGGTGGCGGGTCGCACGTAGCGCGCTCATCGTTCCCCTCATTGCCCGACGATTCGGTGCACTCTTCGCGCGTAGCGCGCTCATCGTTCCCCTCATTGCCCGACGATTCGGTGCACTCTTCGCGCGTAGCGCGCTCATCGTTCCCCT
>NZ_VMQU01000063.1 GCF_007714205.1 Mycobacterium helveticum | reverse complement strand
CTGCCCGTGCGCCCAGACCGTCACGCCACGCGAGACATAGCACACCCCACCCGACCCACATTCATGGCAATAGAACCCGAAATGATCATGTGATGGCGGCGGTCGGTCAGCTGCAGGTAGACCACAAGAGCCGAATCTCCGTAGCTTGTAAGGAATCTTCCAGACATTTCATCACAAGTGTCAAAAATCGAGGCGCTTCCGGGTTTTGCGTGGGTCCTGTTTTGGGTTTGACGGGCGTCAGCGGCAGGATTTGCCGTATGCGTGACACCGAGCTGTACCGCCATCTGCTGGGACTGGAGACGCCATGGAAGGTGGGGCGGGTCGAGTTGTCAGCAACCGACGGGCGAGTGGATGTATGGGTTGAGCATCCGGCCCGGACCCGGTTCGCCTGCCCGGACTGCGATGCCGTGCTGTCGGTCTATGACCACTCGGCTGAGCGGGCCTGGCGGCATTTGGACTCGTGCGCGTTTTTGACCTTCCTGCACGCGAGTCCGCCACGGGTGGACTGTCCCGAACACGGGGTGCGTCAGGTTGCGTTGCCATGGGCCGAGCCGCACTCGCGGTTCACGACGTTGTTCGAGCGGCTGGCGATCGACGTGCTCGCCGCCTGCGACGTAGCCTCTGCCGCCAAGCTGCTGGGTATCAGCTGGGACGAGGCGTGGCATTTGATGGACCGTGCGGTCACTCGGGGCCTGGCCGCCAAACCGCTGAACGTGCCAGCCCATGTGGGGGTCGATGAGAAGGCGGCCGGGAAAGGACAGGACTACATCACCGTGGTCAGTGACCTGGATGCCGGCACCGTGGAATACATCGCTGACGAGCGCCGGCAGGCCAGCCTGGACGGCTATTTCGAGAAGTTCACCACCGAGCAGCGGGCCGGGATCGAGGCGGTGGCGATGGACATGTGGGAGCCGTACGCCGCCTCGGTACGCGCACACCTGAGCGACGCCGAGGACAAGATCGTCTTCGACCACTATCACCTGATGGGGTATCTGACCAAGGCCGTGGACACCGTGCGCAAGGCCGAGAACCGGGCGTTGGTCCTCACCGGCGACAAGAGCCTGGCCGGCAGCAAGTACCTGTGGCTGTACTCGGCCGAGAACCTACCCGAGCGCCACACCGACCGCTTCGCCGCCCTGCGGGCCAGCGACCTCAAAACCGCCCGCGCATGGGCCATCAAGGAGAACCTACGGCGCTTCTGGTCCTACCGGCGCCGCGGCTGGGGCGCCAAGCATTTCGCCCGCTGGTACTTCTGGGCCACCCATTCCCGGCTGCAACCGATCATCGACGCAGCAAAGACCCTCAAACGTCACGAAGCCGGACTGCTGTCCTACTTCGCGCATCCGATCACCAACGCCGGCGCCGAAGGCATCAACTCCCGCATCCAAGCCATCCGCGTCTCTGCCCGCGGCTACCGCAATCGAGAACACTTCAAGACCGCAATCTACTTCCACCTCGGCGGATTACAGCTCTACCCGGTCGCACCATGACCCACAAACTTCCCGGAAGCGCCAAAATCGACTAGGGTTGAGGGATGGCTCCGACACCATGGGACCCCGAGACTACGGCCGTTATCTGCGTGGAATGCCAGAACGGTGTACTGGGTCCCGAGTCCGTCCTGCCCGCCCTGGCCGCTGACAGCTCAGAACTCGTATCCAGCGTGCGCCGACTTCTCGATTCAGCCCGCCAGTTCGGCGCACGAGTGGTGCATGCGACCTACGAGGGCAGCCTCGGCGGCCAACCAACCGGGACGGCGCGCATCTGGCGCGCACTGGGCCCGGCAACCGCACAGTGGGCTCCCGGAAGCGCTGCCACCACAGTGCTTCCCGAGCTACTGGCGCCCACCGACCTGGTGCTACCACGCCATCACGGGTTATTCCCCACACTCGATTCCGAATTACTGCCGGTACTCAAGGGCTTGGGCGTGAGTACCATCGTCCTCGCCGGCGTTTCACTCAACCTGGCGATCACCCACACCGCCGGGCATGTCACACAGGCCGGCTTCGACCTCATCGTGCCGCGCGACGCCGTCGGCGGCACTCCTCAAGACTATGCACAACAAGTGCTGGACAACACCATTGCCGTGCTGGGCCGGCTGACCACGGTCGATCAGCTGATCGGCGAATGGATCCCGGTCAAGTCTGACCATTGACCATTCGCCACAGCATTTCGCCGGCCGCGACCAGCACCGCTTGGCGCGTCGTCGACGGGATCTCGTTGTGCTGGACCATCAACCACGAGCGCTCGAGCATCGCCATTACCACCAGCCCGGTTGCCACCGGATCCACGTCAGGCGGGGTCGGCGCCAACTTTGCGATGCCCTCACCAAGTGCGGCGGCAGTCCGCCGGTGCGAGCGTGCCACCGCTGCGCGGAATTTACGATCGGGAGGCATGTCCTCTGTGGACCGGATGACGAACGCGCCGTTGCGGTCGAGGTAGCTGAAGTACCTGGCAACCCAGGTCTCGATGTCCTCCCTGCTCGGCGGGCTCCCCTGCTCCATGAAACCGTCAACCATCGCAAGTGCTTGGCGGTAGGTATCGGTGCCGAGTTCGATGAAGAGCTCGGTCTTGTCGGAGAAGTAATAGTAGAAGTTCGCCCGGGTGACAGCCGCGAAGTCAGTGATGTCCCTGATGGTGACGCCCGAGAAACCCTTGCGCGCGAATGCCGTCCGCGCGGCGTCGAGAATTGATTCTCGGGTGCGGTCGGATTTATGTGTGGCCCGCCGGGCCGAGCCCTCAGGCGCCATGCGTGACCGGTTCGGCTGTGGCCTGCGGTTCTGGATAGAACCCGCTCGCCCACCGGCGCAGTGCGCGAAAGCCCGCCCCCTCCGAGGTTGCCAGGCCCGGCCGTTCGAGATACTTCTGGTGCTCCCAGATCCGGATGTCGTCGGGCAGGGCGAGTTTCGCCGCGGCCAGCCGCGTCTCGAAATCACCGGGACCTTCTGATGCTTCCTCGCTGATCCAGTAGCCGGCGAAGATGTCGGATCTGGTGTCGTCAACCGGTGTCGCGCAGATCGAGATGACCCGGATTCCGTCGCGGACGTGTTCGCCGTTGTAGCTGAGACCAACGCCTGACCAATAAATCTCGATAGTGTTCATCGTGTCGCCGTCGCGGTCCAGGCCGTCGCTCCATCTCCGGCCAAAGCCGACCTTGGCCGACCAGGTAGAGCTGTCAGTCCTCTCACGCAACACCACAGGACTGATCGCGGTGCTGTGTACGAACTGGAAGTGGTGCGGGTCGACAGCGTTCTCGGCGATCACCTGGGGATGCACCTTCACTCGCTCGTGCCGCGTCCGACAATCGCTACCCAGCGGGTGGAACCGCTGCGATCGGACGTGATCGCCGAGCACCGTGAAAGCATCCGGGGCTTCCCATAGGGGCTCCCTGCCAGCGATGTCGTGCCAGATCAAAATCGATTCATTGAGCTCCGCGACCGGATAGGAACGTACTCGTCGGGCCCTGTTGGGCCGATCCTGGTACGGAATGCGCACGTTGCGGCCAGCCCCGTTCCACACCCAGCCGTGAAATGGGCACTGGATGCCTTCCTCGACCACGCAGCCACCATGGGCCAGGCTCGCGCCAAGATGCTGGCAGTGCGCGTCCAGCACCTTCACTACCCCGTCCAGTTGCCGGAAGGCGACCAAATCCCGGCCGAAGTAATGCAGCGGGACCACGTCTCCGACGGAGATGTCGCCACTCCAGGCGACCTGGAACCAACCGGTGGGCAGCATGCTCGGCAAGGTTTGCATTATCGGAACGTCCCTTCCACGTACGACACCTGGCAGCAATATCGCGAGGCTACACATTTTTGACACAATTGTCGAAAACAATTTTGCTACCGGGCAATGGACTATGACCGCCAATCAGGACGTACAATCACATGTATTACTAGGTAAGTGATGTCTGGGCGACGGATGTGAGGACACATGGACTGGGGTCTGCCATGGCCAGGGACCGCGCTAGGTACGCAGGCCGAAGTCGCCGGGGCGCAGGCGTTTTGTGCCGGTGAGTTCGCCGACCTGAACGCCTATATCACAGCGACTGAAATGGCCCTGGGTACCTCGCAGGCGAAGGTCGGTCCGGGGATCGCCTATGCGTTCGCCCGGTCCCCGTTCGTGCACGCCGCTGCGGTCCGGCATCTCTCCACACTCGCCCCGGGCAGGGTCTTTCTGGGACTTGGGTCGGGAACCTCACGGATGAACAAGGACTGGTTCGGTGTCGACGCCGCCCACCCCGCACCCCGGATGGCCGAACTGATCGAGGTGATCAGAGCATTCCTCCACGCCGAGAACGGCGAACACGTCCGCTACGAGGGCCGGTTCTACACGGTCGACGCCGACATCCGTGCACCAGTCCTCGGCCGCTTGGACGTGCCCATCCTGATCGGAGCCTTCAATAAGATCATGGTGCGGACCGTAGGACGCACCGCCGATGGCGTGCTCGGACACGGCCTGTTCACCGATCGGTGGTGGACCGAACTCGTAGAGCCCGAACTGGCCCGCGGCGCCGAATCAAGCGGACGCGATCCCGCGGAGCTACGACGATGGGGCTGGCTGATCACCGCAATCGACAACGACGACCCGGCCCGGGCTGTCCGGGACGCACGGCTTCAGATCGCCTTCTACCTCACTGTGAAGACCTACGACTCACTTGTCGAACTGCACGGCTGGGCGGACGAGGTCGCCCGGATTCGTTCGGCCTTCCGTAGCGGCCGTCCAGAAACGATCGCCGACCACGTCACCGACGATATGCTGTGGTCGATCGCGATCTGCGGCAACGAGACACAAGCCCGCGAGATGCTCGCGACTCGCAAACGACTGCCCGACATGGCGTTTGCATCACCGCCAAGCTTCTTGGTCGGGCGCCGACGACGCGCCGGCTATGATGCAGCCGCTACGCGCGTTCTGACGCAGCTGCACTGACGACAGCCACGGATGTCCCAGATCGGCGCCCTACATGGTGTACTGAGTAGTACATGTCGAGTTTCAGGAGGTCGCGATGCCCAAGCGGGAACCGATCGTGCCGATGACCACGTCAGAGAACGGCGCGGTGCGGTCGCCCAAGACGGCCGAAATCGTAGCGGACACGTTGCGGCGGATGATCGTCGAGGGACAGCTTAAAGACGGCGACTTCCTTCCCTACGAAGCCGAACTCATGAATCACTTTCAGGTCAGCCGACCATCGCTGCGAGAAGCGGTGCGAGTCTTGGAGTCCGACCGCCTCGTGGAGGTACGGCGCGGCTCACGAACCGGCGCCCGGGTTCGGGTCCCGGGCCCCGAGATCGTCGCGCGACCGGCAGGATTTCTGCTCGCCCTGGCAGGAACGACGCTCGCCGACGTGATGACGGCACGGATGGGTATTGAACCGTATGCAGCCCGACTGCTCGCCGAAGATGGCACCGCGACGGCGCACCGCGAGTTACGCGACCTCATCGACGAGATACCTCATGCGTGGGAGACGGGCAAGCTGGGCGCGGCTTCCACCGCATTGCACCGCCGGCTGGTCGAACTGTCCGGCAACGCGACCTTGACCGTGATCGCCGGCATGCTGCATGAGATCTTCGAACGACACATGACCGCAGCATTTCTCAGCGTTCAGAACGTCGTGCCGAAGGCTCAGTACACCAAGCTGATCCGATCCTATACGCGGCTAGCCGACCTGGTGGCCGCTCGCGAAGGCGCTGAGGCCGAGGCGCATTGGCGGCGGCATATGGAGAACGCCAGTGCGGCGCTGCTCAAAGGCTACGAGAAGACGAAGGTTCAGGACATCATGCATTGAGTGGGCACCGCGCCCACTCCCACTCGAAGGACACCTGATGCATAAGCCGCTCAACGGAGTTCGCGTTCTGGACGTCGCACAGTTCACCTTCGTTCCATCGGCAGGCGCGGTGCTCGCCGACTGGGGCGCCGACGTGGTGAAGATCGAGCATCCTGTCACCGGCGATGCCCAGCGCGGGTTGGTCAAGGTGTTGGGCGCCGCGGCGACGGTACCCGGGATCGTCGTTCGCGCCGCTCATGGAGGCGCCCAACCGCGGAAAGCGTAGTGTCGGGCTGGCCCTCGACAATTCCGAGGCACGCCCGCTGCTCGACGAACTGATCCGGCGGAGCGACGTGTTCCTGACGAACTACCTGCCGTCATCGCGCAAGAAGCTGTCCATTGACGTCGACGACGTCCGCCGCGTCAACCCCGACATCATTTATGTCATCGGCAACGGCTTCGGCTCCAACGGGCCTCACCGCGATGCCGGCGCCTACGGCGCGACCGAGTTCTAGGCCCGCTGCCGAGGATGGAACGCCGAACCCAGGCCCCGGGCAACCCGCTCACCGGCGCCTATAGAACGTCGGACGGACGGTTCGTCCAGTTGTCGATGCTGCGGCCGACCCGGTATTGGCCGGAGTTCTGCCAACTGATGGGTCTGCACGATGTCGCCGAAGACCCACGGTTCACAACGATCGAGGCGATGGCCGAGCACAGCGAAACTGCTCAACGCATCGTCGCCGACGTGATGGGCAACTTGACCTTCGAGGAGTGCCAAGCCTTGCTACGCAAGGGTAGAGGGCAGTGGGCCCCGGTACAGGATGCCTGGGAACTAGCCAATGACGAGGCACTGACCGCCAACGGTCTCATCGCCGAAATCATTGATGCCGAAGGTCATCCGCAGAGGTTGGTAGCCAACCCCGTGAAGTTCGACGATGATTCGGCAAGCCTGTTAAGGGCGCCGCAGTTCGCTGAGCACACCGACGGGGTGCTGCGCGAACTCGGCATCGACGACGACCGACTCATCGAACTCAAAATCGCCGGTGCGATCACCTGATCTCGGCGCAGCGACTACCGACGACAACATCCGCATCACGACAGCGCCTCAAGGACTGGCCAGGGCCACCGACGCGGAAATCAGCGTAATGCTTGTTCTCGCGCGCACGGTTTCGAAGCCGAAGGTCACCGAGGCACAGGCAGAATGGCAGCGAGGCATCGCTGAAAAGCTACGACTAGACCAAGGTCCGCGACATGGTGGACTGATCCGCCGCGCTGTCACGCCTCGGCGAAGTAGCCCTCCTGGGTTGCGACGCACACCAATTCGCCGGACCGGTTGTACAGGGTCCCCGTGGCCAGACCGCGACAGCCTACGACACTGGGCGAGGACTGGTCGAAGAGCAGCCAGTCAGTAAAATCGGCGACACGGTGGAACCAGATGGTGTGGTCGACCAACGCCGAGAGCCGAGGCCCCATTGGCGTGGTGCGCATCGTCGTCATCGCACACTCGAGGAGGGTCAGCGCGCTAAGATAGGCCACTACACAACTGTTGACCATCGGATCATCGGAGACCTCGCCGTTGGCGCGAAGCCAAATCCGCAGCCGCGGCGGCGGCATGGCGGAAAGGTCAAGGGCGACCCGCGGCGGCGCGTCGAGGTATCGCATGGTGAACGGACGTTGCTGAGGCCACCAGTCACCGAATTCCTCGGCGTACGGGGCCAATAAATCTTCAAGTCCAGGAGCGGTGTCCGGGGACGCCACGTTCGGCATTCTTCGTTGCCAATCGACGTCGCCGACACCGACTGTGAACGAGGCGAGCGCCTCGAAGAGGACGACACCAGACTGGCTCGCAGTCACCCGGCGCGAAGAAATGGTGCCGCCGTCACGCAGCGTGGTCACGTCATACTGGATCGGCTGTCTTGCGTCACCGCGACGCAAAAAGTACATGTGCATGCTGTGCGCCAGCCGCCCAGGTGTCGTTCGGCCTGCTGCCATCAATGCCTGAGCGGCAACCTGGCTACCGATGATGTGATGATTGGGAGTGTCGGGTTGGGTGCCCACGAACGTCGCATCATCGGTCTGCTGCACTTCCAACAGCCTCAGCAGGTCTGTGAACGTTGAAATCATGTAGCAAAGCTAAGCACATTGCCCTGCCCGGGGCCGGCCGACGCGCCAGTCTGGCCCGCGCTGCGATATCCGACTATGTCATCCCAGTCTTATACCGGGTCGAACGCAGAGATCAGCCAGCGGTTGCCGACCTTGTCCATAGTCACCCGGACGGTCGATGAGGTGTCGGTGGGCGCATCGTTGCCAACGGTCACAGTCTGGTCGACATACACCAGAGCGACCGCGTGGTTTGGTGTCGCCGACACTGAGGCGGCAGCGGGAACGGTGGCGATCGCCGAGATGTGGTCTTTCTTGGCACCCGGTATCACCACGTCCTGGACCAGTTGTGTGTAGGAGTCTTTGAATTTTCCGGTCAGCCGGTCGCGGGCGGCCCCAAGGTCCTTTTCGACGCTGTCGGGCTGGTAGGACAGTAGCGCAACGGTGGATTCCTTTGCCGCTGCAACCGACTCGATGCCGGCGGCCCCAGAGTTGCGGATCCATGCATCTTGCCACTTCAGGAAGCCGACGGCCGTCGCGATCAGCAGCGCCAACACGGGCAGCACCCCGAACACTAATACCCGGGACCATTCGATTCTGCGCTTACGTACCGGGAGCTCTACATCTTTCGCGTCATCGGCTTGAGTATCCTCATCCTCGGCAGACGCTTCCTCTGACTCAGGAACGTCTTTTGTTTCGCCTAAGTCAGGGGTGCCACCGGCGGCCTGAAGTTCGTCTTTTTCGACTGCGGCCTCGTCAATAGTCTCTTCGGCGACAATCGCTTCGTCTTGCTCGGTGGCGGAATCAATTTCAACCGGCACAGCGGTGGTTCCCCTCCTGGCTCGTAGGGTTGGTACTCGGTGCTTGCCGAGCTGGAAGTTCCTCATGGCACGAATGCGACGTTGGAAACTTTCGCATCGTTTCCAACCTTTTGAACAGTGATTCGCATTCGCCAATGCCGCGGATCCTGTTCGGCTGCACCAAGATTCGATGTCTTGACGGACACAGCAACCAGCACCTGGGCTTCGCTGCCCGATTGCGACTCCAAACCCGACTCAGTGATGGTTCCTACCGACTTCGACTGCGCTTTCTTGACGACATCGATGAAAGGTTTAGATCGATGGGAGAAATCGTCATAGAAAGTGCCTGTCGCCGAGTCCACAATGCGCTGTATGTCAGCATCGGCGTGCTCGTAGTCAATCGTCGTCAGGTTCAGCGCCCCTTGCCTGGCAACCTGAACCAACAGCTGGCGTTGCTCTTGAGCCCGGTGTGACTGATACAGACGAAACCCGAACCACCCGGCCAGCGCCCCCAAAGAGACAACTGCTACCAACCCCAACATCGCCGCCAGCCGTACCGGCGACATCCGCTCCTTGGCCGGCACAGCGTCTTCCTGGGCATCGTCAACCTGGTCGTCAACCTCGCCATCAACCGCGGTGTCGCAATCATCGGCGTCGTGCGCCGGACCTTCCGCCGCTGACTCCAAGGTGGATACCTCCGCGACGCACTTCTCTTTCAAGGGGGCCCGGTTTGACAAATCCGACGAACCCTCGTCGGTGTGGCCGGCGGCTGCAGGGGTTGGGTCTGCCTGGTCCATTTCGCTCAGTTTCTCTTGGGAGGCATCAGCATGCTCTGCCATGTTTGCTCCTTTTTAGCCCCATGGGCCAGGTCGGCTTGGCTGTACATATGCCCGTCTGGCCCCACGTACATGCCGGTGGCTGGGTCGTATTGAACGGCCGCGATCGGGGGTGGCGCCGGACCGGGCGGCGATGGTGGTGGGGCCTGTCCGGGCGGCTCGTCTCCTGGCCTGAGCTGTGGGACGCCCTGACCGGTGTACGTCGCGTTTGGATCACCCTTCCAGTTGAAGCCATCGTTCAGGGGAACGTACGTCTCGTCGCTTTCGCACATCTTCACGGTCGGGGCGCGCTTGCCCGGACGCGTCTCGCACGGCAGATTGCGTGCGCCGCGCACGTCCTGCAGCGAGTCTTGCGGCACCCGGCAGTAGAGGTCGCCTTTAGGCGGGTCCGGGTAGTCCTCGTAGCTGGCGGCCCGCTGCTGCTGGGGGGGCAGGAAACCCGTGATGCATGGCGGCGGCCAGTTGAGGTTCAGGTTGAAGCTGAGGAAGCCACCCAGGTACGGCTGTTTGGTGTTCCTATTGGCCACCCCGGTCGCTTGGACATCGGCCGCCCCCTGCGGTAGCTCCACCAGGACAGCTTCCAAGTTGTCCCGGTAGGTGACCCCCACCTGCCCGACGCTCACCAGATTGGCCAACACGATCGGCAACGTGGGATTCAACCGGTCGAACAACTGCCGTGCCTCGGCAGCCGCCGGACCACCGGTGTGAAGCAGGCCCTTCACCGCGGAGTCGTTGTCTCGAAGCTGCGACGTAATGGTCGCCAGATGGGCGGCCCAGGCCTGCACCGCATCCGACGAGTCGTTCTGGCTGTCCAACAGTGGCTTTGACCCGTCAATCAAGGTCACTAGCGCGTCGAGGTTCGTGCGGCTGTCCTTCGCGAGCTTAGAGGTCCCACTGATCAGCCGGGACAGCTCCGGGCCGAGACCGCCCACCGCGGCATAGGACTCGTCGACCACCGTTTTGAGGTTGTCGCGCGGGATCACGCTCAGGCCGCGATTGGTCGCCTGCAGTAGCGAGTTGAGGTTCGGCGGAACGTAGGTACGGTCCGCCGAAATCACGTCGCCACCTTTCAGCGACGGACCATTCCCGGTGCGCGGCAGCAGCTCAACATATTGCTCGCCGACCGCGGACACGCTGTGCACCTGGGCGCTCAGATCAGCTGGGATGTGAACATCCGAATCCAATTGGAGCACCGCCTCGGCGCCACTATCGGTTAAGCGCACCTCGCGCACCCGACCGACCTCGACGCCTCGGTAGGTGACGTTGCCGCCCTCGTACAGGCCGCCGGCCTGGGGCAGCTGGACCGTGACCTGATAGCGGTCCATCCCGAAGAAAGTGGTCGGGATCTGCATGTAGTTGAAGAACATGATGGTGATCGCGGTCAGACTGACCACCGCGAAAACGACCAGCTGGATTTTGATTCGCCTCGTGAGCACGATGTCAGCGCCCCTGGTCGAAGTGGTAGGGGACAACCAGCGGGTTGCCGGGGTTGTACTGGCTGCCGCCCATGCATGGGCTGGGCATCTGCCCGATGGTGCGGCCCCACTGCAACTCGAGCTCGCTCAGATTGCACTCGAAGCGGGTACCGGTGAAAAAGGATGCGTCCAGTCGGCTCAGCGTCAGATCGATAACGGCCGTCAGGTTCGCATAGTCGCCGCGCATCCATTTGCTGAGTGTGCTCGTGGGGAACGGGAAGGTTCCGTAGAAGTCCAGTGCACGGGTCAGGGCCGGCCCGGCATCAGCCAGTGACTGCAGCACCGGGCCGAGATCTTTCAGCTCCTTGACCAGGTTCTCCTTGGTCTTGTTGACCGAATCAGCGGCAAGTGCGCCGAATCTGCTGAGATCACCGAGCGCGTCGGCCAGGGCATTGCGCTCGTCTTTCAACACCGTCAACGCGTTCGGGATGGTCTTCAACGCCTTATCGATGACCGGCTTCTGGTCGGCGAATTGACCTACCAGGTTGTTCAGGCTGTCCGTTGCGGCGATGATGTCGCCTTTTTGGTCGTTGAGGTAGCCGACGAACTTGTCGAGCTGTCCGAGCAGGCTTCTCAGATCCGCCTCGCGGCCAGTGAAGGCCGTGCTCAACGACTTGGTGATGTCCTGGATCTGCCCCAGGCCCCCGCCGTTGAGCACCAGTGAAACCGCGGCCAACGTCCGTTCGGTAGACGGATAGGTGCCGGCTGACGACATCGGGATCAACGACCCGTTTTTGAGCTTGCCTTCGGGCGGGACCCCAGTCGGCGGCGCCGCCAATTCGACGTGCACCGAACCCAGCAGGCTGGTCTGCCCCACCGTGGCGGTCGCGTTGCCCGGCAGGTCGACGCCACCGTCGATCGCCATGGTGACCACCGCATGCCAGCCCTGTAGCTCGATGTTGGTCACCTTGCCGACGGTGACATCATTGACCCGAACCCGAGAATTCCGCTCCAGATTTTGCACATCGGGCATCTGCGCTTGGACGGTGTACGAACCCGGGCCTCCCCCCTTGGTTCCGGGCAGCGGAAACGAGTTCGCGCCCCGGAACCCACAGCCGGACAGCGCCGTTAGGGCAAGCGCCAACACCAGCCCGATGGCTGCTCGCGACCAGCGCCGTGCTCGATTCACTGTCCACCTCCGGGCGAAACCATCATCCCGCGCAGGCCGTCGGCCGGGTTGGTGGGCACCGGTTGGCTGACCGCCGCAGCTGGGGCGTCCGGCGGACTGTTTGCTGGCGGTGGCGGGTTCGCGGGGGCGGACGCCACTGACCCCGGCGGAACATAATCCGGCCGCAGCCAATCCTCGCTATAGGTAATTTCGTTGGGGCGCGCCGTGGTTCCGACGAAAAGATTCTCACCCAGCGGCGGAAAGTTGTATTGGCGGTTCTTGAGGATCGGCGCCAGATACTGCACACAAAGTTTCGCTGAATCTTTGCCGCCGCGCCGCGAGGCCGCCTCTATTGCACTGCATAGGAACTGGATCGGGTTGGCGAATTGGTTCACCGCCAACGAACCGGTCAGTGCGCCCTGCGCGGGTTGGTAGATGTTGAGGAAGTTCTGGAAGGCTGTCGGGGCGACATGCAGGACTTGTTTGACGTCGTCGAGGCTCTCGTTGACCGCCTGTGTCACCGACGCCAGCTTGTCGGAGGTGTTACCCAGCGTCTCGCGGTTATCCGCCACAAAGTTTCGGACGTCATCGGCCACTTCGTCGAGGTCGCGGACCACATTTCCGACCTCGTTGGGGTCGTTGGCCAACAGGTTGGTCACCGCGGCCAGGTTCTGGTTCAGTTGTCGCAGCAAGTCGCTGCTGTCACGCAGCGCGGAGACCAGGATCGACAGGTTCTTGATGGTGGTGAACAAGTCATCGCTGTGGTCGCCGACCGCGGATATGGCCTGCGACAGCTTGATGAGGGTGTCACGGATATCTGGGCCTTGCCCGTGCAAGTTGTCGGCCGCGGTGTTGATGAATGCCCCCAAGGTGCTGGTGCCGCCCGGTGTGGTGGGCTGCAGTGTCTGTGTGAGCTTCTCGAGCTGCTGGCGCAAGTCGTCGTATTCGACCGGGACAGCGGTGCGAACCTGCGGGATAACCCCGCCGGAGGCCATCGCCGGGCCACCCGTGTAGGCGGGTGTCAACTGGATGGATCGCGGCGTCACCAGGGACGGTGACAGGATCACCGCTTTGGCGTCGGCGGGCACCTTGTATTTGTCCTGGTACCAGAAGGTGATCTTGACGCGGCTCGGCTGCGGCTCGATGTTCTCGATCTTGCCGACGCGCACGCCGAGGATAACGACGTCGTCTCCTTTGTACAGGCCGGTGCTGTCCGCGAAGTAACCGGTGACAGTGGTACGGCCGATGCCGCTGGCCGACCGCACCACCGTGACGATGCCGCCGATCAGCAGCAGCACCAGTGCGACGGCCAAGCCCACCTTGGCGTTTCGTGAATTCACTGTCCACCGCCTTGATCCGGCTGCGGACTCGGAGGCGCGGGCGGTCCTGGCGGCGGCCCGCCGGGCGGCGGGGCGGGTGGTGGCTCCCGATACGGGTAGCAGCCGGGGCCGGGCAGCGCCACACCGGGCACACCGCACGGATGGTCGCTGGGGTTACCGGTAATGGCGTCCGGGATGGTCATACGCGGTCCCCCGCCCTGGCCGGTCCGCGGGAAGGGTACCGGCAGCGGCGGTGTTCCCGGCTGGCCGACCTCCGGGTCGGTGCGCTGACTGGGCAGCAGCACGTTCGGATCCAGGCCCAGGTCGGAGAAAGCAGCCTCGATGAACGGCTGCACGAACTGCCCGGGCAGCAGGTTGGCGACGTAAGCCTTATAGAACGGGGCGGCTGACACCACTTCACCGAGCCTCAACGAAAAACTGTTCAGCCCGGTGAGCGCCTTCTGGACGCGTTCTTTACGGTTGTCAACGATTGCTAAAACCTCGTTGAGCTTGTCCAGCGCCGGCTTGAGGGTGTTGCGGTTCTCGGCGACGAAGCCCTTCACCTGGCGGGCCACCGCGGAGAGATTGCCGGAGATCTGGTCCAGTGCACTGCTCTGGCTTTTCAGTTGCACCAGAAGCGCGTTGGTGTTGGCGACGAGGTTGACGACTTCGTCGCTGCGTTCGGCCAGCACCTTCGTCGCTTTACTCGCGTCGCTCAACAGGTTTCGCAGCTGGGTGTCGCGTTCGTCCAGTGTCTGGGAGAACCGGCCCAGCCCTTGTACCGCGGCCTTCAGGTCGGGTGGGGTATTGGAGAACGTGTCGGACAGCACGGCCAAAGAGTTGGACAATTGATCGGTATTCAACCCGCTGATGGTTGTCGTGAGATCACCCAGCGCGTCGGGCAATTGATAGGCCGGCCTGGTCCGGTCGAGCGGTATCGGGCCAGTCAGCTTTCCGTCTCCACGTGGCGTGACCTCGAGGACCTTGCTGCCGAGCAGGGTCTTCAATTTGACTGCTGCCTCGGTGCGGTCACCCAGTCGCACGTTGCCGGCGACGTCAAACTTGACCAGCACCCGCGGTCCGTCCAGCTCGACGCTCGAGATTTGACCGACCCGGAAACCCGACACCTGAACGGCGTTGCCGGGTGCCAAGCCGCCGGCCTCGGCGAAATACGCCGAGTAGGTCTTGCCCGTGTTGAAGAACGGCAGCGTGTCGTAGTTCAGCGATACCAGCATCAGTGCAAGGGTGATGCCGAGTCCGATGGCGCCGATGCGGAGTGGGTTGCGTTCGGAAGAGGTTGTCATCGCGGCGTGCACCTCCCGCTGGACTGGCCGGCTACCTTGATGTACACCGGTTGGCCCCCTTTGCCGTTGACCTTCAGCACGACGTCGCACAGATAGAAGCTGAACCAGTCGCCCGTTAGGCCCTGTCTATTGAGGATTTTGAATGCGTCGGCCCAGGTGTTGAGATAGTTGTCGAAGAAATCGCGATCGGCGAGCACGGTTTGGGCGGTCCGGTTCGTCTCAGCCACAACCTTTTTCAGCGGCGGGCGAGCCTGCGACAACAGATCGGCGATCGACCCGGCGGCCGCGTTGGCGTATGCCACCCCGTTGCTGATGTCCTCCTTGCGGGCTTCGAGGCCTGCGACGAGTTCAGATAGTGAGTCGACGGCCTTGGCGAACTGCTTGCTCTGGCCGCTGAGCGAACCGAGCAGGGTGTTCAAGTTGGTGACGACTTGACCGATCAGTTGATCCCGGTCCGCCAGCGTGTTGGTCAGCGCCGCGGCCTGCGTGAGAAATGAACCGATCGTGCCCCCCTGACCCTGGAAGGCCGCGATCAGTTGGCCGGTCAGCTTGTTCACTTGGTCAGGGTCCAGCGCGCGGAACAGAGGCCGGAAGCCACCGATCAGCGCGTCGAGGTCCAGCGCGGGCTCGGTGCGGCTCAGCGGGATGGTCCCACCCGGACGAAGTCTCTTTACTCCCCCGGCGCCCTCCTCAAGTGCCACATATCTGCCCCCGATGAGGTCCGCGAAGCGGATGGCGGCCCTGGTGCCCTCGGTGAGCATCACCGAGTCGGCGGCGGAGAATTCTACGAGCACGGTGGAGTCAGGCTGGATTGTGATGTCTTTGATCTTGCCGACCTCGACACCGGCGATGCGGACGAAGTTTCCGCTCTCCAACCCCGACACGTTCGCGAACACGGCCGTGTAGGTCTTCTCTGACTGGAAGCGGAACTGACCGAAGACGGCGAACAGCGCAAACGCACCGACCAGGCACACGACCAAGTAGATAGCCAGGCGCCATGTGGCGCCTAGCAAATTCTCGCGCATATCTACCTTCCTGGATGACTTCTGGTACCTCTCGCTGCCGGCCGCTAGGACGCAGGGGCGGCCGGCGGCGGTGGGGCGCACTGCTGGTTGAGGACACCGCACGTTGCTTGCACTCCGGGTGGAACGAGAGGCACGAACGGTTCCGAACCCGCCGGCGGGGGGCCGGGTTCTCGCGGCCTGCCCGGCGGCGGCGCCGGCGGCAGACCGGGATACAGCGGCGTTCCGTCCGGTGCGTACAGCTGCGCACCGTAGGGGGGTGCCCCCGGGTACGGGATGGGGCCTGGCGCCGGGCCCCCCGGATGGCGAATGCTGGGCGGTTGTGGGGCCCCCCTGGTGACGGGGAGGTAGTTGGCGTAGCCGGGGAAGCCGATACCGGGGTTGGGTCGCACATCTACGCCGGTCCCCCACCCGGAGTCGGTGACCAGGTAGCGCTGCGGCCAGTTCTTAGCAACATCGGGCAACGAGCCGCATCCGGGCTCACCGCCGGGGCCACCCTTGATGTTGATGATCGGCAGATTGTCCGGATAACGATACGAGTCCTTGCCTAGCAACAACGCGACGTCCAAGATCTCCGAGTATCCATTGGTGCCACCGGAAGAATTCACGGCGCCGAAATCGAGGGCGTTCTTCCCGCCGACCAGCGTGCAGGTCAGTTCCGGGTTGTACTTCATCAGTAGGCGCGTGGTGGACTCCAGCAGGTTGATGCCGTGCACCAGGTTGTCCTTACTCGGGCCGATCAGGTTGGTGCCGGCGCGGGAAAGCCCGCTGACGTTGAGCAGCAATGAGTCCAGTTGTTGTGCACTCTCGGTGATCGTGGCGCTGGTCGTGCTGGCGGCGTCCAGCACCGTCACGATGTTGTGTGCGGCCGCGCTGTAGGTGTCGCCGAATCCTTTGAGGGCGCGGTAATCGGCACGAATGGTGTCACTGCGCGGATTGATCGCCATGAGAACCTGATTGAGGTCGGTGGTTGCCTCGCCGATCGCTTCGCCCTTGCCCACAAATCCGTCGGCGAGCGCGGTGAGCACTGCGTTCAGTTTGGGAACGTCGACCTGGTTCAGCACAGCAACGAGGTTCTGGAACACCGTGTTTACTTCGACGCTCGCATTGCCCGATTTCACCACTGCCCCACTCGCCAGCCGTCTTGCGCTCGGGCGGGCCGGGGTGAGCAGTTCGACGTCCTTGGCCCCGAACGCCGTGGGAGCGGTGATTTCGGCGGTGACGTTGGCGGGAATGAACTTGAGCTGCTCGGGATACAGCTCCAGTTCGAGCTTCACCGGATCGCCTGGCTGAATCAACGCGACCCGGCCGACTTGAACGCCGCGCAACTTCACCTTCGCGCCAGGCTCCATGACCAGTCCTGCCCGGTCAGATGTCAGCGTTACTCGCGCATAGGGCCTGAAGTCCCTGTTGAATGCGCCGACAGTCAGCACGGTGATCGCGCCGATGCATGCCAAAAGGATGAAGGTCCAGATCGCCGGGTGCAGGCCGGCCTCACGCCGTTTGCGCTTCATCGCCGCTACCCGGATAGGTGGAAGTTGCCGGACACCCCGTAAGCCGCCAGCGCCACCGCCAACGTCACCGCCACCGCCACGATCAGTGAGGTGCGCACGGCACGACCGACCGCCTCACCGACGCCGGCCGGCCCGCCCGAGGCGTTGAAACCGTAATAGGTGTGCACCAGCATGATCGTCACGGCAGAGGCGATGACTTGCAGCAACGACCAGATGAGGTCGGTTGGTTGCAGATAGGTATGGAAGTAGTGGTCATAGACGCCGGGAGGTTGTCCGTAGACGAAAATTACAAGGATGCGCGTGGCGAGAAACCCGGACAGCGCCGCCATGCACCACAGCGGAACCACGACGATCACGCCTGCCACTACCCGGGTGGAGGCCAGGTACGTGATCGTGTGGATGCCCATCACCTCGAGGGCGTCGATCTCCTCGTTGATCCGCATGGCACCCAGTTGTGCGGTGGCGCCGGCGCCGATTGTGGCAGCCAACCCGATATCGGCGATCAGCGGCGAGCTGATACGCGTGTTGATGTAGGCGGACGCGAAACCGCTCAACGCCTGCACCCCGACATCGGATAACGATCGGTATAGCTGGATGCCGACGAGTCCACCGGTTGACATCGTCAAGGTGGTGACGATTACCACGGTACCGCCGATGATGGCCAGCGCGCCCACGCCCAGACTCATGTTGGCGATCAGGCGCAGCGTCTCCACTTTGTAGCGGACCATGGCTTCCCACACCAAGCCGAGCGCTCTGACGTAGAAGGCGGTCTGGCTTCCGAGCCGGTTCCATCCGTCGACAAAACCGCGTACCCTCTTCGTCAGGTGCGGGAGCCGATGCGCCGCCGGGATGGCGGTCACGTCGTTGCCTTCGTCGTAATCGCGGTCAGCACCACATTGATCACGAACAACGCCATGAACGTGTACACCACGGTTTCGTTCACCGCATTGCCAACGCCTTGCGGGCCGCCGCCCACGCTAATGCCCTTGTAGCAGGCGATGAAACCGGCAACGAGGCCGAACAGCATCGCCTTGGCGAAGGCGATGACCACGTCGGTCAGGCCGACAAGCAGCGTAAGGCTCGCCGCGTAAGAACCGGGGTTGATGTGCTGAAAGTAGACCGAGAACAAATATTCGGTGATCAAGCCGACGATGGTGATGACGGCATTCAATACCAACCCGTTGAGTCCCAGCGCCAGCACCCTGGGCACCAGAAGGCGTTGCACCGGGTCGATTCCCATCACGCGCATGGCATCGACTTCTTCGCGGATGGTGCGAGCGCCCAGGTCGGCACACATCGCGGTCGCGCCGGTACCGGCGACGACCAACACCGCGGTTATCGGGCCGAGGTACACCACGGCGGCTAGCGCAGAGCCAGTTCCCGAGGCGTCAGCGGCGCCGATTTCGACGAGCAGGACGTTAATGATGAAAACGGCGAGCGTGTTGAACGGGATCGCCAAGAAGACGGCCGGGGTGGCCGACACCCGAGCCACAAACCACGCCTGATGGATGAACTCACGCCAGGCAAAGGGCGGACGGACCATCTGCGCCAGGATCTGGAGCGACAACGCGAAGAAGCTGCCGATCTCGCGCAGAGGCTTGCCGGCAACCGTCAGCCGAGCGATTGTCGGGGACGGGACCACCCCACCCTCCGGCGCACCGGTCAAGGCGTGATTGGGTTCTGTGTCCAGCGCCACCACTAGCGCACTCGTTTGTATCCGGTCAGAGCCGACATTAGACGATGAATCCTCCCCGCAGCGGCATGACGTGCTGCTCTCTTTCGAACGGTATGGCCCAGAGCACAGCGGGACGCTACACCAATACATTAAAGCAAAGCAACATCAGTAAACGCCCATTTTGAACCAACCCGCTTAGTGACGTCTGTGCAACTACCGTGGTTTGCTGCCGGTTGCGCCGGTTTAGCCAAAATGTCGCAACGTCCATGCACGGGCCGACCACGTCAGGTAGCTTCGCTACGCCCTCCCGAACGGCGCTGCACCGTCGTACCTCGTGATACAGCACTCGAGGGCTGCTTGAGTGCCGCGAAGGGAACTGGCAGCGCCCGTGCGCAGCGCGACCCGCAACGCGCTCACCCCCCCGTAGATAAGTTTGCTAAGATCCATTAATTTGCACACCGATTTCTAATATGTGCATTAGATCGCCACGGCGATATTCGCAAAGATATTTTGTTTTCGTCGCCCGTACGGCCTTATTCGCACGGTGTGAAGTATGAATTCTATGGCCGGGCCCGACACACGAAACGATTTGCCTGTCGCGTGTCGAAGACACGTGAAGCGATAAAGTGATTGCGGCTTAAATCCGCCCAACCAGTGGAGGATGCATTGCTTTGCATTCCCACCCCGACAACCCGCTCCTGAGCGGGATTGAGTACAGACCGGCCCGTTCTCCACCAGGCCCGGCCGACACGTCACTATAGGCTCGTCCTCGGGCCGCTCGACCGACCAATAGGGCTCTGAGCTGCGCTTACGCGCAACAGCAGGCTACGGCCTCTATACCGTCGGGCCTGCCCTGCATTCCTCGGTGCGCCGTACCGAGTCATCCAGCAGAACCACCAACTGCCAAACCGGACCTCCGCTCGGGAAGCAATTAAGCGCTGCCCACTACTAACTGGACGCCCCGCCTCAGGCTTACTGCGTCGCCCCGAGACGGTGATCCTGGACACAAAAGGCACCCACGGAAGTAGCCGGGAAAGCTGAATACATTTATCTATATATCGGGTTGTACCGTTATCTCATTATTGGGGCATTGCTTCGGAGTCTCAAGGGAGCTTTCCACCGTTGAGGGCAGTTCGTCACCCGAGCTGCTGGACGGTTGCTACCGCTTAACTGGCCGCTTATAGCCCCGCTCATCTGCGTGCGCCTTGTCCTCATCTGCGGATTCCCGGGCAGACAATCCAAGTCGGTGGGCCTGGGCCTGCCAAGAATCAACGGTGGCGCTGTGGCGAGTCCGTCGTAAGCCTCTCGCATCGCGCTGATAGCGCCACCGAGCTGAGGCCAAGCCGTTCGCGTCGCGTTACCCGCACCCACGCGCACTCGCCGTAGCCGTAGTGCGTGCTGGTGTGTCCACTCATCTTTAGAGTCCGTCGCGCGAGGCCCGCCGGGGCGGACTCGCCGGCAGATGACGAGGCTCGCGAACGGTTGCCGATTCCTGCTACTGGGTCACCCGTCACCGGCAGCCGCGACCTTGCCGTGAGTGGTGCACAGTTGTGCCGTTTGCTGTCCCTGGATGTTGACGGTCGCGAATGGCCGACGGTGATATCCGCGACCCAGCACCGCGCGCGCAGCGCCGGTTACGTCGCTGCGCGTGCGCGTTTCAATCCTCCTACGAGGCAGCTGCCTAGGCTGTCCTGTCCCAACGCTGGGATAGCACGGGACGCAGGGCTGCGTGAAGAACTTGGTACGCCATCGCGGTGATCACGGAGCCTTCTCGCCACCTCAGCAACTGCTGGATATCAACCTTGGTCTTCCCGGTCACGAGAGCAAGTACCTGCACTCCGTTGCGCAAGCCGCGCCCTTGACGGACTGCCCGTCGCAGCCACCCTGCGGGCTCAGAGCCTGATCAGGCCGCCCATCAGTTCTGCAGATCAACGGCCTGGGCCCCTTGGGCGCCGAAATGGTCGTCATCCGCGGCGCCAACGCTGCCTACGCCGTTCCGCACCAGCGCCGAATCGACGCCGAAATCGCGGTGCAGTACGGGTCGCACGCCACTCTTGCCGAGGTATCCGCCACATGGCGCCCGTTTCGCGGCCGGGCGGCTGCCTTCCTTCTAGTCCTTTGAGATCAACGCACCCACGAAAGCGACAGCCCGCCAACCACTTAACGCCGGCGATACCTCCGCACCGCGCCACTCCGCAGCAGCTTCCCGCACGGTCGTCCTGCAGCCGCTTCCAATCGCCACGCCATAACCACTTCGAGTTGGCATCGCGAGGTCGGACGTGGCCGGATCGGCCCAGAAAGGATTGCCAACGAATACATCCCGATAGCCGGTGACTATCACGCCGAAGTTGGATACCGTTCATTAATCCAGACGCTCGCCTTGCAGGCAATCTACTGCCGAGGACCTCTCGGTAGTCACCTTGCTCGTAGTGCGCAGTCGAGATGATGGCGAAATGAAGTGAGGTGCGCTGGTGCAGAGGCGATTCAGCTCCGCGTCCGCAATCGTTTTGATAGCAGCGAGTGTAGGGGCGTGCTCGTCATCGCCCCGCGCAGGTCTGTCGGGAATATTGCCGCCGGGCACCGCGCAAGTGACGATCAACGATCATGCTCTTCCAGAGACCCACGCGGTTAAGTGCGTACCGATGGGATCGCTAACTGCGGTTACTACCGGTGATAGCGCGGTAGGAACCAATGCGTTTGTGTCCAACGAAAGTGCGCTGACTGCCAAGTCGGTCAACATCAGTAATCTGGGAGGCTTCACCGGCAGCTTCGCCGACGGCCTCCAGGGCGCCGCCGGCGTAACCCTACAGGGCTACACGTACACCATCCGCGGACGAGCCGAGGGCTTTGACACCGACAACGCCAGTTTGAGGGCAGTGGGCACGTTCACCATCAAGGTCGCCTGCTAGCACAGCCCAGCTACCGTTGGGCCCGGAAGTAGTTGTTATGCGGTCTTACAGCCAACGACGGACGACTCCTGCACTACTGCGGAGGATTTCCCGGCGGCGGATACACCCCCCTCAGGATCCACGGCAACCAGTTGAAGCCGAATTCGAGTTCATCGCTGGCGTCATAGTCGGGGCTGGGATCCAGGGGAATGTTTTGTCCGTCGGTGCTGAGTGGTGTTGCTCCTCGCCCCGAGGCGTCGGCTTGTGGCTGCCCATAGACCGCAACCACAACAGTACGATCCGGACTGTTCAACGACCACACCCCCATCTGGCTGTTGGCACAGCTGGACATGATCTTGAAATAATCGGGGTTGTAGTACCACCGGTTGATTAAGTCGTTGCCGCTGATTGCGATTGACTGATTGATCGCCACCGTCTCGGCCACCGGGCCGTGGAAACCAGCCGCATTGGCGCGGTCTTGTGGGCTAGACCCGTCCGAACCGATATCACCATCGAGGGCCCGGTTGTTCAACACATCCTGGGTGTGCCGCTGCGCAGCGGCTTGCAGTTGTGGGCTGATTCTCACATCGTTAGTGCAGCCCGCTTGATGCTGCACGGTGAAGACGTTGGCGACGACACCATCGTTGAGGCGCTTGTTGTTCGGTATGAGCGTGTTGTTGTCATTATCCGCATGCGCGACGGGAATGCCCAACAGAGCGCCGGCGGCAACCACCAAGGCAGGCAGGCGCTGCGGCCGATACTGCATGTCCGACTTCTCCTTATTAGCGACCAAGCGGTGGTCGGCGGTACTGGACGGCCGACGCTCGGAGTACTGACTCGACCGCAGCCGGATACGCGGATTTGGAAGCGTTGAAACGGTGCTCGGGTCCTACTGCTACAGCCGATGTGACTGCGACGTACGTCCGCTTGAACTCGCCGGCAGTCACTGCAAGCGGGTGTTGCATCGACTGGAATCTAGTCACTGTACGGCCCAATGAGCTCGGCATGGATGTAGGCTACCCACGACGTTGCAAAGTCGTCTAGAGATTTTATTGCTTAAATAAATATATATTTAGCACCGGTAGCCGTCCGCCTCCGAGATGTCGGTTGCGGCAATCACCGATCCGACCGCCGTGACGGCCCCAGCTAGAGCGGCGGCACTGGCCAATTCTGGAGCTGCTGGCAAGCTCGCATCCAACTCTTGGTCGCCGCGTCATCAGCCCGCAACGGCCTGCCCCACGCCTGCGTAAGAGTCGTGGCTATGCGCGTTTCGCAGCTCGATGGCCGTCCAGCAGGCCCGTCAGGCCGCTCGGTTGGTGAGGCCCGATGGCGATCTGCTCGACGACACCGACACCGCGTCGGCCACCCATCGTTGCGATTACGAGGTTTTGGAGGTGGATTGAGGCGAAGTCGGTGGGATCGAAGTCGTCCAGCCTGATCGACTCGCGCCCCGTCTCGAGCGGGCCGTGGACGGTTCCGTGGCCCCAGTGTGGGTGCCAATAGCCGATGCCGCGCATGCGGAAGGTGAACTTCTTTTCGACTTCGATCAAGACTTCGCCCTCGGCGGGGTCATCGAACCACAGTCGCGCGCGTTTGATTTCTCGGCGCCCGGGCTCCCAGTCGAGTTCGTAGCGGATGTCGTGGCATTCGCGGACGCCGGCTGTGCTCCATGGGGGTGCGCCGTCGGGGATGGGATCGATGACCAGAGCGGTCTCGAGCCACCGCCTACCGTCTTCGTGCTCGTGCACAGCCAAATGAGTGAAGCGGTCACCGAAATGTATTGGCGCCCAGAGCCAGAACACCTGAAATGGCATGGGTTCTCGGATGACCTGCACCTGCTCACCAATGGGGCGAACGCCCCACGAGCGATCCCGCGTGCCTGAGACCTCAATGGGGTCGATCTGCAACTCGTCGCCATCGACCGTGACCGTGCCTTGCCAGGTGCCCCACTGGGTCAGACGCGTGTGGTCGGTAAGCAAGATCCCCTCGGGCGTGCGTCGCTGCTGGCGGGGTTCCTCGACGGCAACAGTCGTCGCGCGGAAG
Source organism: Mycobacterium helveticum (assembly GCF_007714205.1). GTDB lineage: Bacteria > Actinomycetota > Actinomycetes > Mycobacteriales > Mycobacteriaceae > Mycobacterium > Mycobacterium helveticum. Next base: position 7,357 of record NZ_VMQU01000063.1, on the reverse strand, counting down.
ACCAGGTCACAGGCGATGCCGTGCTCATTGGGTTCGACCACGTAGCGGATGGTGCGCATCGGGTCGAGGACGTCGATGCGGATCGGCCCGATGGAGGTCGATCGGTCGGTCGGCATCGCGCCAGAGGCGAAGATCGAGTGCTCCACTCCGTCGCGCACGATGCTGAATGCGGCGTCGATCACGCCGCGCACCGGGTAATGACCCATCGCCGCACCGAAGTAGAACGCTCCGTCGCGCTGATGTCCGTTGAACCAGCACCGGTCGTAGTGGTTGATATCGCCGGTGGCGGGGTGGGCGATCGGATCGGCCGAGGGGTGGATTGGGAAGTCGTCGAATGGGCTTAGCACGGTTCCTCCGGTGGTTAGAGTTTGGCGACTGCGCCGCCGTCGACGTCGAGGACAGCGGCGGTGATGAAAGCTGCTTCGTCGGAAGCCAAGAACGCCACGGCAGCTGCGACGTCCTCAGCGCGGCCATGGCGCTTGAGTAATTGAATGTTCTGATAATGCGACCAGAAAAGGCCATCCTCGCCGAGGAAACCTTGCCACTTGTCGGTCAGGATGCGCCCTGGACGCACCACGTTGACTCGCAGCCCATGCTCGCCGCCACGGCCTGCGAGATGCGTTGCGAGTCCCTCGATCCCGGCCTTGCTCGCTTGGTACGCAGCAGAGGGCTGAAAGCCGCCCATCCGTTCCATCTCATGCGCGCCGACACCCATCCAGGCCGAAAGCGACGAGATGACAACGATGTTTCCCCTTGTCGCCACCAGATGCGGCCACGCTGTCCGACAAGTGAGCATCGTTCCATGCAGGTTGATGTCAATGAGTTCCCGCCATTGCTCGACGGGTTCTTCGGGCCAAGCCCCGATGTTGGCACCACCCGCGTTCGCGACGACCACGTCAAGCCGCCCATAGCGGTCCACTGCCGCATTGATGACGCCGGATACTGCCGCCTCGTCCGGTGATATCCGCAGCAATGAACATCGCTCCGTCGGGCAATGGGGATTCCGGCGCGCGACGTGCACAGGTGATGACCGAAGCCCCTTCGCTGACAAGGCGTTCGACGATACCGCGCCCGATTGCTGTGGTCCCTCCGGTCACGATTGCAACCCGGCCGCCGTAACGCTCAGTCAACGGAGATCACCATACGCTCCCAATACCGAATGTCGTCACAACAGAGACATCGCATCTAGGTCTCTGATCGCCGTCGATGACCGCTCGGCCATGACGGTGAACATCCGGTCGCCCCGTGCGGTCGGCTGCGCAACGAACGCGCCCAACACAGTGATGAACGGGCCTTGAAACAATCCGTACCGGTAGTCCTCCCAACACTGTTCGGTATCGTAGCCCTCGACCCCGAGCGCGACGAGTCGACGATGGTAAGCCTCGACAATCCCCCTCTCGCCAGCGCGCCGACTCGCAGTCGACAGACCAGTGGCGACAAGGAAGGCAATATCGCGCAGCGGGGACCCGACAGTGACGACCTGCCAGTCGACGGCTATCACCGGGCGGGGGGCATCGGATTCAGCGAAGAGCAGATTATCCAGACGGTAGTCACTGTGCAGCAGTGCGAACGGTTCGGGTCGCCCGACCGCCCAATCCACGAATCGATCAGCGAAGCGGTTCAGGGTCGCCGCGGTGTCCCGGGTAACCGCATAGCGGTCCAAGAACTGCTTGGTGGCGTCTACCAGGAACGCGGCACCGACCTCCGGGTACGCCGCGAGATCTGGTATGAGCCAATCAAGTTCACAAAGCGAAGGGTCGTTCCATGTCGGCGCGTGCAATCCAGCGACGTTGACTGCGGCCGCTCGAGCCTGATCCACAGAGCAACCGGCGATCTGGTCGCCGGGCTGCGCGGGTGCAAGATCCTCGAGCACGAGCGTGAATCCGTCGCCGCACTCGTTCATCGCGGCGAAGTAGCACCGAGGGATGTCAAGGTGCAGCCGATTGGCGACCTTGCGATAAAACGTCGTCTCGCACCGGTAGCCGAGCTGGCCAGCGGCGCGACTTGCCGGATCGGTGGCCGGCAGCTTTACGATCAGCCGGTCCGGCCCATCGCCGGCGTCATACGCAATGAACAGTCGATAACACGAACCCATCTGCCCAGTGCCGACCGGCTCGGTGATCACGCGGCCCACGGTGGCCACGATGCCGTCCTGCGCGAGGACAGCTGCCACCCACTCGGGAGTGAGGTCGTCCAGCGACTCCAGGGCCGTGGCTTTCATCAGCTAGCCGGCTCGAAGTCTCGTGCGGCAACGGCCTCCGCCTCGCCTGTCATGCACTGCCCCTTACGTCACGTTACGAAACCACACTTGTGCTTCGTTTCTCTCTGCGGCCCGCTCGATTAGCATAGATCCCTCTTTTATATTATCAAAGAGGGATCTATGATTCCAACCGAGCAGCGAACGCGCTGCTGGCCCTAGGAGGTGAATGAGCGGATGGCTAAGCCCCCCTATTGATGAAGCCGACGGGCTGGTTTCAGGTTGCCTGGTCCGACGAGATCGCGGTCGGCGATGTGCACAAGATGGCGTACTTCGGCCAGGAGATGGTGGCCTGGAGAGCGCAGTCGGGTCGGCTGACCGTAATGGACGCCTATTGCGAACATCTGGGCGCCCACCTGGGTTTCGGTGGTCACGTCGAAGGCGAGGTCATCGAATGCGCGTTCCACGGCTGGCAGTGGAATAACGTGGGCCGCAACGTCTGCATCCCGTACGAGAAGCGGCCCAACCGAGGTCGCAGGATGCGCACCTATCCGGTGGTGGAACGCAACGAGTCCGTCTACATCTGGCATGACGTGCACGGGCGTGATCCCTATTTCGAGGTTCCCGACGTGTTTGCAAGCTTCGGCGACGACAGCAGCGGGGCCGACTACTATCCGCGGGCCAGGCCGTACGAGCCCCAGCTGGAGTTGCACCCGCAGTACGTTCTCGAAAACGGCGTGGACTTCGCGCATTTTCAAGTTCGTCCACAAGACGCCGATCGTCCCGGTGTTCACCCGGCACGACTTCGACGCACCGGTGTCCTACGTGGACTTCACCATCACCTTCGAAGGCGACGAGCAACAGTCGATCGACAACGTCAAGAGCGGTGTCGAAGCGATCAACGGTGGCCCGCGCGTCGCGGTGACCAAGAGTTCGGGCATGGTCGACAGCCGCACCAGCTCGCCCATCACCCCGGTCGACGAATACACCTCCGATGTCCGTTTCACCGTCTACATCGGCCGCAGCCCAGGTTCTGAACCGGCGAGAGCCGAGATCAAGGCGCAGGAATTTGGTCAAGAGATCATTCGGCAGTTCGCCCAGGACGTCCACATCTGGGCGCACCAGCGCTATTCAGATCCCCCCGCGCTGGCCAGCAGTGAGTTCGAAGGGTTCACCGCTATCCGTAACTGGGCCAAGCAGTCTATCCCGACGGACGTGGCGCACCGCCGCCGAGTTGCAGTCCACGGCAACCGAATCCGCTGATACAGCGAGCATCGACAACCCGTAACCTCGCACGATTCCGGCAGAAAGGCCGAACGAATGAATGCACCTGCGGCACAGCCCGTCCGGGTTTTCCAGGTGGCGACGGGCAACGCCGGCAACGAGATGATTAAAAGGATCGCCAACCATCCCGACCTCGAACTCATCGGATTGCACTGCTATTGAGCCGATAAGATCGGCCGGGACGCGGGCTCGATCGTCGGACTGCCACCGAACGGCGTGAAGGACACCGGTACCGTCGAGGAGATCATTGCCGCCAAGCCCGATGTCCTGACTTCCACGGGGTGTTTCCCGACGAGGACCTCTATGTCAAAGTTCTCGAAGCCGGCATAAACGTCGTCACCACCGCGGATTGGATCACCGGCTGGCACCGCGACACCAACCACCCGCACCCGTCAGGCAAGCGCGTGACCCGGCTCCTACAAGAGGCCTGTGAAAAGGGCGGGGTCAGCTTCTACGGAACCGGCATGAACCCGGGCCTGAACCAGATCCTCGGGGTGGTGTGCTCGGCCGACGTCGCCGACATCGAGAACATCACCACCCTCGAATCCGTCGACGTGGCGTGCCATCACTCGAAGGACACCTGGACCGAAGTCGGCTACGGGCTGCCGGTCGATGACCCGAGCATCCCCGGCAAACTCAAGAAGTACACCCGGGTCTTCGCCGACAGTGTGCTGATGATGGCCGATTGCTTCGGCCTGCAAACTCGACGAGGTGAAGTTCACCTATGAACTCGGTGCGTGCACCAAGGACGTCGACCTGGGCTGGTATCGGATGCCGAAGGGGTCTCTTGGCGGCAATACATCAAGTACCAGGGCGTTGTGGGCGGCGTGCCCAGAGTCGAAACCCATCTCGAGTGGCAGATGACCCCGCACATTTATCCGAGCTGGGAAATCAAGGGGCGCTACATCACCCAGATCAAAGGCGATCCATGTATCTACAACAAGCACATGATCTTCCCCAACCCCGGAGTCGATCTGTCCAACCCGGACAACTTCGTCTCGATCGGCATGACCGTCACCGGGCTGCCAGCGCTGAACGCGATCTCCGCGGTCGTCGCCGCCCCTCCTGGACTGTTGACCAGCGCGGACCTGCCCCTCTGCGGCTTCGCCGGGCGTTCAAGTCCTAATTCGAGCATCCATCGGACCATGGCCATCGAGCGGGGACGCTCACTTGCGCTGATGGCGTTTAGGGGAATTGCGCCTGAGGTCGAGTTGGGTCGGGGTGGTGGTCGAACAAGACCGTGGCGCTCGACGGGATGTCGACCCAGCGCTGGGCCGGCGAGGGCGGGTCGCAGCGCCCCGTTCATCTGAGCGTGCAATGGCGGACCGTGGTGGGGCTCTGCGCTGAGCCAGCGTTAGAGCACGAATTATGCTGTAGCCAAGCTTGTATGGACCAGTAGCGCGGCACGCACGTCGATAGCGGAGTCGACGCTCATGCGGGCTGCGACGTGCCGGACGAGTTCGTGGTGGTCGTTCTCGCTGATCAGTGGAGATCTGGTCAGCAGGTGCGGGGCGGTGAGGATGCCCTGTTGCCAGTGTTCCAGATCCCGACCTGTTCTGTCCCGTGTGATCTCAACAAACAGCTGAATCAACGCTTCGGCCGCTGATTCATCCGGCGGCCGGGCGCTATACGCAGCGACGACCTCGGCGGCAGCATGCCGGACGGGTGCGACCAGTAGACCTTCCTTGGTGGGCGCGTGCCGAAAATAGGTACTGATGGAGATTCCCGCGGCGGCGGCGATGTCCTCGGTCGTCACCGAGCAAATCCGCGTTCGGCGAAAAGCCGATATGCCGCTTGCTGGATCTGAAGCAATAAGTCGGCGCGCCGGAGGGCGAGCAACGATTCGCGCTTGCTGAACTCATGCCCATCGCTCTCGCGATGCAACCTGTCCGACGCCCATCTGTCGCGGCCGCAGATAGACGTTAGATCCGGATGACACACTTTCGGTTCGCAGGAACGTGGAGAGTCCTTCCCGGTTAGAAAGTGGTTCCGCCTCAAGGGCTCGCCTACTTTGTGGTCGGGATGCTGAACTCGGCGCCGTCCTTAATTCCCGACGGCCACCGCTCGGTGACAGTCTTAACCTTCGTATAGAACTGGATCGATGCGGGACCGTGTTGGTTGAGATCACCGAAGCTGGATCCCTTCCAACCACCAAAAGTGTGATAGGCCACCGGAACCGGGATTGGCACGTTGACACCGACCATGCCAACCTGGACCCGGGAGGTGAAGTCGCGTGCGGTGTCGCCGTCCCGGGTGAAGATCGCCACGCCGTTGCCGTACTCATGCTCGGAGGGCAGCGCGAGCGCCTCGTCGTAGTCGTTGGCCCGGACGATGCAGAGCACGGGGCCGAAGATTTCGTCCTGGTAGATCGACATGTCGGTGGTGACGTGGTCGAACAGCGTGGGTCCGATGAAGTAGCCGCCCTCCAGGCTGGCGTCATCGAAAGTCAGGTCGTCGCTGCCGCGTTCGCGACCATCGACGACGGCTTCGGCGCCTGCATCGATGCCCTGGCCGATGTAGTCCTTCACCCGCGCTAGGGCCGCAGACGTGATCAATGGCCCGTAATCGGCCTTCGGATCGAGGCTGTGGCCGACACGCAGGTTGTTGATCCGTTCAACGAGCCTGGCGCGCAACCGATCCGCGGTCTGCTCGCCCACCGGGACTGCGACACTGATGGCCATGCACCGCTCGCCCGCGCTGCCGTAACCGGCGCCGATCAGCGCGTCGGCAGCCTGGTCGAGGTCGGCATCGGGCATCACGATCATGTGATTCTTGGCCCCGCCGAAGCACTGTGCGCGCTTACCATTGGCGGCAGCAGCCGAGTAGATGTACTTAGCGATATCGGAGCTGCCGACGAATCCGACCGCCTGAATGTCCTGGTGGTTCACGATGGCGTCGACGGCCTCCTTGTCGCCATGCACCACCTGGAAGACACCCTTGGGCAGCCCCGCTTCGAAAAACAGCTCGGCCAGCCTGACCGCAACAGACGGGTCCCGTTCGCTCGGCTTGAGGACGAATGCGTTGCCGCACGCGAGCGCAGGGCCAGCATTCCACAGTGGGATCATCGCCGGGAAGTTGAAAGGCGTGATGCCCGCGACGACCCCGAGTGGCTGACGCAGGGAATAGACGTCGATGCCGGTTCCCGCGCCTTCGGTGTGCTCGCCCTTGAGTAGGTGCGGAATACCGATAGCGAACTCGATGACGTCGATCCCACGTTGAATGTCACCGCGCGAGTCGGCGACCGTCTTGCCATGTTCCACCGACAGCAGTTCGGCGAGTTCGTCGGTTTCCTTGTTGACGAGGTCGACAAATCGCATCATCACCCGCGCCCGACGCTGCGGATTGAAGGCGGCCCATTCCTTCTGCGCTTCGATCGCGATCAACACGGCCTCGCCGACCTCGTCGGCCGACGCCATGGGGACCTGCGCCCGCACCTGGCCGGTGTTTGGATTCAGCACGTTAATCGCACGAGCGGACCGGCCTGCCGTGCGCCGGCCATCGATGAAGTGCGGAACCAGTGTCGTCTGCGCAGTCATTCAGTCTGTCCTGACCGTTGTTTCGGATGGCGTCGAGACCTCCGGGCGTCACAGGAGCTCGCTTCTGGCGCTAGGGGCGCGTTATGTCACCACGAGATGTCGACCGCCACGGTGATGGGACCACTTTGACCAGGGTTTAGCCAGTTTCATTGGACCACCCGTTTGCCAGTTATGGGACCACCGGCGTGTCGTCGCGGGGGTCGCTCGATTACTGGGTCGGATCACTTCATGTCGCTCGATGTGAAGGAGGTCCGCTGAATGTATCGGGAGGTTTCGGTGATCGAGGTGCGTGAGCTGTTGCGGGTGTGGATGTCGGGGGCCGGCTTGCGCCGGGTGGGTG
>NZ_VMQU01000062.1 GCF_007714205.1 Mycobacterium helveticum | reverse complement strand
CCGACATAAACACACTGAATATCGTCGGCTGCTTCTTTTGTTTATAAGACACCCCCCCCCCGCGTGGCGCTGCTGGCCCACGGGGGGGGCGGGCATCCGGCGGCCCGCGGCGATCACGTCCAGCGACTGCAGGGTCGAGGTGTTGTGCAGGGCTTCGATCTCGTGTGCGTGCCGCAGTTGCAGCAGCTGCACGGTCCATTCGACGTCGGCCAGTCCCCCGCGGCCCAGCTTGGTGTGCGTGTTGGGATCGGCGCCCCGCGGCAGCCGTTCGGACTCGACCCGGGCCTTCATGCGGCGGATCTGCTGGACCGCTTCGGCCGACACCCCGTCGGCCGGATAGCGCGTTTTGTCGGCCATCAGCAGGAACCGCCGGCCCAGCTCCGCGTCGCCGGCGACCGCGTGCGCGCGCAGCAGGGCCTGGATCTCCCAGGGCTGCGCCCACTGCTCGTAGTAGGCGGTGTACGCGGCCAGCGTGCGCACCAGCGGGCCGCTGCGGCCCTCGGGCCGCAGGTTGGCGTCGACCTCCAGCGGGGGGTCGACGCTGGGCGTGCCCAGCAGCGTGCGCGTCTGCTCGGCCACCGACGTCGACCACCGGATGGCCAGGGCGTCCTCGACACCACGCGCCGGTTCGCAGACGAACAGCACATCGGCATCCGAGCCGTAGCCCAGCTCGGCGCCGCCCAGCCTGCCCATCCCGATGACGGCGATCGCCGCCGGCGCCGGGCCGCCCTCGGGCAGGTTGGCCCGGATCATCGCGTCCAGCGCGGCCTGCAGCACGGCCACCCACACCGATGTCAGCGCCCGGCACACCTCGGTGACCTCGAGCATGCCGAGCAGGTCGGCCGAACCGATGCGGGCCAGTTCCCTGCGGCGCAGCGTGCGCGCGCCGGCGATCGCGCGCACCGGGTCGATGTAGCGGCCGGCCGCGGCCACCAGCGAGCGGGCCACCGCGGCGGGGTCGGTGTCGAGCAGTTTGGGGCCGTTGGCGCCGTCGCCGTAGCTCTGGATCACCGTGGGCGCCCGCATCAGCAGGTCCGGCACGTACGCGGAGGTCCCCAGCACGTGCATGAGCCGCTTGGCCACCGCCGGCTTGTCCCGCAGCGTGGCCAGGTACCAGCTTTCCCCGGCCAGCGCCTCGGACAGGCGCCGGTAGGCCAGCAACCCGCCGTCGGGGTCGGGCGCGTACGACATCCAGTTCAACAGCCGGGGCAACAGCACCGACTGCACCCGGCCGCGCCGGCCGCTCTGGTTGACCAGCGCCGACATGTGCTTCAGCGCGGTCTGCGGCCCCTCGTAGCCGAGTGCGGCCAGCCGCCGCTCCGCAGCCTCCGTGCTCATGCCCCGCGAGATCTCCAGCCCCGGCGGACCGATCGACTCCAGCAGCGGCTGGTAGAAGAGCTTGGCGTGCAGCTGCGACACCCGCAGGTTCTGGTGCTTGAGTTCCTCGCGCAGCACCCCGGCCGCGTCGTGCCGGCCGTCGGGCCGGATGTGGGCCGCACGCGCCAGCCAGCGCACCGCCTCCTCGTCATCGATCTCGGGCAACAGGTGGGTGCGCTTGAGCCGCTGCAGCTGCAGCCGGTGCTCGAGCAACCGCAGGAACTCGTAGGAGGCGGTGAGGTTCGCGGTGTCCTCGCGGCCGACGTACCCGCCCGCACCCAGCGCGGCCAGCGCGTCGACGGTGGACGCCACCCGCAGCGACTCGTCGCCGCGGCCGTGCACCAATTGCAGCAGCTGCACGGCGAACTCGACGTCCCGGATCCCGCCGCTGCCGAGTTTGATCTCGCGGGCGCGGACGTCGGCGGGCACCAGCTGCTCCACCCGGCGGCGCATGGCCTGGACTTCGACCACGAAGTCGTCGCGCTCGCAGGCAACCCACACCATCGGCATCAGCGCGGCCAGGTAGCGTTCGCCGAGTTCGCGGTCGCCGACTGCCGCCCGGGCCTTCAGCAGCGCCTGGAACTCCCAGGTTTTCGCCCAGCGCCGGTAGTAGGCGACGTGCGACTCGACGGTGCGGACCAGCTCGCCGGCGCGTCCCTCGGGCCGCAGGGCGGCGTCCACCTGGAAGAAGGCCGTCGAGGCCACCCGCATCATCTCCCCGGCGACGCGGGCGCTGACCGGGTCGGCGCGCTCGGCGACGAAGATGACGTCGACGTCGCTGACGTAGTTCAGTTCGCGCGCACCGCATTTGCCCATCGCGATGACCGCCAGCCGCGGCGGCGTGCCGTCACCGCACACGCTCAGCTCGGCCGTCCGCAGCGCGGCCGCCAGCGCGGCGTCCGCCAGGTCCGACAGCTGGGCGCCCACCACGGTGAACGGCACCACCGGTTCGTCCTCGACGGTCGCGGCCAGGTCGAGCGCGGCCAGGACCAGCAGGCGGTCGCGGTACAGGTGCTGCAGCCGCAGCACGGCCGGGCCGGGCCCCGCAGCCGGACCCGCCGGCGAGTGGTCGGACATCTCCTCGACGCATCCGACGAACGTCGCGCACAGCTCCTCGCGGGAGGGCAGTTTGATCTTGCCGCGCAACAGTTTCCAAGACTGCGGGTTGGCGGCCAGGTGATCGCCCAGCGCCAGCGACGAGCCGAGCACCGCGAACAGCCGCCCGCGCAGCGCACGTTCGCCCAGCAGCGCGGCGCTCAGCTCCTCCCACCCGGTGTCGGGGTTCTCCGCCAGCCGCGCCAGGGCGCGCAGCGCGGCGTCGGCGTCCGGCGCGCGCGACAACGCCCAGAGCAGGTCGACGTGGGCCTGGTCGTCGTGGTCGTACCAACCCAGCTGCGCCAGCCGTTCACCCGCGCGCGGATCGACCAACCCGAGCCGGCCCACGCTGGGCAGCTTGGGGCGATGCGTTGCGGGTTTGGTCACGACCACGACCGTAGCGCAACCCGCGCGCCGCTCAGGCGAACCGAGCTACCGGGACAAGAGCTATAGGGACAAGACCTATAGGGACAAGTAGGTGCTCAGCTCGTAGGGCGTGACCCGGCTGCGGTAGTTGGCCCATTCGGTGCGCTTGTTGCGCAGGAAGAAATCGAAGACATGCTCCCCGAGGGTCTCGGCGACGAGCTCGGAGGACTCCATGCACCGCAGCGCGCTGTCGAGGCTGGTGGGCAGCTCGCGGTAGCCCATCGTGCGGCGTTCCTCGGGCGTCAGGTCCCACACGTTGTCCTCGGCCTGCGGCCCCAGCACGTAGCCCTTCTCCACCCCGCGCAGCCCGGCGGCCAGCAGCACCGCGAACGCCAGATACGGGTTGCACGCCGAGTCCGGGCTGCGCACCTCGATCCGCCGCGAGGACGTCTTGTGCGGCGTGTACATCGGCACCCGCACCAGGGCGGACCGGTTGGCCGCCCCCCAGGACGCGGCGGTCGGCGCCTCGCCGCCCTGCACCAGCCGCTTGTAGGAGTTGACCCACTGATTGGTGACCGCGCTGATCTCGGACGCGTGCTCGAGGATCCCGGCGATGAACGACTTGCCGACGTCCGAGAGCTGCAGCGGGTCCTCGGTGCTGTGGAAGGCGTTGACGTCGCCCTCGAACAGGCTCATGTGGGTGTGCATGGCCGAACCGGGGTGCTCCTCGAAAGGCTTGGGCATGAACGTCGCCCGCGCGCCGTTCTCGATCGCCACCTCCTTGATGACATAGCGGAACGTCATCACGTTGTCGGCCATCGACAGCGCGTCGGCGAAACGCAGGTCGATCTCCTGCTGGCCCGGCGCGCCCTCGTGGTGGCTGAACTCCACCGAGATGCCCATGAACTCCAGCGCCTCGATCGCGTGCCGGCGGAAGTTCGAGGCCGAGTCGTGCACCGCCTGGTCGAAATAGCCGGCGCGGTCGACGGGAACGGGCACCGACCCGTCGTCCGGGCCGGGCTTCAACAGGAAGAACTCGATCTCGGGATGCACATAGCAGGAGAAGCCGAGATCATTGGCCTTTTGCAGCTGGCGGCGCAGCACGTGCCGCGGGTCCGCCCACGACTGCGAGCCGTCCGGCATGGTGATGTCGCAGAACATCCGCGCCGAGTGGTGGTGGCCGGCGGGGGTGGCCCAGGGCAGCACCTGGAACGTCGACGGGTCCGGAATCGCCACGGTGTCGGATTCCGAAACCCGCGCGAACCCCTCGATCGAGGATCCGTCGAAGCCGATGCCCTCCTCGAAGGCGCCTTCCAGTTCCGCCGGGGCGATGGCGACCGACTTGAGGAAACCGAGCACGTCGGTGAACCAGAGCCGCACGAAACGGATGTCCCGTTCCTCGAGCGTGCGCAGGACGAATTCCTTCTGCCGATCCATATCTCGCACAGTATGCAACCCCTGTTAATTCTGTGTTACCACTGTTGATCTATGCCCGCTCACATCCGGTGCGCAGCGCAGGCCCGCCGGCCGGGACCGGCCTCACGGGCGACACCGGAGCGAGGGCGGAGGCAGGGCCACGCCGAGCAGGTAACGCACCACCGCGGTGTCCACGCACTGGTCCCCGTTGAAGACCGCGGTGTGCTGGGTGCCGTCGTAGGTGATCAGCGGCGCCCCCAGCTGACGGGCGAGGCTGACCCCGGCCTGGTAGGGGGTGGCCGGGTCGCGCGTCGTGGACACCACGACGACCTTGCCCGGTGCGACCGCGGCCGCGGCGTGCGGGGCCGACGTGGCCGGCACCGGCCACAGCGCGCACAGATCGCGGGGGGCGGTCCCGGTGAACGGCCCGTAGCTCAGGAAGGGGGCCGCCCGGCGGATCTGTTGATCGGCGGCAACCCAGCTCGCCGAGTCCGCCGGCGTGGGCGAGTCCACGCAGCGGATCCCGTTGAACGCGTCCTGGTCGTTGCCGTAGTGCCCGCTGCGGTCGCGGCCCTCGTAGTCGTCGGCCAGCATCAGCAGGTCACCGGCGTCGGTGCCGCGCTGCAGCCCGAGCAGGCCACTGGTCAGGTACTTCCAATGAGAGGGGGTGTACAGCGCGTTGATGGTTCCGGTGGTCGCGTCGGCGTAGCTGAGGCCGCGCGGGTCCGCGGTGCGGCCCGGCTTGAACACCAGCGGGTCGACCAGCGCGTGGTAGCGGTTGACGAACTGGGCCGGGTCGGTCCCCAACGGGCAGGACGGCGAGCGGGCGCAGTGCAGGGCGTAGTCGTTGAACGCGGTTTGGAATCCCGCCATTTGGCTGATGTTTTCCTGGATGGGCCCGACGGTCGGGTCGATGGCACCGTCGAGCACCATCGACCGCACATGCTCGGGGAACGCCTCGAGGTAGGTGGTGCCCAATTCGGTGCCGTAGCTGTAGCCGAGGTAGTTGATCTGGTCGTCGCCCAGCGCCTGACGGACCATGTCCATGTCGCGCGCGGCCGAGGCGGTGCCGACGTTGGCCAGGAACTCGGTGCCCATGCGGTTCGCGCACTGCTGGGCCAGCTGCTGGTACAGCTGCTCGATGTGGGCCACGCCGGCCGGGCTGTAGTCGACCATGGGTTCGCGCCGGAACGCGTCGAACTCGGCGTCGGTCCGGCACCGCAGCGCCGGAGTCGAGTGGCCCACGCCCCGCGGGTCGAAGCCCACCATGTCGAAGTGGCGCGCGATGTCGGTGTCTTCCAGGTCCGAGGCCATCGCGGCCACCATGTCCACCGCCGACGCCCCCGGGCCGCCGGGGTTGACCAGTAGCGATCCGATCCGCTGGCCGCTGGCGGGCACGCGGATCACCGCCAGCTTGGCTTGCGCCCCAACGGGATTGCGGTAGTCGACCGGGACCGCGATGGTGGTGCACCGCGCACCGGCGGGAATGTCCCTGGTGCCGTTCAGAAACAGGTTGCAACTGCCCCAGTTCTGCGCCGCCGCCGCGGCAAGCGGCGGTGCGGGACTCGGGGTCTGGCCGGCGCCGGGCTCCGGCGCCGCACCGGCGACCGGCAGCACCGAGGGTGATTGCGCCCCGAGCAGGAGTCCGAACGAGAGCAGCGCCGAGCTCAATGATCTCAGGCGCGACATGGCAGTCATCGTCGCAGCCGCGGATACCCGTGGCGGCGCGAAAGGATTACGCCTTGGTCTCGCTCTCCTCTGCGCCGATCGGGCGCAGAGCGCGAAAATCGCCAAACTGTCGCAGTCAGTGCGCGTTCGGCGCGGAATTCAGCACTTGGCCCCGCGCGGGGGCGTGTCCCCGCCGACGAGGTAGGCCGTCACGTAGTTGTCGATGCAGCTGTCGCCCTGGAAGACGACCGTGTGCTGGGTGCCGTCGAAGGTGAGCAGCGAACTGCGCAGCTCGTTCGCCAAATCGACGCCGGCCTTGTACGGCGTCGCCGGGTCGTGGGTGGTCGACACCACCACCGTGGGCGCCAGGTTGGGCACCGAGATGGTGTGCGGCTTGCTGGTGGGGGGCACCGGCCAGAACGCGCACGTGCCCAGCGGGGCGTCCCCCGTGAACTTTCCGTAGCTCATGAAGGGGGCGATCTCGCGCGAGCGCCGGTCCTCCTCGATGACCTTGGCCCGGTCCTTGATCGGCGGCTGGTCGACGCAGTTGATCGCCACCCGCGCGTCGGTGGCATTGGTGTAGTGGCCGCGCGAGTCGCGCCTCATGTACATGTCGGCCAGGGCGAGCAGGGTGTCGCCGCGGTCGTTCTCGAGCTCGGTCAGGCCTTCGGTCAGGTGGTGCCACAGCGTCGGCGAGTACAACGCCATGATCGTGCCCACGATCGCGTCGCTGTAACTCAACCCCCGCGGGTCCTTGGTGTGCGCCGGCCTGCCGATCATCGGGTCGTTCGGGTCGACCAGCGGGTCGACCAGGCTGTGGTAGACCTCGACGGCCTTGGCGGGGTCGGTGCCCAGCGGGCAGGTCGGCTTCTTCGCGCAGTCTGCGGCGTAGTTGTTGAACGCGTCCTGAAATCCCTTGGCCTGCCGCAGGTCCGCCTCGATGGGGTCGGCGTTGGGGTCGACGGCGCCGTCGAGGATCATCGCCCGCACGTTCTCCGGGTAGGCCTCGGCGTAGGCGGCGCCGATCCGGGTGCCGTAGGAGTAGCCGAGGTAGGTCAGCTTGTCGTCGCCCAGCGCCGCGCGGATGGCGTCCAGGTCCCGGGCGACGTTGACCGTCCCGACGTTCGCCAGGAAATTCAGGCCCATCTTGTCGACGCAGCGGCCGACGAACTGTTTGGTCTCGTCCTCGATGTGGGCCACGCCGGCCGGGGTGTAGTCGACGTCGGGCTCGGTGCGCAATTGGTCGTTGTCGGCGTCGGAGTTGCACCAGATGGCCGGCCGGGAGGATCCCACCCCACGGGGGTCGAACCCGACCAGATCGAACCGCTCGCGGACCCGCTTCGTCAGCGACTGGACCACGCCCAGCGCGGCCTCGATGCCGGACTCGCCGGGGCCGCCGGGATTGATCACCAGCGAACCGATCTTGTCCCCTGTCGCGGGGAAGCGAATCATGGCCAGCGTCGCCACGTCGCCGCCGAGATGGTCGTAGTCGACCGGCACCGCCAGCCTGCCGCACAGCGCGCCGCCGGGGAGTTTGACCTGACCGCCCACCGTCCGGCACGGTGTCCACTCCACCGCCTGGCCCAGCTTGGGTCCCGCCATCACCGCACGCCCGCCGACGACGCGGAAGCAGCCGGCGAGAAGAAGCGCCACGGCGGCGACCGTCGTCCAGATCAGCAGCGTGCGCGCGACCTTGTCGCGGCGAGACAGGCTCATGCCCACCTATGCTGCCAGAGAAGGGCCAAGTTGCTGGTTAGCGGCGCCCGCCGGTCGGCTGTCCGGTCGCCGCGAGCAGCTCTTCCATTCCCACCTTGAACTCGTCGGCGAGTTCCCACAGGTCCGGTAGCAGGTCGGGGCACGAGATGAGCCCGACGTCCAAACTGCCCCGCAGCGACATCACGGTGATGTTGAGACCCGAGCCGTGGAAGATCGGGCCGAGCGGGTACATCGCTTTGACGTCGCAGCCCAGGAAGTACAGCGGAAGCTGCGGACCCGCGACGTTGGACACCACCAGGTTGTGGACCGGCATGGTCTCGGTCAGCTTGGTTCTGGCGTAGAGGCGCATCGCGAGCCCGAAGATGCCCGGGGCCGCGAATTGCGACCAATCCTGCAGCAGCGTGGCGCCCAGGGCCGAACTATGCTGCTTGGCAACCGCATTCGCTTCGGCGATGGCCTTCAGCCGTTCTGCCGGGTCACCGAGGTGGGTTTGCAGGTTGGCGAACATCCCGGAGATCTGGTTGCGCCCGGGACGGTCGGACTTGCCGTGCACCGACACCGGCACCATCGCCACCAGCGACGAGTCGGGCAGCCCGGCACGCTCGCCCAGGTACTGGCGCAGCGCCCCGGAGACCAGGGCCATCACCACGTCGTTGACCTTGACCCCGAAGTGGTTCTTCACCGCCTTGACGTCGTCGAGGTCCAGTTCGGCGTAGGCGATGTTGCGGCGGCCGCTGATGCTGGCGTTGAACGCGGTGCGCGGCGCGGCGAACGGGCGCGCCATCGTCTGGCCCTCGCGCGCCTTGCGCAGGGTCGTGACCATCGACGACACGGTCTCGGGCACCACGCCGGCCAGCCGCAACGGCCGGGCGGCGAACCGCAGCAACCCGCCGGCGGCGATCCGCCACCCGGTGGCCCCGCCGACGCCGTCGGCCGCATCCGGCGCGGGGGCGTCGGGCTCGGTGCTGCACAGCTTCTCCATCAGGCTGGCGCCGGTCACCCCGTCCACCCCGGCGTGGTGCACCTTGGTCATCACCGCCAGGCGACCTCCCGGTTCGCCCACGCGGTGACAATCGGTGCCCGCCACCCCCTCGATCACCCACATCTCCCACAGCGGCCTGCGGCGGTCCAGCGGCAGCGACGCGATGTGGCCGCAGATCTCGGACAGCTCCGCGCGGCCCCCCGGTGGCGGCAGCCCGATCCGGTGCAGGTGACGATCGACGTCGAAGTCCTCGTCGTCCACCCAGACCGGGTGGTCGAGATTCAGCGGACTGTTGGCCAGCTTTTCGCGGAACTCCGGCATCGCCTTGATCCGCAGCGACAACGCGTCGCGAAGCCGGTCGAAGGTGTAGCCTCCCGGCATCGTGGCGGTGTCCAGTTCGAGGACCGAGCAAACGTGCAAGGGCTGCGACGAGGTTTCCAGGTAGAGGAAGCTTGCGTCCAGGCCGGTGAGGCGCTGCATGCGCAGCATGGTATGTCTCACATCCGCCCGACGGTGCGACTGCGCAAAAGAAATGGCAGAATGTCGGGGGTCAGACGAACCCGGGGACCCTTCCAGGATTGCCACCTCGAGGGCCACGAGGATCGACCCGACGACCTTGAGGGACAATGATGTCTGAACAGAACGTCTACGGCGCAAGCTCTTCCGGGCCGTCCCGGCCGCTCACCAAGATCCGCACCCACCACTTGCAAAAGATGAAGGCCGAAGGCCACAGGTGGGCCATGCTCACGGTCTACGACTACTCGACCGCCCGCGTTTTCGACGAGGCCGGTATCCCGGTGTTGCTGGTCGGCGACTCGGCCGCCAACGTGGTGTACGGCTACGACACCACCGTGCCCGTCTCGATCGACGAGCTGATCCCGCTGGTGCGCGGCGTGGTGCGGGGAGCCCAGCATGCCCTGGTGGTCGCCGATCTGCCGTTCGGCAGCTACGAGGCCGGGCCGGCCGCGGCGCTGGCCTCGGCCACCCGCTTCATGAAGGAGGGCGGCGCGCACGCCGTCAAGCTCGAGGGCGGCGAGCGGGTCGCCGAGCAGATCGCGTGCTTGACCGCGGCGGGCATCCCGGTGATGGCGCACATCGGCTTCACGCCGCAGAGCGTCAACGGCCTCGGCGGATTCCGGGTGCAGGGCCGTGGGGACGCCGCCGAACAGACCGTCACGGACGCGATCGCCGTCGCCGAGGCGGGCGCGTTCTCGGTGGTGATGGAGATGGTGCCCGCCGAGCTGGCCACCCAGATCACCGGCAAGCTGACCATCCCGACGATCGGGATCGGGGCCGGCCCCAACTGCGACGGCCAGGTCCTGGTCTGGCAGGACATGGCCGGGATGAGCGGCGGCAAGACCGCCCGGTTCGTCAAGCGGTTCGGCGACGTCGGAGCCGAGTTGCGGCGCGCCGCAATGCAGTACGCCCAAGAGGTGGCCGAGGGGAGCTTCCCCGCCGACGAACACTGCTTCTGAGCATTCCCCGGCCTCCGACACGCCGGGGCCGGGCGCGAATCCTGCAGACCGGTCGCTGCGTGCGGCCGTCTGCCCGCGAAAGTACCTGTCGCCTTGCTCGTTTCGCTCCAAACGTGCGATCAGCGCAGCGGGCCAGAGCTCCACGTTCGACCCGCCGGCAAAGGTCAATCCTGTTACCAACGCCGAAATCCGTTGCATGACAGAATGTTAACGATCACTCCCGGAAACGATCCCGCGCGCCGGACGATCCTGAAGTTGCCGGAGCCGCCGGGGGCAGGCTGCGCGCCGGCCCGAGCGCCGCGCGCGGCCGGGGCTGTCGGGGCGGGCGACGCACCTGCGCCCGTAGCCGTCCGCGCCCGGGAGCGACGGCGAGGCTGCGTGTACATTCAGCACCGTCCACGACGTACCCGATGGCGCCGCCGCGCCCGCCACGGAGCCGAGATGCCTGCAAGAGCGCCCAAAGCCTCGCGTTACCTGGAGGTGGAGCGCAAGTTCGACGTCGCCGACTCGGCGGTGTCGCCCTCCTTCGACGGGATCGCCGCGGTGGCGCGCGTCGAGAAGTTGCCGACCCAGTCGCTGGACGCCACCTACTTCGACACCCCCGCCCAGAACCTGGCGCGCAACAAGATCACCCTGCGGCGCCGCACCGGCGGGTCCGACGCAGGCTGGCACCTGAAGTTGCCGGCCGGGCCCGACGCCCGCACCGAGGTCCGCGCGCCGCTGGATGCCCCCGACGGTGAGGGCGTGCCGGGCGAGCTGCGCGACATCGTGCTGGCCATCGTGCGCGACCGCCCCCTCACACCGGTCGCGCGCATCTCCACCGAACGCGAGACCCGGGTGCTGTACGGAATGGACGGCGCGGCGCTCGCGGAGTTCAGCAACGATCACGTCACCGCGTGGTCGATCGGCGCGTCCCCCGCCGAGCAGCCCGCCGAGCAGGAGTGGCGCGAATGGGAGCTCGAGCTCGTCACGACGGACCGGGCCCCCGACACCGAGCTGCTGACCCGGCTGGGCAATCGACTGCTGGACGCCGGCGCCGCGCCCGCCGGCCACGCCTCCAAGCTGGCCCGGGTGCTCGGCCCGACGGTGCAGCCCGACGACACCGGGCCGCCCGCCGACCCCGTGCGCCACGCGGTGGCCGAGCAGGTCGGCGCGCTACTGGTGTGGGATCGGGCCGTCCGGGCCGACGCCGACGACGCCGTGCACCAGATGCGGGTGACCATCCGCAAGATCCGCAGCCTGCTCGGTGAGTCGCCGGAGTTCGCGTCGTCGGCCGACGCATGGGTGCTCGACGAGCTGCGGGAGCTCGGCAATGTGCTGGGCGGTGCCCGAGACGCCGAGGTGCTCGGTGCGCGGTACCGGCAGGCGCTGGACGGGCTGCCGCCCGAGCTGGTGCGCGGCGGGGTCCGCGAACGCCTGATCGAGGGCGCCCGGCGCCGCTATCAGGCCGGGTTGCGCCGGTCCCTGGCCGCGATGCGATCGCAGCGCTACTTCCGTCTGCTCAACGCCCTGGACGCGGTGGTGGCCCATCCCCCGGCGGCCGTGGCCGGCCGGGACGCCGCGCCGGTGACCATCGACGCGGCCTACCAGAAGGTGCGCAGGGCCGCCAAGGCCGCCGCCCGTGCTCCCCAGGAGCATCGCGACGAAGCCCTGCACCGAATCCGCAAGCGCGCCAAGCGCCTCCGGTACACCGGGGCCGCGACCGGCGCGGCGGAGGTGTCCGAGCGGGCGAAGGCGATCCAGACGCTGCTCGGCGAGCACCAGGACAGCGTGGTCAGCCGGGAGCACCTGCTGCGGCAGGCCGACGCCGCGCACGCCGCCGGGGAGGACACCTTCACCTACGGCCTGCTCTACCAGCAGGAGGTCGACCTGGCCCAGACGTGCGAGCGGCAGGTCGACGACGCGTTGCGGGCCCTGGACAAGTCGGTGCGCAAAGCGCAACGCTGAGCCGTTGGCCGCGAAGGTGGGCGGACGAGTTGGCCTGTAAGCCGGATTCTGTTCCCCGCCGCCGCGGCGTGAGCAGCGGCGGCGCGGCGGCGACCATCCATCTGGACACACCGTTGCCGGGTGCCTCGAGCGGTCTACCCGCAGGCTCGGGCGAGCAACCCTCGAACGCCTGCGCGGCCGCCACCTTGCGGTGCGGCCTTCTTGACCTTGCTTCGGGTGGGGTTTGCCTAGCCACCCCGGTCACCCGGAATGCTGGTGCGCTCTTACCGCACCGTTTCACCCTTACCACCGCGAGGGTGGCGGTTTGTTTTCTGTGGCACTTTCCCGCGAGTCACCTCGGATTGCCGTTAGCAATCACCCTGCTCTGTGAAGTCCGGACTTTCCTCGAACCGCCTCGCGGCGCTCCGCGGCCGCCCGGCCA
The DNA here is from genome assembly GCF_007714205.1 of Mycobacterium helveticum. Classification (GTDB taxonomy): domain Bacteria; phylum Actinomycetota; class Actinomycetes; order Mycobacteriales; family Mycobacteriaceae; genus Mycobacterium; species Mycobacterium helveticum. The sequence continues at coordinate 18,758 of NZ_VMQU01000062.1, read as the reverse complement.
ACTCGTCCGCGACGCCCCACGGTACCCGCTGCGCAGCGCCGGGGCCAGCAACCGCGGGGCTATGCGGCTTTCCGCAGCACCATCACGTTGTCGACCAGGGTCGCGGGCTGACCGTCCGGGCCGAGCGTCTCCCGCCCGACCTGCTCGGCCCGCAGCCGCGTCCAGGTCGCGTCCAGCTGCATCCCCGCCAACACCTCCTCGATTCCGGGAAACCGGTGCAGGTGCTCTTTGGCCCAGGGCGGGGCTTCGCCGTGGTCGACGATCAGCAGCACCCCGCCGGGGGCGACGTGCTCGGCGGCCCGGCGCAGCACCGCCTCGCGGTCCAGTCGCGCCGGTGAGTGCAGGTATTGCGCCGACACCAGGTCGAACGTCCCCTCCGGGAAACTCTCGTTGAGGTCATGGCACTGAAACTCGATACGGTCCAGCAGGTTTCGTCCAGCTGCGGCCTCCGAGGCGCGCTGCAGCGCGGTCTCCGAGACGTCGACGGCCAGCACCCGCCAACCGCGTTCGGCAAGCCACAGCGCGTCGGCGCCCTCGCCGCTGCCGAGATCCAGGGCCCGGCCGGGCGGCAGTTCGGCGGCCGCCTCGACGAGTTGGGCATTGACGCGCCCACTCCAGGTCCGACCGGATGAGCTGTAGCGCTCTTCCCAGAACCGCCGCGCGTCTTCGGGTTTATCGTCGTTGTGCATACCGCGAGCATGCCGGAACCCGGCGCCCTTGCCAAACGGGGATCGGCCCCCGGATGGGATTGCCCACCGGGGCCGCGAGATGGCCCGGCGCGAACCGCGCGTGACCGAACTGGTCAACGACATGATCGACGCTTTCGCCGACCGCGGGGAATGCGACTTGCGCGCCGAGTTCGCGGTACCGCTGCCCTGCACCGTCTTCCTGCAGCCGCTGGGGCTGCCGCTGGAGGACCTGGACACCTTCCTACAAGTACGCGGTCTGGTTCACCAGACGCACCGAAGAGCCTCCGTCGGAATAGAACTCGGCGATGCTCAGCGACGCCAGGTCGAGGTGCAGCCGGTACAGGATCCCGGGCCCCGCGTCCAGTGCCAGCCGCAGCAGCATCTTGATCGGCGTCACGTGCGAGACCACCAGCACGGTGTCCCCTTCGTGCGCCGCGACGATCCGCTCACGCGCCCGCGCCGCCCGGTCGCGCACGGCCTCGAAACTCTCGCCGCCCGGCGGGGAGGTGCCGGCGTCCTGCAGCCAGCGGCGATGCAACTCCGAATCGCGCTGCGCCGCTTCGGCAAATGTCAACCCCTCCCAGTCGCCGAAATCGGTCTCGACGAGGTCGTCGTCGACGGTCACGTCCAGGCCGAGCGCCTTGGCCGCCGTCGCCGCGGTGTCGTACGCCCGCTGCAGCGGTGAGGAGAACACCGCGGCGATCCCGCCGCGCCGGGCCAGGTACCGCGCGGCGGCCCCGGCCTGGCGCCGGCCCGCCTCGGTCAGTCCCGGGTTGCCACGCCCCGAATAGCGACGTTGCGCCGACAATTCGGTCTGACCGTGCCGCAGCAGCAGGAACCTGGTCGGCGTGCCGTGCGCGCCCGTCCATCTCGGTGCGCTCGGGGCCCGGGCCGCAGTGGTTTTCGCCGTCTCGGCGGTTCTCGCCGGCGCGGCGTCCGGCGGGTCCGATGCCTCGTCCATCGCCTCGTTGGCCAATCGGTCGGCGTGTGCGTTGCGCTCCCGCGGGACCCAGCTGTAACGGACCCGGTCGAACCGCGACGCCAGCGCGCGGGCCTCGGCGTGCAATTCCTTGAGGTCCGGGTGCTTGACCTTCCACCGCCCCGACATCTGCTCCACCAGCAGCTTGGAGTCCAGGAAGACCGCGGCCTCGGTGGCACCCAGCTCCAGGGCAACCGCCAAACCCGCAATCAGGCCCCGGTATTCGGCGACGTTGTTGGTCGCCCGGCCGATCGCCCGTTTGGCCTCGGCCAGCACGGCCGAACGGTCGTCGCTGAGCACCACCGCGCCGTACCCGGCGGGGCCGGGGTTGCCACGCGAGCCGCCGTCCGCTTCGATGACGACCTTCACTGCTCGAAGCCCTTGACCCGCAGCAGGATCGCGCCGCACTCCGGGCAGCGCACCAACTCGTCCTCGGGGGCGGCCGAGATGCGCGACATCTCCCCACGGTCGATCTCGAGACGGCACGCACCGCAGCGGCGCCCGAGCAGCGGGGCGGCGCCCGGCCCGCCCCCGGCGCGCTGCCGCTCGTAGAGGGCGGACAGGGCGGGGTCCAGTGCCGCGGTCAGCTCGTCGCGGCGCGACGCGTGAACCCGGCGGGCCGCGTCGATCTCGGCGCGCGCGGCGTCGAGCGCCTGCTCGGCCCCGGCCAGCTCGGCCTGCAGCGCATCCGCCGCGGTCGTCTCGGCGTCCAGCTGGGCCTGCAGCTCCTCGCGCCGCTCCATCACCTCCAGCAGCGAATCTTCCAGGCTCGCCTGCCGGCGTTCCAGGGTCTCGAGCTCGTGCTGGAGGTCGGTCAGCTGCTTGACGTCCGTGGCGCCCGAGGCCAGCAGCGAGCGGTCGCGGTTCTCGCGCTGCCGCACTGATTCGACCTCGGCCTCCAGCCGGCTCACCTGCGCGTCCACGTCGTGCAGCGCGATCGCGACCGCGGCGGCCCGGTCCCGCGCGGCGTCGCGTTCGCCCTGCATCCGGTCGCACTCCTCCTGCTGGGGCAGGTGGGCGGACCGGTGCGCGAGCCGGGACGCCTCGGCGTCCAGCTTCGACAATTCGAGCAGCGAAAGTTGCTGTGTTAATTCGGCTTTCATGGCTCATTCCTCCCGGCTTCGTTGCCAAGGTGCCCCAGGTTCCAGGGGTCGGTGCGAATTCCGCACACCCGCACCTCGAGCGCGCCGGGGAATCGGGACCGCAACAGGCCGGCGGCCTGCTCGCACCAGGGGAACTCACTGGCCCAGTGCGCGACGTCGATCAGGGCCACATCCGAGGCCCGCCGGTGCTCGTCGGCCGGGTGGTGCCGCAGATCGGCCGTGACGTAGGCCTGCACGCCGGCGCCCGACGCGGCGGCCAGCAGCGCATCCCCGGCACCGCCGCAGACGGCCACCCGCGACACGGCTCCGTCGGGATCACCCGCGGCGCGTACGCCCCAGGTGGTCCGCGGCAGCGCGTCATCGACACGAGATACGAAGTGGTGCAATGACTCCGGCTCCGGCAGCGCGCAGATGCGGCCCAGCCCGGTGTCGCCCGGCGGGGGCACCAGGGCGAAGACGTCGAAGGCGGGCTCCTCGTAGGGGTGGGCGGCGCGCATCGCCGCCCACACGCCGGCCCGCAGCCGCGCGGGAGCGATGACCTCGACCCGGTCCTCGGCGACCCGCTCGACGGTGCCGACGCGGCCGATCGCCGGCGAGGCGCCCTCGTGCGGCAGGAACTGCCCGATGCCGCTGACGCTCCAGCTGCAGTGCGAATAGTCGCCGATATGACCCGCGCCGGCCCCGAACACCGCGGCCTGCACCGCCTCGGCATTCTGCCGCGGCACGTAGATGACCCACTTGTCCAGGTCGGGGCGGGCCGCCACCGGCTCGAGGACGCCTTCGACGGTCAGGCCCAGGGCGCGCGCCAGGGCATCGGACACCCCCGGCGACGCCGCGTCGGCGTTGGTATGGGCGGTGAACAGGGCACGCCCGGTCCGGATCAGGCGGTGCACCAGCGCACCCTTCGGCGTACTGGCCGCCACCGTGTCGACCCCGCGCAGCAGCAACGGGTGATGCGCCAGCAGCAGGCCGCCCGCGGGCACTTCGTCGACGACGGCGGGTGTGGCATCCACCGCGACGGTCACCGACGTCAGCGCGTCGTCGGGGTCACCGCACACCAGCCCCACCGAGTCCCAGGATTGAGCCAGTCGCGGCGGGTAGGCCTCGTCCAGCACGTCGATGACGTCGGACAGTCGCACATTCACCGATGAACCCCGTTCGTCGTCGCCTCCGAGATGGCCCGGACCAGCAGCGGCCACTCGCGGCGCACCGCCGCCCGCAGGTAACGCTCGTCCAAGCCGACGAATGTATCACAGCGACGGATGGCAATCCCCTTGTCTCTCAAAGCTTCTCGAACCCGGACGCCATCCGGGTGGCGGAACAGCACGAACGGCCCCCGGCCGGGGAACACCTCGGCGCCCACGGCTTGCAGGCCGGCCGCCATGTCGGCACGGCACGCCTCCAGCCGCACCGCTCCGGCCGCCGCGTCGGCGACCGCCGCCGGGTCGCAGCAGGCCGCGATCGCCGTCAGCTGCAAAGTTCCCACCGGCCAGTGTGCCCGCTGCGCGGTCAACCGCGCCAACAGCCCCGGCGCGCCGAGCGCGTACCCCACCCGCAACCCGGCCAGCGCCCACGTCTTGGTGAGGCTGCGCAGCACCAGCACGTCGGGCAGCGCCTCGCCGGCCAGCGACTCCGGCTCGCCGGGCACCGCGTCGGCGAACGCCTCGTCGACCACCAGGATCCGCCCGGGCCGGCGCCAGGCCAGCAGCTGCTCACGGGTGTGCAGCACCGAGGTCGGGTTGGTCGGATTGCCCACCACGACCAGGTCGGCGTCCTCCGGCGGCCGCACGCCGTCCAGGCCGAACGGCGGCTCGAGCACGACGTGGCGCACCGCCACCCCGGCCGCGGTCAGTGCCGCCGCCGGCTCGGTGAACGCGGGCGCCACGACCACCGCCCGGACCGGACGCAGGTTGCTCAACAGCGCGAAACCCTCCGCCGCGCCGGCCAGCGGCAGGACCTCGTCGCGGGCGCGGCCGTGCCGGCGTGCCACCGCGTCCTGCGCGCGGTGCACGTCGTCGGCGCCGGGATAGCGCGCCAGGTCGCCCAGCCGCTCGGCCAGCCGCCGCACCAACCACTGCGGCGGCTGCGCGTCGCGGACGTTGACGGCGAAATCGAGCATCCCGGGAGCGACGGCCTGGTCACCGTGGTAACGCGCCGCCGCAGGCGGACTCGGGTGCAGACTCGCCATCCGTGAAACACTAGTGGGCCGTCGGGGGGACGCCGCAGCAACCTCGAGGACAACCGAAATCAGGGACAATGGTCTGGTGACACGCAGCATGGTGACCGCGCAGCTGGTGATCTTCGACCTCGACGGCACGCTGACCGACTCCGCGGAGGGGATCGTGGCCAGCTTCCGCCACGCCCTGGAACGGGTCGGCGCCGCGGTGCCCGACGGCGATCTGGTCGCCCGGCTCGTCGGCCCGCCGATGCACGCCACGCTGCGCACACTGGGCCTCGGCGCGGCCACCGACGAGGCGATCGCGGCCTACTACAGCGATTACGCCGCGCGGGGCTGGGCGATGAACAGCCTGTTCGAGGGCATCGAGCCGCTGCTGGCCGATCTGCGCGCGGCCGGCGTGCGGATGGCCGTGGCCACCTCCAAGGCCGAGCCGATTGCACGGCGCATCCTCGCCCACTTCGGGCTCGACGAGTACTTCGAGGTGATCGCGGGGGCCGGCACCGACGGCTCGCGCAGCACCAAGACCGACGTCCTGGCCCACGCGCTGGCGCAGCTGGCGCCGCTGCCCGAGCGCGTCCTGATGGTGGGCGACCGCAGCCACGACGTCGTCGGCGCCGCCGACCACGGCATCGACACCGTGGTGGTCGGCTGGGGCTACGGGCAGGCCGACTTCCCCGGCGGGTTGGGCGACGGCGCCACGCCCGCCCGGACCGTCGCCGAGCTGCGGAGGGCCCTCGGTGTCTGATCGCGAGCCGCTGCACGTCACGTTCATCTGTACCGGCAACATCTGCCGGTCGGTGATGGCCGAGAAGATGTTCGCCGACCAGCTGCGGCGGCGTGGGCTGGGCGACGCGGTGCGGGTGACCAGCGCGGGCACCGGGGACTGGCACGTCGGCAGCAGCGCCGACGCGCGGGCGGCCCGGGTGCTGCGCGACCACGGCATCCCCACCGATCACCGCGCCGCCCAGGTGGGCGCCGACCACCTCGCGGCCGACCTGGTCATCGCCATGAGCCGCAACCATCTGCGGATGCTGCAACACCTGGGCGTGGAGGCGCGGCGGCTACGGATGCTGCGGTCGTTCGACCCGCGTTCGGGCGCCCACACGCCCGACGTCGAGGACCCCTACTACGGCGAGCACGAGGACTTCGAGGCGGTTTACACCGTCATCGAGGCCGCCCTGCCCGGCCTGCACGACTGGGTCGACGACCGGCTCGACCGGAACGGAGCGGGCTGATGCGCCGCGTGGCGTTCCTGCTGCGGCCGGGCTGGATAGCGCTGGCCCTGGTGGTCATCGCCTTCACCTACCTGTGCTTCACGGTGCTCGCGCCGTGGCAGCTGGGAAAGAACAGCAGGACGACACGGGAGAACCACCAGATAGAGCAGTCCCTGCGCACCGCGCCGGTTCCACTGAAAACGCTTCTGCCGCAACAGATTTCGTCGGCTCCGGACGCGCAGTGGTGCAGGGTGACGGCGACGGGGCACTACCTCGCCGACCTCCGGGTGCTGGCCCGGCTGCGGGTCGTCGAGGGCGACCCCGCCTTCGAGGTGCTCGAACCGTTCGCGGTCGACGACGGGCCGACCGTCCTGGTCGACCGCGGCTACGTGCGACCCGAGCAGGGCTCGCACGTGCCCCCGATCCCCCCGGCTCCGCAGCAGACCGTCACCATCACGGCCCGCCTGCGCGACTCCGAACCGGCCGCCCAAGGCAAGGCGCCATTCCTCAAAGACGGCTTCCAGCAAGTGTATTCGATCAACACCGAACAGGTCGCGACGCTGACCAGGGTCCCGCTGGCCGGGTCGTACCTGCAGCTGGTCGAGGACCAGCCCGGCGGGCTCGGCGTCATCGGCATTCCGCACCTGGATGCCGGGCCGTTCCTGTCCTACGGCATCCAGTGGATATCGTTCGGCATCCTCGCGCCGATCGGACTGGGCTACTTCGCGTACTCCGAACTCAAGGCCCGCCGCAAGGAAAAGCAGCAGGCACCTGGCCCGGCAGGCCCGACCACCGTCGAGGACAAGATCGCCGACCGCTACGGCCGCCGGCGGTAGGACAACCCGCCGGCGAGCAGCGCGGCCGCCGCCTGCACCACCGCCGACAGCGCCACCCCACGGCGCAGGTCGGCCACGCCGGGCGCCGCGCCGTCGCCGAGTGCCGGCCGGATCTCCAGCTCGTGGCGGTACTGCGTCGGCCCGCCGAGCCGCACCCCCAGCGCCCCGGCGAAGGCCGCCTCGACCACGCCCGCGTTGGGGCTGGGATGGGCGGCGGCGTCGCGGCGCCAGGCCCGCGCCGCACCCGACGGCGATCCGCCGACCAACGGTGCGCAGATCACCACCAGGGCGGCGGTCGCGCGCGCCGCGGCGTAGTTGGCCACGTCGTCCAATCGCGCTGCGGCCCAGCCGAACCGGGCGTAGCGCGGCGAGCGGTAGCCGATCATCGAGTCCAGGGTGTTGATGGCGCGGTAGGCCAGCACCGCGGGCACGCCGCCCGCGGCCGCCCACAGCAGCGGCGCGACCTGGGCATCCGAGGTGTTCTCGGCGACCGACTCCAGCGCCGCGCGCGTCAGGCCCGCCCGATCCAGCGCGGCCGGGTCGCGTCCGCACAGCGCCGGCAGCAGCCGGCGCGCGGCGTCGTCGTCGCCGCGACCCAGCAGCCGCGACATCTGCAGGCCGGTGCGCGCCAGCGACGTTCCCCCCAGCGCCACCCAGGTGGCCGCCGCGGTGGCCGCGATCTGCCCGCGCCGGCCGGTGTGGGCGGCGGCGCCGCGCACGGCCACGCCCAGCGTGCTCACCGCGGCGAGCAGCACCGCGACGTGTGCGGCGCCGGCGATCCTGCTGTCGCGGTAGGTGACCCGCTCCAGCCAGGCCGCGGCGCCGCCGAACAGCGCGACCGGATGGCCCCGCCGCGGGTCGCCCAGCGCGACGTCGGCCAGGTAGCCGGCCAGCACGCCGGCGTTGCGGGTCCGCCGCATGCTGAGCATCCCGGCAGCGTCTCATACCCGCCGATCCGGCCCCCGTTGCCGAGTGCCTCAGCGCACTGTGGCGAAGAACGCGCGCAGGTCCTCGACGAACAGCTCCGGCTGCTCGAACGCCGCGAAGTGCCCGCCGCGCGGCATGGCCGTCCAGTGCGTGATGTTGTAGACCGGTTCGCACCAGGACCGCGGCGTCTTGAGCAGCTCGCCCGGGAAAGCTGCGACGCCCGTGGGCAGTTCGACGCGGTCCAGCTCTCCCCAGACGCGGAAGCTCTCCCAGTACAGGCGGGCCGAGGACGTGGCCGTGCCGGTCACCCAGTACACCGTCACGTTGTCCAGCAGCTCGTCGCGGCTCAGCACGTTCTCCGGATTGCCGTCGCAATCCATCCAGGCCCAGAACTTCTCCACGATCCACGCCAGCTGGCCCACCGGCGAATCGGCCAGCCCGTAGCCCAGTGTCTGGGGCCGGGTGGACTGCTGTTTGGAGTAGCCGGTGCCCCACCTGCGGTGCTCGGCCAGCGCGGCCAGGGCCCGCTGCTCCTCTTCGGTCGGGTTCTTCAGGGCCCCGGGGGTCGGGCGCCCGATCGGCATGTTCAGGTGGATCGCCGCGCAGTGGCCGCGATTCCGGCCGATCTGGGTGGTCACGGCCGCGCCCCAGTCGCCGCCCTGCGCGCCGTACCGCTGGTAGCCGAGGCGGCCCATCAGCGTCTCCCACGCCCGCGCGATCCGTTCGACGCCCCAGCCGGTGCGGGTCGGCTTCCCGGAGAAGCCGTAGCCCGGAAGCGACGGGCACACGACGTGAAACGCATCCTCGGCGCGCCCGGACGCCGGATTGGTCAGCGGCTCGATGACCTTGTGGAACTCCACGATCGAGCCGGGCCAGCCGTGCGTGATCAGCAGCGGCAACGCGTCGGAGTGCGGTGAGCGCTGATGGATGAAATGGGTGTCCAGGCCGTCGATCTCGGTGGTGAACTGGTCGAAGCGGTTGAGCGCGGCCTCGCGGGAGCGCCAGTCGTATTCGTCGGCCCAGTAGCCGGCCAGCGCGCGGGTGTAGTCCAGCGGGATGCCCTGACTCCAGTCGTCCACGCATTCGGCCTCGGGCCAGCGGGTGCGCGCCAGGCGCGCTCGCAGGTCCTGCAGGACATCGTCGGAAACGTCGATGCGGAACGGCTGCACGGCCTCACCACCCCTCGTCATCGTCGCAGCGCGCTGGTGGGCGCGGACGGTATCGAACCGCCGACCGCTGGTGTGTAAAACCAGAGCTCTACCACTGAGCTACGCGCCCCATGCCCGCCGGGGCAGGCTACACGCCCCGAGGGCAAGTACCCAAAATCGGCGAGGGTGCGCGTTTGTACGCGCCACGCGGCGTGTCGGCGTACGGACACGCACACTCGCCAGATCCTCAATCCTGCAAAGCCGCCAGTGCCTCGGTCCAGAGGCGCTGGTCGCGGGCCTCGCCGGGCTGCTTGCACTCCGCGAACCGGATGATCCCCGTCCGATCGACGGCGAACGTGCCGCGGTTGGAGTAGCCGGCGTCCTCGTTGAACACGCCGTAGGCCCGGCTGACCTCGCCGTGCGGCCAGAAATCCGAGAGCACCGGGAACAGGAACCCGCTCTGGATCGCCCAGATCTTGTGCGTGGGCGGCGGGCCCACCGAGATGGCCAGCACCGCGCGGTCGTCGTTCTCGAAATCGGGCAGGTGGTCGCGCAGCTGGTCCAGCTCGCCCTGGCAGATCCCGGTGAACGCCAACGGGAAGAACACCAGCAGCACGTTCTTGGAGTCGCGGTAGCCGCTGAGGCTCACACGCTGCTGATTCTGGTCACGCAGCGTGAAGTCGGGGGCGGTGGCTCCGACCGGCAGCATCAGCGCTTGCCGGCCCGGGACTTGGGCTGGACCAGCCGGCTGGCGGCCCAGTCCCCGAGGTTGACCGACGAGGTCGGCATCAGGCCCGCGGTGGGCGCCGCCTCGGCGATGTCCGCAGGCAGCACGTGCCCGGGTTTGCCGGTCTTGGGCGTCAGCACCCAGATCACGCCGTCCTCGGCCAGCGGACCGATCGCATCCATCAGGGTGTCCACCAGGTCCCCGTCGCCGTCGCGCCACCACAGCAGCACGACGTCGACGACCTCGTCGGTGTCCTCGTCGAGCAACTCACCGCCGCTCGCCTCCTCCACCGAGGCGCGGATGTCGTCGTCGGTGTCTTCGTCCCAGCCCCACTCCTGGACGACTTGGTCTCTTTGGATGCCCAATTTGCGAGCGTGATCCGCCGCGACCACCGTGGAGCCTCCTTGTAATCGTCCGCGCCGTGCGATGGGGATTATCGTCGCATAGCCAGGACCGGGTCCATACCTCAACCTCGGGAGTACCTCGGGAGGATGACCTGGGAATCGCCTGAACAACAGCGTCTCAGAACGACGCCAGGCACAGCTTCAGCGCCTTGGTCTTCGCGTCGTTGAGCTGGTCGACCCGCTTGTTGAACTCGCCGGTCGGCGCGTGGGTCCCGATGGCGTTCGCCACCGCGTGCGCCGCATCGGCGTAGGCGTTGAACGCGTCTTTGAGCTGCGGCGAGAGCGCGTCGTTCACGCTGTTGAGGACCTTCGAGGCGCTGTCGTTGAGCGCCCCGACGGCCGGGCCCTCGGTCGGGCCGGTGCTGCGGCCCGCGTTGAACGCGGCCACGAACTCGTTCACCTTGTCGATCGCGTCTTTGCTCGCGGTGGCCAGCGAATCGCACGAGGTGCGGACCGCCCTGGTCGTCAGCGACTGCTGCCGCTGGGACTCCCTGCTGCTCGACGTCGCCTCGGAGGCCGACACCGACGCCGACACCGACTGCCGGTAGGCCGGGGCCAGGTTGGTGTCGGGCGTCGCGGTGCCGTTGGTGACGGTGGTGCACCCCGCCACCAGGCCGAGCACACCCATCAGGACCGACGCCGCGCAGCCCAGCGCCAGAACGCCTCGCCTGCGCAGGTCCCCCACGTGCGCGCGAGGGACCCCGCGCCATCCGATGAGCACGGGTGCTGACGTTACCGGGTGACGGTGTCGCGCCACCTCGCGACGCACCGGATCGCGGCGGCAGGTGAACGTTGCGCGGCGGATGGACGGCGGGTTACCGCACCGGACACCGGTGCGGCACGATAGGGAGGCCAGGTGCGATACACCGCGCAGGCACACGTCCCGCAAACCACAGGAGCAGTGCGTTGACCACCGAGTTCGCCCGCCATGATCTGGCGAAAAACCCGAGCAGCGCAGGTGAACCCGACCGGGTTCGGGTGATCCGCGAAGGTGTGGCGTCGTATCTGCCCGACATCGACCCCGAGGAGACCTCGGAGTGGCTGGAGTCCTTCGACGAACTGCTGGAGCGGTCGGGCCCGGCGCGGGCGCGCTACCTCATGTTGCGGCTGCTGGAACGGGCGGGCGAGCAGCGGGTGGCCATCCCGGCGCTGACGTCCACCGACTACGTCAACACCATCCCGACCGAGCTGGAACCGTGGTTCCCCGGCGACGAGGACGTCGAGCGCCGCTACCGGGCGTGGATCAGGTGGAACGCCGCCATCATGGTGCACCGCGCCCAGCGCCCGGGAATCGGCGTGGGCGGCCACATTTCGACCTACGCGTCCTCGGCGGCGCTCTACGAGGTCGGGTTCAACCACTTCTTCCGCGGCAAGTCGCATCCCGGCGGCGGCGACCAGGTGTTCATCCAGGGCCACGCCTCCCCCGGGATCTACGCGCGCGCGTTTCTGGAGGGCCGCCTGACCACCGACCAGCTCGACGGGTTCCGCCAGGAGCACAGCCACCCCGGCGGCGGGTTGCCGTCCTACCCGCACCCGCGGCTGATGCCCAACTTCTGGGAATTCCCCACCGTGTCCATGGGCCTGGGCCCGCTCAACGCCATCTACCAGGCACGGTTCAACCACTACCTGCACGACCGGGGCATCAAGGACACCTCCGACCAGCACGTGTGGTGCTTTTTGGGTGACGGCGAGATGGACGAACCGGAGAGCCGCGGCCTGGCGCACGTCGGTGCGCTCGAGGGCCTGGACAACCTGACCTTCGTGGTCAACTGCAACCTGCAGCGCCTCGACGGCCCGGTGCGCGGCAACGGCAAGATCATCCAGGAGCTGGAGTCGTTCTTCCGCGGGGCCGGCTGGAACGTCATCAAGGTGGTGTGGGGCCGCGAGTGGGACGCGCTGCTGCACGCCGACCGCGACGGCGCGCTGGTGAACCTGATGAACACCACGCCCGACGGCGACTACCAGACCTACAAGGCCAACGACGGCGGTTACGTGCGCGACCACTTCTTCGGGCGTGACCCCCGCACCAAGGCGCTGGTGGCGAACATGAGCGACTCCGAGATCTGGAACCTCAAGCGCGGGGGCCACGACTACCGCAAGGTCTACGCCGCCTACCGCGCCGCCGTCGACCACAAGGGCCAGCCGACGGTGATCCTGGCCAAGACCATCAAGGGCTACTCGCTGGGCGCGCACTTCCAGGGCCGCAACGCCACCCACCAGATGAAGAAGCTGGCGCTGGAAGACCTCAAGTGGTTCCGCGACTCCATGCGGATCCCGATCAGCGACGCCCAGCTCGACGAGGACCCCTACCTGCCGCCCTACTACCACCCCGGCTCCGACGCCCCCGAGATCCGCTACCTGCTCGACCGGCGCCGCACCCTGGGCGGTTTCCTGCCCGAACGGCGCACCAAGACCAAGGCGCTCAAGCTGCCCGGCCGCGACATCTACGCCCCGTTGAAAAAGGGTTCCGGGAACCAGGAGGTCGCCACCACGATGGCGTTGGTGCGCACGTTCAAAGAGGTGATGCGGGATAAGGAGGTCGGCCCCCGCCTCGTCCCGATCATTCCCGACGAGGCGCGCACGTTCGGTATGGACTCGTGGTTCCCGTCGTTGAAGATCTACAACCGCCTGGGCCAGCTGTACACCGCAGTGGACGCCGACCTGATGCTGGCCTACAAGGAGAGCGAAATCGGCCAGATCCTGCACGAGGGCATCAACGAGGCGGGTTCGGTGGGTTCGTTCATCGCGGCCGGCACCTCCTACGCGACGCACAACGAGCCGATGATCCCGCTCTACATCTGCTATTCGATGTTCGGCTTCCAGCGCACCGGCGACGGGCTGTGGGCCGCGGCCGACCAGATGGCGCGCGGCTTTCTGCTCGGGGCGACCGCGGGCCGCACGACGCTGACCGGCGAGGGCCTGCAGCACGCCGACGGTCACTCGCTGCTGCTGGCCGCCACCAATCCCGCGGTGGTGTCCTACGACCCGGCGTTCGCCTACGAGATCGCCTACATCGTCGAAGGCGGGCTGGCCCGCATGTTCGGGCCGGACCCGGAGAACGTGTACTTCTACATCACGGTCTACAACGAGCCCTACGCCCAGCCGCCCGAGCCGGACAACTTCGATCCCGAGGGCGTGTTGCGGGGCATCTACCGGTACCGCACGGCCGCGGAACGGCGCGCGAACACGGCCCAGATCCTGGCCTCCGGGGTGGCCATGCCCGGGGCGCTGAAGGCCGCGGAGATGCTGGCCGCGGAGTGGGACGTCGCCGCCGACGTGTGGTCGGTGACCAGTTGGGGCGAACTGAACCGCGACGGCGTCGCCGTCGAGAAGGCCAGGCTGCTGCACCCCGACCGGCCCGCGGGGGTGCCCTACATCACCAAGGCGCTCGAGGGTGCCGCCGGGCCGGTGGTCGCCGTGTCGGACTGGATGCGGGGGGTGCCGGAGCAGATCCGGCCGTGGGTGCCGGGCACCTACGTGACGCTGGGCACCGACGGGTTCGGCTTCTCCGACACCCGCCCCGCGGCGCGCCGCTACTTCAACACCGACGCCGAGTCGCAGGTCGTCGCCGTGCTCGAGGCGCTGGCGCGCGACGGCGAGATCGACCCGTCGGTGGCGGTGGCCGCCGCGCGCGAGTACCGCATCGACGACGTGCTGGCCGCCCCGGAGCAGACGTCGGACCCCGGCGTGGCCTGAGGGCGCTGAAGACCCACGCCCCGCTTTGGAGAAAACGTCCAGAAAGCAAGCGTAGATTTTAGGGGTGAACGACAACGCCTTCGCGGGTCCGTTTGCCAAGCACCCCCGGTCGCCGCTGGAACTGCTGGACACGGTCCCGGAATCCCTGCTGCGGCGGCTGAAGCAGTACTCGGGCCGGCTGGCGACCGAGGCGGTTTCGGCCATGCAGGAACGGTTGCCCTTCTTCGCCGAACTGGAAGCATCTCAGCGCGCCAGCGTGGCGCTGGTCGTGCAAACGGCGGTGGTGAACTTCGTGGAGTGGATGCACGACCCGCACAGCAACGTCAGCTACACCGCGCAGGCCTTCGAGCTGGTGCCCCAGGACCTGACCCGTCGGATGCCGCTGCGCCACAGCGTGGAGATGGTGCGGGTCACCATGGAGTTCTTCGAGGAGGTGGTGCCGCTGCTGGCCCGCTCCGAGGAGCAATTGACCGCCCTGACGGTCGGGATCCTGAAGTACAGCCGCGACCTCGCATTCACCGCCGCCACGGCCTACGCGGACGCGGCCGAGGCGCGGGGGACCTGGGACAGCCGTATGGAGGCCAGCGTCGTCGACGCGGTGGTCCGCGGCGACACCGGCCCCGAGTTGCTGTCCCGCGCGGCGGCCCTGAACTGGGACACCACCGCGCCGGCGACGGTCGTCGTCGGAACCCCCGCCCCCGGTCGCGGCGACGCGACAGGTGCCGGCGGCCCGGCCGGTAGCGAGCGCGCCAGCCAGGACGTCCGCGACATCGCCGCCCGGCACGGGCGGGCGGCCCTCACCGACGTGCACGGCACCTGGCTGGTGGCGATCGTGTCCGGCCACCTGTCGCCGACCGACAAGTTCCTGACCGCCCTGCTGAACGCCTTTTCCGACGGCCCGGTCGTCATCGGCCCCACGGCGCCCATGCTGACCGCGGCCTACCACAGCGCCAGCGAGGCGATCTCGGGGATGAACGCGGTCGCCGGCTGGAGCGGGGCGCCCAGGCCGGTGCAAGCCCGCGAGCTCCTGCCCGAACGCGCCCTGATGGGCGACGCCTCGGCGATCGTGGCGCTGCACACCGACGTGATGGGGCCGCTGGCCGACGCCGGGCCCACGCTGATCGAAACACTCGAGGCCTACCTGGATTGTGGCGGCGCGATTGAGGCTTGTGCCAGGAAGTTGTTCGTTCATCCAAACACCGTGCGGTACCGCCTCAAGCGCATCACCGACTTCACCGGGCGCGATCCGACCCAGCCCAGGGACGCATATGTGCTGCGCGTGGCGGCGACGGTCGGTCAACTCAACTACCCCATGCACCCTGCCGGTGTTGCCGGCACTACCATGACGCAGGTTCCGCTGCCGGTCAGGACGGGTGCGCCGGCGCTTCCCGGGCGATAGTGACCCACACAACAGGTCTCAGAGCGGTATCGAACAGGTAGCTTCACGAGCGGTTTTGTAGGCTCCATACAAAAAGCTAAGACAAGGTTCATAATCTGTTACACCCGCCAAAACCGTTTCCACAGTGTTCTCTTAGACATGTGATCGCATTACTTGCACCCGGGCAGGGTTCACAGGCCGAGGGGATGCTGTTGCCGTGGCTGGAGCTGCCCGGCGCCGCCGACCAGATGACCTTGTGGTCGAAGGCCAGTGGCCTGGACCTCGTGCGGCTGGGCACCACCGCCTCGACCGAGGAGATCACCGACACCGCGGTCGCTCAGCCGCTGATCGTCGCGGCCACACTGCTGGCCCACCAGGAACTGACCAGGCGCGAACTGCTCACCGGAGAGGACCTCATCGTGGCCGGTCACTCCGTCGGCGAGATCGCGGCCTACGCGATCGCCGGGGTGATGGGCGGGGACGACGCCGTGGCGCTGGCCGCCACGCGGGGCGCCGAGATGGCCAGGGCGTGCGCCGCCGAGCCCACCGGCATGTCCGCGGTGCTCGGCGGGGACGAAGCCGAGGTGCTGGCCCGTCTCGAACAGCTCGACCTGTTCCCCGCCAACCGCAATGCGGCCGGCCAGATCGTGGCCGCCGGCGCGCTGACCGCGCTGGAGAAGCTCGCCGAAGACCCGCCCGCCAGGGCCCGGGTCCGCGCCCTCGGGGTGGCCGGCGCGTTCCACACCAGGTACATGGCGTCGGCCCTCGACGGCTACGCCGCCGCGGTGGCCGCGATCGCGACGGCCGAACCCACCGCCACCCTGCTGTCCAATCACGACGGGAAGCCGGTGCGGACGGCGGCCGCGGCGATGGAGACGCTGGTCGCCCAGCTCACCCAGCCGGTGCGCTGGGACCTGTGCACGCAGACGCTGCGTGAGCACGACGTGCAGGCGATCGTGGAGTTCCCGCCCGCGGGCACTCTGGCCGGGATCGCCAAGCGTGAACTTCGGGGAGTCACGGCCCGCGCCGTCAAATCGCCCGCAGACCTGGACGCGTTGGCGAAACTCTGAGGGCCAGCCGCGCCAGTACAACCACATAACACGTCAATTCGATTACCACACAACACACAACACACAACACACATCACACATCACACAACACATTACGAAGGGAACAGGCTGTGGCCGTCACTCAGGAAGAAATCATTGCCGGTATTGCCGAGATCATCGAAGAGGTAACCGGCATCGAGCCGTCCGAGGTCACCCCGGAGAAGTCGTTCGTCGACGACCTGGACATCGACTCGCTGTCGATGGTCGAGATCGCCGTGCAGACCGAGGACAAGTACGGCGTGAAGATCCCCGACGAGGACCTCGCCGGTCTGCGCACCGTCGGTGATGTCGTCTCCTACATCCAGAAGCTCGAGGAAGAAGACCCCGAGGCCGCCGCCGCGCTGCGCGCCAAGCTGGAGTCGGAGAACCCCGACGCCGTTGCCAACGTCAAGGCGAGGCTGGAAGCGGACAAGTGAGCAAGCCTTCCACTGCTAATGGCGGTTACCGCGGCGCTCCTTTCAAGGACGTCGTGGTGACCGCCGTCACGGCGACGACGTCCATCGCGCCGGACATCGAAGGCACGTGGAAGGGTTTGTTGGCCGGCGAGAGCGGCATCCGCGTGCTCGAGGACGATTTCGTCGCCAAATGGGACCTGGCCGTCAAGATCGGTGGCCACCTCAAGGAGCCGGTCGACCAACACATGGGCAGGCTGGACATGCGGCGCATGTCGTACGTCCAGCGCATGGGCAAGTTGCTGAGCGCACGCCTGTGGGAGACCGCCGGCAGCCCGGACGTGGATCCGGACCGGTTCAGCGTCGTCGTCGGCACCGGCCTGGGTGGCGCCGAGCGGGTCATCGAGACCTACGACCTGATGAACGAGGGCGGGCCTCGCAAGGTGTCCCCGCTCGCGGTCCAGATGATCATGCCCAACGGCGCCGCGGCGACCGTCGGGCTGCAGCTCGGGGCTCGCGCCGGGGTGATGACCCCGGTGTCGGCCTGCTCCTCGGGTTCGGAGGCGATCGCCCACGCGTGGCGCCAGATCGTCATGGGTGACGCCGACGTCGCCGTCTGCGGCGGCGTCGAGGGCCCCATCGAGGCGCTGCCGATCGCGGCGTTCTCGATGATGCGGGCCATGTCGACCCGCAACGACGAGCCCGAGCGCGCCTCGCGCCCGTTCGACCGGGACCGCGACGGCTTCGTATTCGGCGAGGCCGGGGCGCTCATGCTGATCGAGACCGAGGAGCACGCCAAGGCCCGCGGCGCCAAGCCGCTGGCCCGGTTGCTCGGTGCCGGCATCACCTCGGACGCCTTCCACATGGTGGCGCCCGCGGCCGACGGCATGCGCGCCGGCCGGGCGATGACACGGTCGATGGAACTGGCGGGCTTGTCGCCGGCGGACATCGACCACGTCAACGCGCACGGGACCGCGACCCCGATCGGCGACGCCGCGGAGGCCAACGCCCTGCGGGTCGCCGGCTGCGAGCACGCGGCGGTCTATGCGCCCAAGTCGGCGCTGGGTCACTCCATCGGCGCGGTCGGTGCCCTCGAATCGATTCTCACGGTGCTGAGCCTCCGGGACGGCGTCATACCCCCGACCCTCAACTACGAGACCCCCGATCCCCAGATCGACCTCGATATTGTCGCGGGCGAACCTCGCTACGGCGAGTTCCGTTACGCGATCAACAACTCGTTCGGATTCGGGGGACACAACGTGGCCCTCGCGTTCGGACGCTACTGAGCACGGCGTCCGGCGACGATGCGGGCCGCAAACGGCCCGAGGAGGAGCCGGACAAGTATGGAAGGAAAGTTCGCAAGCCCCATGACCGAGCTGGTTACCGGGAAAGCATTTCCCAATGTGGTCGTCACCGGCGTCGCCATGACGACCGCGCTGGCACCCGACGCGGAGAACACGTGGAAGCTGTTGCAGGACAGCCAAAGCGGCATCCGCACTCTCGAGGATCCCTTTGTCGAGGAGTTCGACCTGCCGGTCCGTATCGGCGGGCACCTCGTGGAGGAGTTCGACAGCCAGCTGACCCGTGTCGAGCTGCGGCGCACGGGTTACCTGCAACGGATGTCCACCGTCCTGGGCCGCCGGGTGTGGGAGAGCGCCGGCAACCCGGAGGTCGACACCAACCGGTTGGCCGTGTCCATCGGCACCGGGTTGGGGTCGTCGGAAGAGATGGTCTTCAGTTACGACGACATGCGCGCTCGCGGCATCAAAGCGGTCTCCCCGTTGGGCGTGCAGAAATACATGCCCAACGGCGCGGCCGCGGCGGTCGGCCTGGAACGGCACGCCAAGGCCGGCGTGATGACGCCGGTGTCGGCGTGCGCGTCCGGGTGCGAGGCCATCGCGCGGGCCTGGCAGCAGATCGTGCTCGGTGAGGCCGACATGGCGATCTGCGGCGGGGTGGAGACCAGGATCGAGGCGG
>NZ_VMQU01000061.1 GCF_007714205.1 Mycobacterium helveticum | reverse complement strand
CCCGCAACCCCACGAGCACCCCTTCCGGCACCCTGCCGGCGTCACCCGCGAGCACATCGCCCACGCCGCCACCGGCGCAGACGCTGACCGCGCTCCCTCCACCCCCACCTCAGCCGGGCATCGACTGCCGGACGGTGGCATGACCACCCAGCTCCAGCCGCCCGTCGCGGTCACGCCTCCGCTGCCGACCCGGCGCAATGCCGAACTGCTGCTCCTGGCCTTCGCCGCGCTGATCACCGTCGCCGCCCTGCTCATCGTGCAGGCCAACCAGGAACGCGGCATGCGTTGGGATTTCGTCAGCTACGGTCTGCTCTTCCTGGCCTTGTTCGGGGGCGCGCACCTGGCCATCCGGCGGTTCGCCCCCTACACCGACCCGCTGCTGCTCCCGATCGTGGCGCTGCTCAACGGGCTCGGCCTGGTGATGATCCACCGGCTCGACCTCGCCGACAAGGAACTCAGCGGCCGCCACCACCCCAGCGCGACCCAGCAGATGCTGTGGACCCTGGTCGGCGTGGCCACGTTCGCGCTGGTGGTCACCTTCCTCAAGGACCATCGCCAGCTCGCGCGCTACGGCTACGTCTGCGGGCTGGCGGGCCTGGTCTTCCTGGCGGTGCCCGCGCTGCTGCCGGCCTCGCTGTCCGAACAGAACGGCGCCAAGATCTGGATTCGCTTCCCGGGTTTCTCGATCCAGCCGGCCGAGTTCTCCAAGATCCTGCTGCTGATCTTTTTCTCGGCCGTCCTGATCGCCAAACGGGGCCTGTTCACCAGCGTGGGCAAGCACGTCATGGGGATGACCCTGCCCCGCCCGCGCGACCTCGCGCCGCTGCTGGCGGCCTGGGTGATCTCGATCGGGGTGATGGTCTTCGAAAAGGACCTGGGCACCTCACTGCTGCTCTATGCCTCCTTCCTGGTCGTGGTGTATCTGGCCACCCAGCGCTTCAGTTGGGTGGTCATCGGACTGGTGCTGTTCGCCGCGGGCAGCGTGGCCGCGTACTTCGTCTTCACGCACGTCCGGGTCCGCGTGCAGACGTGGTGGGACCCGTTCGCGGACCCTGAGGGCAGCGGCTACCAGATGGTGCAGTCGCTGTTCAGCTTCGCCACCGGCGGAATCTTCGGAACCGGCCTGGGCAACGGCCAGCCCGACACCGTGCCCGCCGCGGCGACCGACTTCATCATCGCCGCCTTCGGTGAAGAGCTCGGCCTGGTCGGGCTGACGAGCATCCTGCTGCTCTACACCATCGTCATCGTCCGCGGTCTGCGCACCGCGATCGCCACCCGCGACAGCTTCGGCAAGCTGCTGGCCGCCGGCCTGGCGTCGGCGCTGGCGATCCAGCTGTTCATCGTCGTCGGCGGCGTGACACAGCTGATCCCACTCACGGGCCTGACCACGCCGTGGATGTCCTACGGCGGCTCGTCGCTGCTGGCCAACTACGTGCTGCTGGCCATCCTGGCGCGAATCTCCCATAGCGCCCGGCAGCCCCTGCGTGCGCCCACGCGCAACACGTCATCGATCGGGGCGGCCGGCACCGAGGTGATCCAGCGGGTATGAACACCTCCCTCCGCCGCATCTCGGTCACCGTGATGGCGTTGATGGTGCTGCTGTTGCTCAACGCCACGATGACGCAGGTCTTCGCCGCCGACGGGCTGCGGGCCGACCCGCGCAACCAGCGGATCCTGCTCGACGAGTATTCGCGTCAACGCGGCCAGATCGTCGCCGGCGGCCAGCTGCTGGCCTATTCGGTGGCCACCGACAGCCGGTACCGGTTCCTGCGGGTGTATCCGAATCCCGACGTGTACGCGCCGGTCACCGGCTTCTATTCGCTGCGCTATTCGAGCTCGGGCCTGGAACGCGCCGAGGACCCGGTGTTGAACGGCTCGGACGCGCGCCTCTTCGGGCGCCGGCTGGCCGACTTCTTCACCGGTCGCGATCCGCGCGGGGGCAACGTCGACACCACGATCAACCCGCGTGTCCAGCAGGCCGGCTGGGACGCGATGCAGCAGGGCTGCGGGGGGCCGTGCAAGGGCGCCGTCGTCGCCCTCGAACCGTCCACCGGCAAGATCCTGGCCATGGTGTCGTCGCCGTCCTACGACCCCAACCTGTTGTCCTCGCACGATCCCGAACTGCAGGCGCAGGCCTGGCAGCGGCTGCGCGACGATCCCGGCAATCCGCTCACCAACCGCGCCATCTCCGAGACCTACCCTCCCGGTTCCACGTTCAAGGTGATCACCACCGCGGCGGCGCTGGAGGCCGGCGCCTCGGTGACCGAGCAATTGACCGCGGCGCCCTCGATCCCGCTGCCCGGCAGCAGCGCCACATTGGAGAACTACGGTGGGACGCCATGCGGGCCCGAACCGACGGTGTCGCTGGCCGAGGCGTTCGCCAAGTCGTGCAACACCGCATTCGTCCAGTTGGGGCTCATGACCGGCGCGGAGGCGCTGCGCGGCATGGCGCGTGCGTTCGGGCTGGACAGCGCCCCGAGCGTCATCCCGCTGCAGGTCGCCGAATCGACCATCGGAGTGATCCCCGACGCCGCGGCCCTGGGGATGTCGAGCATCGGCCAGAAAGACGTCGCGGTCACGCCGTTACAGAACGCCGAGGTCGCCGCGACGATCGCCAACGACGGGGTGACGATGCAGCCCTACCTGGTCGAAAGCCTCAAGGGCCCGGACCTGTCCAGCATCAGCACGGCGGTGCCCTACGAACAGCGCCGCGCGGTGTCACCGCAGGTCGCGGCTAAGCTGACAGAGCTGATGGTCAGCGCCGAGAAGGTCGCGCAGCAGAAAGGGGCCATTCCCGGCGTGCAGATCGCATCGAAAACTGGTACCGCAGAACATGGCACCGATCCGCGACACACCCCACCGCACGCGTGGTACATCGCGTTTGCGCCCGCGCAAGCACCGAAGGTCGCCGTGGCGGTGGTGGTGGAGAACGGCGCCGATCGCCTGTCCGCGACCGGGGGTGCACTCGCCGCGCCGATCGGACGGGCCGTGATCGAGGCCGCGCTGCAGGGGGGACCATGAGCCCGCGGGTAGGCGTGACGCTGTCCGGCCGGTACCGCCTGCAACGCCTGATCGCCACCGGCGGCATGGGCCAGGTCTGGGAGGCCGTCGACAGCAGGCTGGGCCGGCGCGTGGCGGTCAAGGTGCTCAAACAGGAGTTCTCCCAGGACCCCGAGTTCATCGAGCGCTTCCGCGCCGAGGCGCGCACCACCGCGATGCTCAACCACCCGGGGATCGCCGCCGTCCACGACTACGGCGAAAGCCAACTGGACGGGGAGGGGCGCACCGCCTACCTGGTCATGGAGCTGGTCAACGGTGAGCCGTTGAACTCGGTGCTCAAACGCACCGGCCGACTGTCGCTGCGGCACGCGCTGGACATGCTCGAGCAGACCGGCCGGGCCCTGCAGGTCGCCCACGCCGCCGGGCTGGTGCACCGCGACGTCAAACCGGGGAACATCCTGATCACCCCCACCGGCCAGGTCAAGATCACCGACTTCGGTATCGCCAAGGCCGTCGACGCCGCGCCGGTGACCCAGACCGGCATGGTGATGGGTACCGCCCAGTACATCGCGCCCGAACAGGCGCTGGGCCACGAAGCGACCCCGGCCAGTGACGTCTACTCCCTCGGCGTGGTCGGCTACGAAGTCGTCTCGGGTAAGCGGCCGTTCACCGGCGACGGCGCCCTTTCGGTGGCGATGAAGCACATCAAGGAGCCCCCGCCGCCGCTGCCCGCCGAGCTGCCGCCCAACGTCCGCGAGCTGATCGAGATCACCCTGGTCAAGAACCCCGGGATGCGTTATCGCAGCGGGGGCCCGTTCGCGGACGCGGTCGCCGCGGTGCGCGCGGGCCGACGCCCGCCGCGGCCCAGCCAGTCACCGCCACCGGGGCGCGCCTCGCCGGCGGCCATCCCGTCGGCCGGCGCGCCGACCAGGGTGGCGGGTGCCACGAGCGCACGCAGTCCGGCGGTGCGACGGTCCCGGCCGACCACCGGCGGGCATCGGCCGCCCCCGGCGCGACGCACGTTCTCGTCGGGCCAGCGCGCGTTGCTGTGGGCGGCGGGAGTGCTGGGGGCGTTGGCGATCATCATCGCGGTCCTGATTGTCATCAACTCCCGCGCGGACACCGAGCAACAGCCGACGCCGACGCCGACGGTCACCGACACCGGCGGCCCGCCCTCCTCGGGATCCTCGGGACCGGCGGCGCCGAGCAATACCCCCGGCGGTCTTGCCCCCCCGCGGTTCACGCCTCCGGCCAGGCCGCTGCCGCCGACGCCCGTCGCGTTGCCGGCCCGACAGCAGACACCGCGATGACGACCCCGCAGCATCTGTCCGACCGCTACGAACTGGGCGAGATCCTCGGCTTCGGCGGCATGTCGGAAGTTCACCTGGCGCGCGACATCAGGTTGCACCGCGACGTCGCGGTGAAGGTGCTGCGCGCCGATCTGGCCCGCGATCCCAGCTTCTACCTGCGGTTCCGGCGGGAAGCCCAGAACGCCGCTGCGCTGAACCACCCGTCGATCGTCGCGGTGTACGACACCGGCGAGGCGGAGACGGCCGCCGGCCCGCTGCCCTACATCGTCATGGAGTACGTCGACGGCGTCACCCTGCGCGACATCGTCCACACCGACGGCCCGCTGCCCCCGCGCCGCGCCATCGAGATCATCGCCGACGCCTGCCAGGCGCTGAACTTCAGCCACCAGAACGGCATCATCCACCGCGACGTCAAACCGGCGAACATCATGATCAGCAAGACCAATGCCGTCAAGGTGATGGACTTCGGCATCGCGCGGGCGATCGCCGACAGCGGCAACAGCGTCACCCAGACCGCGGCCGTGATCGGGACGGCCCAATATCTCTCGCCCGAGCAGGCCCGCGGCGAGTCCGTGGACGCGCGATCCGACGTCTATTCGCTCGGCTGCGTACTGTACGAGATCCTCACCGGCGAGCCGCCGTTCACCGGTGACTCGCCCGTCGCGGTGGCCTATCAGCACGTGCGGGAAGACCCGGTCCCCCCGTCACGCCGGCATGAGGGGATCTCCGCCGCCCTCGATGCGGTCGTCCTCAAGGCGCTGGCCAAAAACCCGGAGAACCGCTATCAGACGGCGGCGGAGATGCGCGCCGACCTGGTTCGGGTGCACAACGGTGAGCCCCCTGAGGCTCCCAAGGTCTTCACCGACGCGGAGCGCACGTCGCTGCTCGCGCCCTCGGGCGGACACGGTGGGCGCGGCGGGCACCCGCGCACCGACCCCTCCCCGCGCCAGCCACTCGGCGGCGCCGACACCGACGAGGAGCGGCTCGGGGGTTCGGTCGCCCGCTGGGTCGTCGCGGTGGCCGTGCTCGCGGTGCTGACGATCGTCGTCGTCATCGCCTTCAACACGTTGGGCGGCGGCACCCGCGACGTCCACGTGCCCGACGTACGGGGCCAGGTGTCCGCCGACGCCATCGCGGTGCTGCAGAACCGCGGGTTCAAGACGCGCACGCTGCAGAAGCCCGATTCGACGATCCCACCCGACCACGTCATCAACACCGACCCCGACGCCAACGCGTCGGTGAGTGCGGGCGACGAGGTCACCATCAACGTCTCCACCGGGCCGGAGCAGCGCGAGGTGCCCGACGTCTCCTCGCTGAGCTACGGCGACGCGGTCAAAAAGCTCAAAGCCGCCGGGTTCGCCAAGTTCAAGCAGGCGAATTCGCCGTCCACCCCCGACCTGCTGGGCAAGGTCATCGGGACGAATCCGCCGGCCAACCAGACCTCGGCGATCACCAACGTCATCACCGTCATCGTCGGCTCCGGCCCGGAAACGAAGCAGGTTCCCGACGTGGCGGGCCAGACCGTCGACGTCGCGCAGAAGAATCTCAACGTGTACGGCTTCACCAAGTTCGGTCAGGCCGCGGTGGACAGTCCCCGGCCGGCCGGCGAGGTGGTCGGCACCAATCCGCCCAAGGGCACCACGGTCCCGGTCGACTCGGTCATCGAACTGCAGGTGTCCAAGGGCAACCAGTTCGTGATGCCCGACGTCACCAACATGTTCTGGAACGACGCCGAACCGCGGTTACGTGCACTGGGGTGGACCGGGGTGCTGGACAAGGGGCCCGACGTCGACGCCGGTGGCTCCATGCACAACAAGGTGGTGTATCAGAATCCGCCCCCCGGGGCCGGGGTCAACCGGGACGGGATCATCACGCTGAAGTTCGGTCAGTAGCCACCGGGTCCGGAAGATGCGGCCGCACCGCGGCGCGGACCTCGTTTTCCAGCCGGCGGACCAGCGTGTCGTCGCGCGCCCACCCGCAGTAGGCGAGCCAGTTGCCCAGCATCCGGTGCCCGCCCTCGGTCAGGATCGACTCCGGATGGAACTGGACGCCGTGGATCGGCAGGTCGGCGTGGCGCACACCCATGATGACACCGCTGCGGGTGCGGGCCGTCACCTCGAGCACCGCGGGCAGCGATTCCGGCAGGATCGTCAGCGAGTGGTAGCGGGTGGCCGTGAATGGATCCGGAAGGCCTTCCAGTACACCAACATTGGTGTGGAAGACGCTGCTGGTCTTGCCGTGCAGCAACTCGGGCGCGCGGTCCACCCGGGCGCCGAACGCGACGCCGATGGCCTGGTGGCCCAGGCACACCCCCAGCAACGGGGTCCGCGCCGCAGCACAGGCCCGTACGAGGCTTATCGACGCGCCTGCGCGCTCGGGCGTGCCCGGGCCCGGGCTGAGCAGAACACCGGCGAACTGCGCGGTGATGGCCGGCTCATCGGAGAGCCGGGCGTCGTCGTTGCGCCACACCTCGGCCTGGACGCCGAGCTGTCCCAGGTACTGCACGAGGTTGAACACGAAGCTGTCGTAGTTGTCGACAACCAGGATCCGCATCGTGTCAGGCTACCGCCCGCGCCGTCCGGGGGCGGTGGCCGGCGACGGCACGGGCTGCGCGAAGTGCATCCGGAGCGGCCCGGCGTGGCCGACGACGTGCGCGTCGGACTCGACCTGTTCGTGGTAGCCCAGGCCGAACCGGACCACGTACTGCTTGTAGAGGATCACCAGGGGCGCGGCGGCCAGAGCGGCTTGCATGGCCGTGGGATCGCCGATCGCGGTGATGGTGTAGGGCGGGCTGTAGGTGCGCCCGTTGAGCAGGAGGGTGTTGCCGACGCAACGCGGCACCGACGTCGCGATGATCCGCTGGTCCTGGATCTGGATCGCCTCGGCGCCGGCGCTCCACAGCGCGTTGAGGACGGCCTCGATGTCCTGCTGGTGCACCACCAGGTCGTCGGGGGAGGCATCGCGCGGGAATCTGCCGTTGGCGTCACGCTGGGCGTCGTCGAGGGTCACCACCAGCCCTGGACCGTGTACGGGATCCATGCCCGCCTCGCCGGCCAGCCGGGCGGACCGGCGCAGCAGGTCCGCCAACGCGGCGTCCGAGGACCGGCCGCGGGCCGCGTCGACGGCGCTCGAAAGCTCGTCGCGCCGCGCGTTGAGGTCGTTCACTGATGCCTGGGCGTCGCGGACGAGGTCGACCAGGCGCGGCGCATCACTGCGGCGGATCTCGGCGCCACCGGAGACCCCGTGGGTCGCCGACAGGAGCACGCCGGCCAGCAGGCAGACCAGCGGAACTCCGAACCGCCACGGCGAGCGGCGCGTGTCGCTCATCGTTTCTCCATTTCCCGGTCACCCTGCCAGGTGAGTTACTCTCATAGCCAGGCTCGGCGTGCAACCACCCTCGTCATCGTTGCACCCCGTTGCGCTCACCGTTCGTCCAGGTAGCCCCACATATCCGCGAGGTACCCATGCCCAAGTCCAAGGTCCGCAAGAAGAACGACTTTGCCGTCGGCGCGGTGAGCCGCACACCGGTGAAGGTGAAGGTCGGGCCGTCCAGTGTGTGGTTCGTCGCGCTGTTCGTCGGCCTCATGCTCATCGGGCTCGTCTGGCTGATGGTGTTTCAGTTGGCCGCGGTCGGGAGCCAGGCCCCGACGGCGCTCAACTGGATGGCGCAACTGGGCCCCTGGAACTACGCCATCGCGTTCGCTTTCATGATCACCGGCCTGTTGCTCACGATGCGCTGGCACTGAGCGGGCCGCGCCGGGTGATGAATTCATATCGGGGTCGGTCTGTCGTCGCGCTAGCAACGTCGTGACCACACAATGACATGCGTGTGATTTATCCCCACTGTTGATAGCGCTTGTGGATAACCGTATCGGCAGTGGTGGGAGGGGTTAAGAACCGCATGCAGCAAACACTGTGGGCGCCGCGTCCGGCAGGAATCGCTGGTTGTGGCCTCGCGGGCGTTGTCATGGCTATCGCGAGTGTGACCATGGTCACAGACGTGCCGGGGCGACTCCTGACGGGGATTGCCGCGGCGGGTCTGGTGTTGTTTGCGGCGATGACGTGGCGCGCACGCCCGAAGCTGGCAATCACCCCGGACGGCCTGGCGCTGCGGGGCTGGTTCCGGACGCAGGTATTGCAGCCCGCCGCGATCAAGATCATCCGGATCGCCGAGTTCCGTCGCTACGGGCGCACGGTCCGGCTGCTCGAGATCGAGACGGTCGGCGGCGGGATGGTGATCTTCTCCCGCTGGGACCTCGGCACCAACCCGCTCGACGTGCTCGACGCGCTGACGGCCGCCGGCTACGCGGGCCGAAACCGGCGCTGAGCGGGGCCGCTGCCCGGCGTCGTTGCGGCAGGCGACTCGGGCAGTGTCGCCCGACGTGCAGGCCCTAGGTGATCGTGATCGACTCGATGACGACCGCCTCGGCGGGGCGGTCGTTGCCGTCGGTGGGCGTCGTCGCGATCTCGTCGACGACCTTCTGCGACTCGGGGTCGGTGACTTCGCCGAAGATCGTGTGGCGCCGGTTGAGGTGCGGCGTCTGGTCCACGGTGATGAAGAACTGCGAACCATTGGTCCCCGGGCCCGCATTGGCCATCGCCAGCAGGTAGGGCCGGTCGAATTGCAGCTCGGGGTGGAACTCGTCGGCGAACTTGTAGCCCGGACCGCCGCGGCCGGTACCGGTCGGGTCGCCGCCCTGGATCATGAAACCGCGAATCACCCGGTGGAACACCGTGCCGTCGTAGAACGGGCCCGACGAACCCCCCGACGCGTTCTGGGTCGAGTATTCCTTGGTGCCCTGCGCCAGGCCGACGAAGTTGGCGACGGTCTTGGGGGCGTGGTTGCCGAACAGGGCGATCTTGATGTCGCCGCGGTTGGTGTGCAGCGTGGCAGTGGCAGTCTGAATGGGGCTGTTGGTCACGACTGCCAAGTCTGCCATCAGCCGTGGGGCTGCCCGCAGCCGGTGCCACCGCGGCCGGGCAGTTCTGTATCGGAGGTCCCGCCGGCACCCCTTTGGTGGCAGTCTGTGGAGGTCCCCGACGACCTCTCGGCTAACTTTTCCAGCGGGTTCCATGACCGGCTGGCACGACGGGCGCAGAAAGGCGGCAGATGAAAGAGAACGCGGAAGTCCGGCTGACCCCCCGGGAGCGACTGGCCCGGGGCCTGACCTACTCGGTGGTGGGGCCGGTGTACGTCACCCGAGGGCTGGTGGGGCTGGGTGTCGACGCGGCGGCAGCCTCCGCGGCCGGGCTGCGCCGCCGTTACCGCGAGGGCCGGCTGGCCCGGGACGTGGCGGCCGCCCAGGAGGCGATCGGCCAGGAACTGGCCGCCGCGCAGGAAGTCGTCGCCAACCTTCCCCAGGCGTTGCGGGACGCACGACGGGCGCAGCGCCGCCGCGGTAGACGGCCGTTGTTGATCGCGGGCGCCGCCGTGACCGTGCTGGCCGGCGGGGCGGTGGCATTCGGCGTCGTGCGGCGCTCGACGCGTCAGCGGCCCGAGGAACCGTCCCCGCGGCCACCCAGCGTCGACGTGCAGCCGCGTCCATAGCGGCGCGGCCGGGCCTCACAGCACGGCCAACCGCAGGCTCTCCCGCCGCCGGACCAGGATGCTCGGAAGCCATTCACCGACCATTTAAATCCAGGTTCGTGATTTCACGGTTGGCGCGGCAACCTTGAAAAGCCATCCGATGACGCCAGCGTTGGCGTCAGACGAACCGTCGCGTGCGAATCACGTGCGCTGTCACGTTGGTCAACGGGACGGAATCAACATCGGTGCTGCTGGAGCGAAGCCCGGCGTGACGTGCGAAGTGTCACGCCTGGCGCATGACCTGTGGAGCCTAGGGGAATCGAACCCCTGACACCCGCCTTGCAAAGGCGGTGCTCTACCAACTGAGCTAAGGCCCCTGCCCGTCACCGGCTTCGGGAGTGTCGGCGACCGCCATGTGCCAGACCTCGACCCCACGCCGCGACCGCACCGCCGCCGCCACCGCGGCGAGCAGCCCCAGCGGCGGTGCCACTTTCGCGGCCAGTCTCACGTAACGTCTCAACGGACCCATGGTTGTGGGCCTAGGAGGACTCGAACCTCCGACCTCTTCGTTATCAGCGAAGCGCTCTAACCGCCTGAGCTATAGGCCCGCACTCGCGTACGGCCGAGCGACGAGATTACCGCAATCGTCGCCCCACTCCCAAAACGCCGGGATCCACGCTAGTCGCGGTCCGCCAGCGTGACCTCGATACCCCCGATCAGATCCGTGGTCAGGTTGTAGACGAACGCCGCGATCGTGGCCATGGCGGTCAGCAACACGATGTTGACCAGACCGATCAGGACCGCGCCGCCGAAAATGGTGCCGCTGGACACCAGTTCGCCGCTGCTGCCGCTGGTGTTGTTGAGCAGATCACCGACGTTGCTGTTCAGCTTGGCCCACACACCCATGCCGCCGAGCACGAGGTACAGGAACGCCACCGCGATCATCCACACGAAGAACAGGGCCACCGACAGCAGCAGCGACACCTTCAGCGTGCTCCACGGATCGATCCGGCGGATCTGCATGCTGGCCCGCACCGGCCCACGGGCCCGCCGCGAGATCTGCACCCGTTCGTCGCGCGAGTCCCGGCCCTCCCGGCTCTCCGGGCGACCCGAGCCCGGCGCTTTCGACCCCTCCGGACCCCGGTCGGGTGGTGCGGCCCTGCGCTGCGGGGGCCGCGGCATCGGGCCCGACAGGTCAGGCAGCTCGCTGGCGTAGGCCTCCGCCGGCGAGCCCTCGCCGCGCCCCGACACGGCGTCGATCTCCTGCGTGGGGTTCCTGATATGCCCGGCCGAGCCGGCCGCGGGTGCCGAACTGCCCGAGATGAAGCGGTTCAGGCGGGCGTCGGCCCCGGCCGGCGCGCGCGTCTCGCCGGGCGCGTCGGACTGGCGATGCGGCGACTGGGCGGCCCTCGACGCGCCGCGCTGCCAGGGCGGTGACTCCGCGGCGGGCGTCACGCGCTGCGTGGCACTCCGCTCGGCCGAACCATCCCCATTATGGCCGCCACCCTTGTTGGGGGCGCCCGGCTCGCTCGGTGAGGTCACCCCGACTCCTAACGTTTCCTACCTGGCTCTACCCGGTCCTACCTGGGCCTACCCAGGCGGCGGTAGTCGCATCGCGTCCGGGCCGCCCAGCGGCCCGCATCGTCACCGGGCTGAGCTTGATTGCCCGACTCCTCCTCGGGCCGCCCAGCGGCCCGCATCGTCACCGGGCTGAGTCTAGTTGCCCGGGGCTTCCCCGGGGCAACGCCCGCCCGGATCGTCACCCGCTACTCGCTCGAGCTGTCGGCCTGGTTGCCGTTCTCGGCTTCCTCCACGGCCTCCTCGGCGTTCTCTTCGGCGTTCCGCGCGATCGCCAACAGGTTGTCGCCGTCGCCCAGGTTCATCAGCCGAACGCCCTTGGTCTGCCTGCCCGCCTTGCGGACCTGACGCGCGGCCGTGCGGATCACGCCGCCGCCGGAGGTGATCGCGTAGAGCTCGCTGTCGTCGTCGACGATCAGCGCGCCCACCAACCTGCCGCGCCGGCGGTCGTACATGACGGTCAGGACGCCCTTCCCGCCGCGGCCCTGCACCGGGTATTCCTCGATCCCGGTTCGCTTCGCGTAGCCGCCCGACGTCGCGACCAGCAGGTAGGTGCCTTCGCGAACCACGTTGAGCGACAACAGGTAATCGTCGGCGTTGAAACGCATGCCCTGCACCCCGGAGGTGGCGCGTCCCATCGGGCGCAGCGCCTCGTCGGTCGCCGAGAACCTGATCGACTGCCCGTTGGCCGACACCAGCAGCAGGTCGTCGTCGGAGGAACACAGCACCGCACCGACCAGCTCGTCGCCGTCACGCAGATTGATGGCCACGATGCCGCCCGAGCGGTTGGAGTCGAAGTCGGTCAGCTTCGTCTTCTTCACCAGGCCGTTGCGGGTGGCCAGCACCAGGTACGGCGCGTCCTCATAGCCGCGGATCTGGATGACCTGGGCGATGCGCTCCTCGGGCTGGAAGGCCAGCAGGTTGGCCACGTGCTGTCCGCGCGCGGTGCGCAACGCCTCCGGCAGCTCGTAGGCCTTGGCCCGATACACCCGCCCCTGGGTGGTGAAGAACAGGATCCAGTCGTGCGTCGAGCACACGAAGAAGTGCTTGACGATGTCGTCCTGCTTGAGCCCGGCGCCCTGCACGCCCTTGCCGCCGCGCTTCTGGCTGCGGTAAAGGTCGGTCTTGGTGCGCTTGGCGTATCCGGTTTCGGTGATGGTGACCACGACATCCTCGCGGGCGATCAAATCCTCGTCGCTGACGTCGCCGTCGGCGGCGATGATCCGGGTGCGGCGGTCGTCGCCATATTTGTCGATGATCTCGGCGAGTTCGTCGTGGACGATCCCGCGCTGACGCTCCGGCTTGGCGAGGATGTCTTCGAGGTCGGCGATCTCGGCCTCGATCTTGGCCAGGTCGTCGACGATGCGCTGACGTTCCAGGGCCGCCAGCCGCCGCAACTGCATGTCGAGGATCGCCTGGGACTGGATGTCGTCGATGTCGAGCAGTTCGATCAGCCCCGCGCGGGCGATGTCGACGGTTTCCGACGCCCGGATCAGCGCGATCACCTCGTCGAGCGCGTCGAGCGCCTTGACCAGACCACGCAAGATGTGCGCGCGCTCGTTGGCTTTGCGCAGCCGGTAGGTGGTGCGCCGCACGATCACGTCGAGCTGATGCGCGACGTAGTGGCGGATCAGCTGGTCGAGGCGCAGCGTGCGCGGCACCCCGTCGACGATGGCCAGCATGTTGGCACCAAAACTGGTCTGCAGCTGGGTGTGCTTGTAGAGGTTGTTGAGCACCACCTTGGCGACCGCGTCGCGTTTGAGCTCGATGACGATGCGCAGCCCCACCCGGTCGCTGCTCTGGTCTTCGATGTTGGCGATACCGGCGAGCCTGCCGTCGCGGACCTGCTCGGCGATCGAGGTGATGAAATTGTCGTGGTTGACCTGATACGGCAGCTCGGTGATCACCAGGGACGAGCGCCCGCGGGAATCCTCTTCCACCTCGACGACGCCGCGCATGCGGATGGAACCGCGCCCGGTCTTGTAGGCGTCGGCGATGCCCTGTGACCCGACGATCAGCCCGGAGGTGGGGAAATCGGGGCCCTTGACCCGTTCGCAGACGGCGGCCAGGGTGGCCTCCTCGTCGGCCTCGTGGTTCTCGAGGCACCAGAACACCGCCTCGGCGAGTTCGCGCAGGTTGTGTGGCGGGATGTTGGTCGCCATGCCGACCGCGATGCCGCCCGACCCGTTGGCCAGCAGGTTGGGGAACCTGCTGGGCAGCACGGTTGGCTCCTGCACCCGGCCGTCGTAGTTCGGCACGAAATCGACTGTTTCCTCGTCGATTTCGCGAAGCATCTCCATCGCCAGCGGGGTCAGCCGCGCCTCGGTGTTGTGGCTGACGAAACCGTTGGTGAGGAACGCGTGGTCCTCGGTGTCGACGCGCAGGCTGTACACCGGTTGCACGCCCGCATCGGTGATGGAGGCAACCCGCGCGTAGTAGAACCGGCCGTCGGTGAGGTCGGTGGCGATGGCGCGGACGTCGGCGTCGGCGATGTGGGCCAGGATCTCGTCGCCGCGCGTGCGCCAGCGTTGGATGCGGTCGACGTTGTGGCGGTTGAGCCAGTCGCGGTCGGCCCAGGAGCCGCCGGCGGACTTGCGGATGAACGCGGCCAGTCCGGGTACGTAATCTCCGTCCCGTCCGCGACAAGTCGGCATCTCAGCGAGTACGGCGGTCAACTTGGTTTGCTTAACACCGCCGAAACCCACATGGGTTGCGAATAATTCGGCCTGAGCACGATTGGTGATGACGACCTTGTACTCGCCAACAGCATGCCGGTATCGCCTTGAGACGACTCCGAACTCGAGCAGCATCTGCTGAATATCTATGGCCAGCTGCCTACTGCGTGTCGAGTAAGATATTTGAATTGTGTTGCGCGGTAGCGCAGAACACCAGCCGTCACCCTCGAACAGCGCTTGCAAGAAGACGCGTTTCACTGCGGCAGGGGACTGCCACAGCCAATGCGGCACCGACTTGTCGGCCGAGCGTTGCCCGATCAACCCACCAAGCCGTGTCTTCCTCAGTTCCGACAGATTCTGCACGTCAAGTTCATGCAACATCGAACCGGAGGCGATCACCCGCGCGGATACATACCGCCGGCCTCCGACGACCGCGTCGTACGCACCGACGACCATGTCGAAGTAGTCGCGGTCGAGGTTGTTGAACCCGGCGCGAGTTTCGGATACGAAGCCCTCGCTGATGAAAGCACCCAGCAGCAAGGCTTCCAGCACGTCATGCCAGTCACCAGGGCCGAATTCCATCGGTGGCGTGCGCTGCAACACGACGTGGTCGTCGGGGCGGATCTCTTCGATCAGCTTCCACAGCAAGGTGGGTACGCCGGCGACGTCGACCAGGCACAGTAAGGGATGGTTGGCCGTACCCGTGACCTCGTAGCCGTCAACCGTCCGTACCCTGAAAGTCTGATGCTCGCCCGAGTGGAACAGTGTGTCCGCCGAAACGGGGTTGCCGTGCCGATCCAGAACCTTCAACTCGACCGCGTTGTCCGAATTGTGCGCAGCGCCCGGAACCACATCCCCAATCCGTACGGACTGCCCGAACGGTAAACGCACCAACGCATCTTTGGTGACGCAATACCGCATAGCGGCCGGCGGGTCGTTGCCCGGCGAGCCGAAGTTGCCCTGCCCGTCGACAAGCGGATAGCGCAGCGACCACGGCTGCGCCATGCGCACCAGGGTGTCGTAGATCGACGCGTCGCCGTGCGGATGGTAATTGCCCATCGTCTCGGCCACCGACCGCGCCGACTTGGCGTGGCTGCGGTCCGGGCGGAAGCCGGAGTCGTACATCGCATACAGCACGCGGCGGTGCACGGGTTTGAGGCCGTCGCGCACCTCCGGCAGCGCGCGGCCCACGATCACGCTCATGGCGTAATCGATGTAGCTGCGCTGCATCTCCTGCTGGATGTCGACGGGTTCGATCCGCTCGGCGGGCTGGTCTCCCGGCGGCAGCGTGGTGTCAGTCATCTATTCCTCGTTTGCGTTGGCGCGTCTGACCGGTCAGACATCCAGGAATCGAACGTCCCTGGCGTTGCGGGTGATAAAGCTGCGGCGCGCATCGACGTCCTCGCCCATCAGGATGGAGAACAACTCGTCGGCGGCCGCGGCGTCGTCCAGGGTGACCTGGCGCAGCACCCGCACCGACGGGTCCATCGTGGTCTCCCACAACTCTTTTGCGTCCATCTCGCCCAGACCCTTGTAGCGCTGGATACCGTCGTCCTTGTTGATCTTCTTGCCCGCCTTGAGCCCGGCCTCCATCAGGCCGTCCCGCTCGCGGTCGGAGTAGGCGAACTCCGGTTCGGTGCGCTGCCACTTCAACTTGTACAGCGGGGGCTGCGCCAAGAACACGTGCCCGTTCTCGATCAGCGGGCGCATGAACCGGAACAACAGCGTCAACAACAGCGTGGAGATGTGCTGACCGTCGACGTCCGCGTCGGCCATCAGCACGACCTTGTGATAGCGCAGCTTGCTGAGGTCGAACTCGTCGTGGATGCCGGTGCCCAGCGCGGTGATGATCGACTGGACTTCGGTGTTCTTCAGTACACGGTCGATTCGCGCCTTTTCGACGTTGATGATCTTGCCGCGCAACGGAAGAATCGCCTGGAACATCGAGTCGCGGCCGCTCTTGGCCGAGCCGCCGGCCGAATCACCCTCCACCACATAAAGTTCGGACTTACGCGGATCGGTCGAGCGGCAGTCGGCGAGCTTACCGGGCAACCCCCCGATGTCGGTGGCGCTCTTGCGGCGCACCAACTCTCGCGCCTTGCGGGCCGCGATTCGGGCTTGGGCGGACGACACCGCCTTGTTCACAATGACTTTCGCGTCCGACGGATTGGCTTCGAACCAGTGCGTCAGCTGTTCGTTGCACACCTTCTGGACGAATGATTTGACCTCGGTGTTACCCAGCTTGGTTTTGGTCTGACCCTCGAACTGCGGCTCGGCGACCTTGACGGAGATCACCGCGGCCAGGCCCTCGCGGATGTCGTCGCCGGTGAGGTTCGGGTCCTTGTCTTTCAGCAGTTTGCGGTCTTTGGCGTATTTGTTCACCACCGACGTCAGCGCGGCGCGGAAGCCCTCTTCGTGGGTGCCGCCCTCATGGGTGTTGATCGTGTTGGCGAAGGTGTGCACCGACTCGGAGTAGCCGGCGTTCCACTGCATCGCGATCTCGACCTCGTGACCCTCCCCCTTGCCGGAGAAATCCACGATGCTGCTGTGGATCGCGCTCTTGGTGCGGTTGATGTGTTTGACGAAATCCACCAGGCCGCCCGGGTAGTGGAACGTGCGGTGCCTGACCTTGTGGTGCGACGTCGATTCGGCCGCCGTCTCCTGCGCGGACTTGGGCGCTTCGGCGGTGTCGCTGACGATCTCGTCGACGACTTCTGCGTTGCTGACCCGCTCGTCGGTGAGGTTGATCGTCAGGCCCTTGTTCAGGAACGCCATCTCTTGAAGCCGCCGTGCGACCGTCTCGAAGTCGTATTCGGTGGTCTCGAAGATCTCCGGGTCCGCCCAGAACCTGATCACCGTTCCGGTCTTCTTGGTCGCCTCCCCCTGCTTGAGGGTTCCCGGGACGGCGCGTTCGTAGTACTGCGACCACAGGGAGCCGTCGCGTGCGATGTCGACCTCGAGCCGCCTGGAAAGGGCGTTGACCACCGAGACGCCGACCCCATGCAGACCGCCGCTGACGGTATAGCCGCTGTTCTCCCCACCGAACTTGCCCCCGGCGTGCAGCTGGGTCATGACAACGTCGACGGTCGGAATCCCGGTGGAGTGCATGGCGACCGGGATTCCGCGGCCGTTGTCGGCGACCTCGACGCTGCCGTCGTCGCGCAGCTTGACGTCCACCTGGGTGGCGTAGCCGGCCATCGCCTCGTCCACAGAGTTGTCGACGACCTCCCAGATGAGGTGGTGCAGACCGCGTTCACCGGTGGAGCCGATGTACATACCGGGCCGTTTGCGGACGGCCTCCAACCCTTCCAGGACGGTGATCTGGGCAGCGCCGTATTCGTCTTGTGCCTTCTTCTTCTGGGCAGCCACGGTCGGAATGCTCTCCTCGGGGTTTCATGCGAGCGGTTCAGTCACCGCAGCGGTCGCATCCGGTCAAGTCTACCGTGATGGGCAGTCAGGACCGACTTTCTGGGCGCGTTTCTGCCTATCTGGCCGCGCCGTGTGCTCGATTTCTTCATTTGGGTCGCGTCCTGACGTGCGTGACCCGGGTCCGTTTCGTCCTGGCGGATCTGAGACGGCAGGCGCCGACGCCGGCTATCCGTAGGTGTCGCGGGGCCCCCGGCCCGCGATGTGGCGTGGCCCCTTCCGCCACGACGGCGGGACCGGGCCGGTGATCTTCAGCGAAGTCACCACACCATTGCCCACGGCCGCCGCGATCTTGGCCAGCAGCTGCGCCTGGATCATGCGCAACTGGGTGGCCCAGGCGGTGGACTCGGCCGCCACACTGAGCACGCCGTCGCTCAGGCCGACCGGGGCGGCGTGGTCGGCGATCTGCTGACCCACGATCGACGGCCAGTGCCCGAGGACGGTGCCTTCCGCCACCTGCGCGGACCAGCCGCGTTTTTTCGCCAGGTCGCGCGCCAGCCGGCCCAGCGGCTGGGGGTCCCGGCCGTCGGGCCCCGGACCCGACCAGCGTCGCCGCCGCCCGGTGACCCGCCGCGTCGCGGCCGGTAACGCACGCCCGCGCCCGGCGTCCTTGCCCTGGGCGCGCGCGGCCGCGCGCGCCTCCTCGAGCGTGCGGCGCACCAAGTCGATGCCGTTCAATCCCGGTGGCAGCGCGGTGTTGCCGGATTCCGTGTCACCGGAGTCGGTGCCGTCACCGGTCACGATTTCACCATCGAGACGCGCCCGGAATCGTCGTCCCGCAGATCGATGTACACCCGCCTAGCATCCCAGTCCGCCGGAATGTCTTCCAGCACCGCCGCGGTCACCAGAACCTGTTCGGCGGATTCGGCAACCTCGGCCAGCGCACGGCGCCGGGTGGTGTCGAGTTCGGCGAACACGTCGTCCAGCAACAGCACCGGCTCTGCGCCGTCGGACCGCAACAACTCGTACGCGGCCAGCCGCAAGGCCACCGCAAATGACCACGATTCACCGTGGCTGGCAAAACCTTTCGCCGGCTGCTCGCCCAGCCGCAACTCGAGGTCGTCGCGGTGCGGCCCGACCAGACACATCCCGCGCTCCAACTCCGCATCACGGCGCGCCGACAACGCGGCCAAGAGCGCCGCTTCGAGGAATGCGCGGTCACCGCCGGCATCGCCGGCATCGCTGTGCCCGCCCAGGCTCGCCCGGTAGGTGATCGACGCCGCGCGCGACCCCGGCGCCAGCAGCTGGTAGGCCTTTTCCACCTCGGGAGCCAGTTGCCCGACCAGTTCCATACGGACGGCCATCAGATCGGCGCCGTGCTCCGCCAGCCGGCTGTCCCACACCTCGAGGGTGTCCAATGCGCTTTGGTCGCCCCTATATCTTTTTGCACCAAGGGATTTCAACAATGCCGTGCGCTGGCGCAGCACCCTGTCGTAGTCGGCGCGCAGCCCGGCGATCCTCGGCCGACGAACGGTGGCCAGCTCATCGAGATAGCGTCGACGCTCGGCCGGGTCGCCGCGAACCAGCGCCAGGTCTTCCGGAGCGAACAACACCGCACGCAACACCCCGACCACCTCGCGCGTGCTGCGCACCGGAGAGCGGTTCAAGCGCGCCTTGTTGGCGCGCCCCGCCGCGATCTCGAGGTCGACGGCACATTCGCGGCCCTCGTTGACCACGATCGTCGAGACCACGGCCCGCTCGGCACCCGCCCGGACCAGCGGCGCGTCGGTGCCCACCCGGTGCGAGCCCAACGTCGTCGAATACCACAGCGCCTCGATGAGATTCGTCTTTCCGAAGCCGTTGGGACCGACGAACACCGTCCGGCCCGGTCCCAATTCGAGGTCGGCCTGGGCCCAGGACCGGAAATCGCGCAGCCCCAAATGCCGGACGTACACCTAGCCGGGCAACCGAACTGGCATGAGCAAATACACGTAATCGGTCGGCGGGGCGGAGAAGGGACCCGGGCCGGTCGGATGGCCGTCCTCGGCCGACGCCGGACGCAGCAACGCCGGTTTGCCCGGGGTGGTGAAGCCGAACGACACGCGTTCCGAATGGACCGATCCCAGGCCGTCGGTCAGATACGTCGGGTTGAACGCGATCGTCAACGGCTCACCGGCGAAGTCCACCTGCAGGTCCTCCTCGGCGCGGCCGACATCCTCGGCGCCCGCCGAGAGCCGCAGCATGCCCTCGGCGAATTCCATGCGAACCTGCGCGCCGCGATCCGCCACCAGCGCAACCAGCTTGATCGCCTCGGCCAGTTCGGCCACGTTCATGGTGGCCACCGCCGTGTGCTCGGCCGGCAACAGCTGGCGGAACTTCGGGAACTCCGCATCCAGAAGCCGCGTCGTGCTGCGTTTGCCGTTCCCGCTGATACCGAGCAGGCCTTCCTTGCCCACCCCGGCCCCGGCACCCAGGGACAGCCGCACCTCGGACCCGTCGGACCCGGCCTTCGCGGCCTCGGCCAGCGTCTTGGCCGGCACCAACACCGCCGCCTCCACGTCGGGCGACAACGCCGACCAGGTCAGCTCACGCACCGCCAACCGGAACCTGTCGGTGGCCGCCAGAACCACCCTGTCGCCGGAGATTTCGACGCGGATGCCCGTCAGCATCGGCAGAGTGTCATCCCGGCCGGCGGCAATGGCGACCTGGCTGATCGCCTCGGCGAACAGATCCGCGGGCAGCGTACCGGTTTCCTCGGGCAGGGCGGGCAGCGTCGGGTAATCCTCCACCGCCATCGTCGGCAGCGAAAACCGGGCGTTCCCGCAGGTCAAGGCGACGCGGTTGCCGTCGGCGTAGAAATCGATCGGCTTGTCGGGCAGTGCCCTCGTGATGTCGGACAACAACCGTCCCGAAACCAAAACGCTTCCCGGAGAAGCAATTTCGGCCGCGATCTGGGCTTCGGTCGAAACCTCGTAATCGAACCCGGAAATGGTCAGGCCGTCGTCGGTTCCGGACAACAGGATTCCGGACAGGACCGGGACCGCCGGCCTGGTCGGCAGATTCTTCGCCACCCACGACACCGCGTCGGCGAAGGACTCTCGCACCAACCGAAACTTCAGGTCGGTGACGCCAGCTGTTGTCGCCACGTCCATAAGAGTCCCTTCACCTGCCACGTGTCCAAATCCCAGGGCTAGTCTCCCGCTAGCGTGGGTCCCGCGACGAACGTCGATGGCGCAGGTGCGCCATGACGACCGCAACGGCAGCCGAAGAACAACCGTAGATCGTCCGGGGCCATCTTGAAAGCTAATCGCAAGTCCCGACAACGCGAAGACCAACCGGGGCACAGCACCGGTGTCACTCGCGCATCCCCAGAGCCGATTTTCAAAGAATGAAGATCGAAGAGATCTCAGTACCAGTAATAAGGGGTGTGGATGTTGGGGACACCAGGGTTTCAGCGCAGCTAGGGGACTCGTCGGGCTGTGGATGGCAGGCCCGGCGCCTGTGCGTCGCCTGGTGGGCGGCTGGGGATGAACGACGGGTGTGTACGGGAGCGCGATCGGCGCGCCGTCATTCGGCGGCGTTGTGCACATGCCTGCGCACAACGCGCCGGTGTGACTGCTGTGACGGGAGAGTGGGAAGTTTTTTTGAAAAAGAGATGCGCGTCAGCGCTTGGACCGCTGACGGATCCGCGTGGTGAGTTCTTTGACGTGATCGAAGACCTCACGCCGCTCGGCCATCTCGGACAAGATTTTGCGTTGGGCGTACATGACCGTGGTGTGGTCACGCCCGAACGCCTGGCCGATCTTGGGCAGGGAGAGGTCGGTGAGTTCGCGGCACAGATACATCGCGATCTGGCGGGACTGCGCCAGGGCGCGTGTCTTACCCGGACCGCGCAACTCCTCGACGGTGGTGTCGAAGTATTCCGCGGTGGCCGCCATGATGGTGGCCGCGCTGATCTGCATGGTGCTCGCGTCGGCGATCAGGTCGCGGAGCACGATCTCGGCCAGCGCCTTGTCGATCGGTGTCTTGTTCAGCGACGCGAAGGCGGTGACCCGGATGAGGGCCCCCTCGAGTTCGCGGATGTTGCGTTCGATGCTGCTGGCGATCAGCTCGAGGACATCGTCGGGCACCGCGAGCCGGTCCATCTGTGCCTTTTTGCGCAGGATGGCGATGCGGGTCTCGAGTTCGGGGGGCTGGACGTCGGTGATCAGGCCCCACTCGAACCGTGTCCGCAATCGGTCTTCGAGGGTGGCCAGTTGTTTGGGCGGCCGGTCGGAGGAGATGACGATCTGCTTGTTCGCGTTGTGCAACGTATTGAAGGTGTGGAAGAACTCCTCTTGGATTCCTTCCTTGCCCTCGATGAACTGGATGTCGTCGACCAGGAGTACGTCGACGTCGCGGTAGCTGCGCTTGAAGGCGACCTTGCGGTCGTCGCGCAGCGAGTTGATGAAGTCGTTGGTGAATTCCTCGGTCGAGACGTACTTGACGCGCATCCCGGGGAACAGGCGCTGCGCGTAGTTGCCGGCGGCGTGCAGCAGGTGGGTCTTGCCCAGGCCGGATTCGCCCCAGATGAACAGCGGGTTGTAAGCGCGGGCCGGTGCCTCGGCGATTGCCAGGGCCGCTGCGTGGGCGAACCGGTTGGAGGCGCCGATGACGAAGGTGTCGAAGGTGTAGCGGCGGTTGAGGCTCGTTCCGCCGACAGCCGCAGGGTCGGAGTTGCGCGGCCGTTCGGCGAAGTAGTTCGGCCAGCTGTGCTCGGTGCCGAGGGGCACGTCGCCGCTGTCGTCGGGTTCGTCGCTGTCGTCGGCGATGTCGAGTTCGGCGTCGCAGGGGAAGCTTTCCGCGGGGGAAACCGCACCGTCGTCGGTGCCGTCGGGGGGCGGAGCGATGCGGACCCCGAGCTGGATCTGCTGTCCGAGCCGGCGGCTCAGCGCCTCGGTGATGGGTTCGCGCAGGTGGCGTTCGATCTCGTTCTGCACGAAGCTGCTCGGCACCGACAACAGAGCAAAGCCCTCGACGATGGTGAGCGGCTGAACCAGATTCAGCCAGGCCCTTTGCTGAGGGGTCAGGGGGGTGACGAGGGTCGCGCGGTTGCCGGCGGCGCCGTCTGCGGTGGACGCGCCGTTGAGCTCGGAGACGACCGCGCTCCACACCGTCGTGAAGGTCGAACCGGGGTCATCGGTCAACGACGTATCTCCCTGGTCCTCGCATGTCCCGGGTCGAGGGGCACTGACGACGAAGCAACTATCCACATGGTTATGCACAACTGTGTACAGGATGATCGTAGAGCGGGCCGCAGCCTGTCGGCGACAGCTCGCAATCTTCGTGCTGGAGACAACCCGTGGAGGTAGCCTAGGCAGCTAGTGGATCCGGCATCCTTGCTTCGTTGTCGGCCGCCGTCCGAGTCTGGCACGGCATTGCAAGAAGCTAACAGTTTTCTGTGCGGCTGCCAACCGTTCTGTTGCAGTCCAGTTGCCTTGGTTGGGCTCCGGCGGGGCGGTCGCGCGGTGCGGATGCCGGGTTCGGTGGCCGGAGCCGGATGGGTCGTTGGCGCAGGCGAGGTTTGACCCAGGCATAGCTCGTCAGTACCCTCAAACAGTCGCCCGAAAGTCGGCGATACGGCTGCGACCCAAGTTGTCATGGGGGACCGCGCCGGGCCAGCAGCAAGACCCACCACCGACCGTGGTCATGACGACGCTTCCACGGGCGGATGGTCGGGTTACGTGGACCGAGACACAACGAGGAGAACGCCGTGGCCAAGGGCAAGCGGACCTTCCAGCCGAATAACCGCCGCCGCGCCCGCGTGCACGGCTTCCGGCTGCGGATGCGGACCCGCGCGGGGCGCGGGATCGTGGCCAACCGGCGCCGTAAGGGGCGCCGCGCGATCTCTGCCTGATCTTCAGCGACAGGTCTTCTGGCGGTGCTTCCCGCACGCAACCGCATGACGCGGTCATCGGAGTTCGGCGCGACGGTGAAGTACGGGACGCGCGCGGCGCAGCCCGATGTGGTCGTGCATGTTCGCAGGGCGAGCGACCAGGACGCGGGCGCGGGTCCGCAAGTCGGGTTGATCGTGGGCAAGTCGGTGGGCTCGGCCGTCGAGCGCCATCGGGTCGCGCGCAGGCTGCGCCACGTCGCGCGCACGGTGCTGAGCGACCTGGACCCCTCAGACCGGTTGGTCATCCGGGCGTTGCCGAGCAGCAGGCAGGCGTCGTCTGCGCGGTTGGAGCAGCAGCTACGGCGGGGGTTGGTACGTTCGTCGCGGCGGGCGGGCACGGGCCGGTGAGTGTGTTGGCGCGCTCGCGTGGGGCCTCCGGCGGGGTGGGCAAAATCGCCGTCCGCGCAATGGTTTCGCTGATCCAGCTGTACCGGCACATGGTGTCGCCGCTGCGCCCGGCGACGTGCCGGTTCGTACCGACCTGCAGTCAGTACGCGTTGGACGCCCTGACCGAGTACGGGCTGATCCGGGGGAGTTGGCTGGCACTGGTCAGGCTCGCCAAATGTGGACCATGGCATCGGGGGGGTTGGGATCCGATACCGGAGCGATGCGAGCACCGAGCCGCGGCCGGAGGCGCCGCCTCGGCCGCCGCAGTGAAGCAACGGGAGAGGGACACTTTTGTTTGATTTCTTCAGCCTCGACTTCGTCTACTACCCGGTGTCGTGGATCATGTGGGCCTGGTACAAGCTGTTCGCCGCCGTGCTGGGGTCGTCGAACTTTTTCGCGTGGGCACTGTCGGTGATGTTCCTGGTGTTCACGCTGCGCGCGCTGCTGTACAAGCCTTTCGTGCGCCAGATCCGGACCACCCGCCAGATGCAGGAACTGCAACCACAGATCAAGGCGCTGCAGAAAAAGTACGGCAAGGACCGTCAGCGCATGGCGCTCGAGATGCAAAAGCTGCAGCGCGAGCACGGCTTCAATCCCATCCTCGGCTGCCTGCCCATGTTGGCGCAGATCCCGGTGTTCCTCGGCCTGTATCAC
Source organism: Mycobacterium helveticum (assembly GCF_007714205.1). Taxonomy (GTDB): domain Bacteria; phylum Actinomycetota; class Actinomycetes; order Mycobacteriales; family Mycobacteriaceae; genus Mycobacterium; species Mycobacterium helveticum. Next base: position 7,123 of record NZ_VMQU01000061.1, on the reverse strand, counting down.
GTGTTGCGGTCGTTCAACCGCACCACGGGCGGATTCGGCCAGCCGCACCTGTCGGTGATCCAGAACCGGATGACGGGCAACTACGTGTTCAGCGCCGCCGACGTGGGCCACTTCCTGGACGCCAACCTGTTTGGGGCGCCGATCGGTGCGACCATGACGCAGCGCTCCGGGTTGGATGCTTTCATCGATTTCAGCCGCCCGGCGGTGATCGTCGTCGGTGCGCCCGTGATGATCCTCGCGGGCGTCGCCACCTACTTCAACAGCCGGGCCTCGATCGCGAGGCAGAGCGCGGAGGCGGCGGCCAACCCGCAGACCGCGATGATGAACAAGCTTGCGCTGTATGTCTTCCCGCTGGGCGTGGTCGTCGGCGGGCCCTTCCTGCCGCTCGCGATCATCTTGTACTGGTTCTCGAACAACATCTGGACCTTCGGTCAGCAGCACCTCGTGTTCGGCATGATCGAAAAAGAGGAAGCGGCCAAGAAACAGGAAGTCATCCAGCGGCGGGCCGCCAACGCGCCGGCCCCGGGTGCCAAACCGAAGCGCAACCCCAAGGGCGCCGGCGCCAACGGCTCGGCCGCGGTGGGCCAGGACGGCCCGGAGTCGGGGACCTCGACGACGGACGACGGGGGCGACGCCGGCGAAGGCGATTCGAAATCGGGAGACGACGCCGCGGGGAAGCCGAATGCGGTCGGGGGGGGCGACGGTACGGACAACCGGACGCCGCGTCCCGGAGCGCGGCCGAAACGGCGTAAACGTTGACGAGGGTGCCACGGCTCGCAGGGACCGCCTGGCAAGGCCGCCCCGGACGAGCCCGGCACCCATGAACGAGGAAGAGGGAAACACATGACGGACGCGGAAACCACGGAACGTGACGCAGACGTGCAGCTGTCGACCGAGGAGGACACCGAGGAGGCCGCGGCGCCGGCGGGCGGCGCGGACGAAGTCGAGGAATTGGAGGACCGGCTCGTCGCCGAGGGCGAGATTGCCGGCGACTATCTCGAAGAGCTGTTGGACCTCCTGGACTTCGACGGGGATATCGACCTCGACGTCGAAGGCGACCGTGCGGTGGTGAGCATCGGCGGCAGCGACGACCTCACGAAGTTGGTGGGGCGCGGGGGCGAGGTGCTCGACGCGCTGCAGGAGCTGACTCGCCTGGCAGTGCACCAGAAGACCGGTGTGCGCAGCCGGTTGATGCTCGACATCGCGAGCTGGCGACGCCGGCGGCGCGAGGAATTGGCCGCGTTGGGGGACAAGGTGGCCCGGCGGGTACGCGACACCGGCGAGCAGGAAGAGCTGTCCCCGATGACGCCGTTCGAGCGCAAGATCGTCCACGATGCCGTCGCGGCCGTGCAGGGAGTGCGCAGCGAGAGCGAGGGCGTGGAGCCGTCGCGACGGGTCGTGGTCCTGCGCGACTGAGTTACAGCGGTGTAGTTCGCGGGGATGAACGGGGCGCGGCGAGCAGAGGGATGTTTCACGTGAAACCGATCCGAAAATGTTTCACGTGAAACCAGGGGATTCCGACGACGGGCTCGCCGCCCGGCTGTTCGGCCCCCGGCTCGAGCTGGCGCGAAAGTACGCGGAAATCCTGGCGAGCGCCGGCGTCGAGCGCGGACTGCTGGGGCCCCATGAAGCGGAGCGCCTCTGGGAGCGGCACCTGGTCAACTGCGCCGTCGTGGGCGAGCTGGTGCGGCCCGGCGAACGGATCGTCGACATCGGAAGCGGGGCGGGCCTGCCGGGTATTCCGTTGGCCATCGCGCGCCCCGATCTCGACGTCGTGCTGCTCGAACCCCTGCTGCGGCGCAGCGAATTTCTCAAGGAGGCGGTGACCGAATTAGGGTTGGCCGTCGAGGTGGTGCGCGGACGCGCGGAGGAGCTGTGGGTGCGCGAACAGTGCGGCGAGAGGGACGTGGCCGTGTCGCGCGCGGTCGCTCCGCTGGACAGGTTGACGAAGTGGAGCATGCCGTTGCTACGGCCGGGCGGACGGATGATCGCGATCAAGGGGGAACGGGCTCCCGAGGAAGTTCGGCGGCACCGGCGTGTGATGGAGGCGTCGGGCGCCCTCGATGCCAAGGTGGTCACATGTGGCGCGAACGCCTTGCGTCAGCCCGCAACCGCGGTGGTGGCGCGGCGCGGGACGCGGCCGCACCGGCGATCGGCGGGGACGGACTGCGGGGGGGCGCGATGAGTTCGCCTTCGTACGATCGGGCGGCGGGCGGTCCGGCATCCCCGGCCGCGGCCGCGACGGAAAAGTCGCGTGCTGCGGGTTCCGTCGCAGCGCGGGAGTCGGTTCAGGAGGCGGTGACTCCTGCAGAGGAAACGGCGGTCAGTGCGATGGTTTCACGTGAAACATCCGACGACTTCGACACCCCGATCGGCGCGGCGGCGGAGCGCGCGATGCGGGTGCTGCACACGACGTATGAGCCGCTGAACCGGCCCGCGGGGCGCCGGCTCTTCACCGTCGCCAACCAGAAGGGCGGGGTGGGCAAGACCACGACCGCGGTCAACCTCGCGGCCGCGCTCGCGGTGCAGGGACTCAAGACGCTCGTCGTCGACCTCGACCCGCAGGGCAATGCGAGCACGGCGCTGGGCATCGCCGATCGGCAGTCCGGCACCCCTTCGTCGTACGAGATGCTCCTGGGCGACGTCACGCTGGGGGAGGCGGTACAGCAGAGCCCACACAGCGAACGGCTCTTCTGCGTTCCGGCCACGATCGATCTGGCGGGAGCCGAGATCGAGTTGGTGAGCATGGTGGCCCGCGAGAACCGGCTGCGGACCGCGCTCGCGGCGCTCGACGACTTCGACTTCGACTACGTCTTCATCGACTGTCCGCCATCGCTCGGGCTGTTGACGATCAACGCCCTCGTCGCCGCCCCGGAAGTGATGATTCCGATCCAGTGCGAGTACTACGCGCTGGAGGGTGTGTCACAACTGATGCGCAACATCGAGATGGTCAAGGCCCACCTCAATCCGGCGCTCGACGTCACCACCGTCGTGCTGACCATGTACGACGGACGGACCAAGCTGGCCGATCAGGTGGCGGCCGAGGTGCGCCGCTACTTCGGCGCGAAGGTGTTGCGCACGGTGATCCCACGCAGCGTCAAAGTCTCCGAGGCCCCCGGCTACAGCATGACGATCATCGACTACGACCCCGGCTCCCGCGGGGCGATGAGCTACCTCGACGCCAGCCGCGAACTGGCTCGGCGCGACACCCACCAGTCGTGAAGGCACGATCCGTGAAGGGACGATCATGACGCAGCCAGTACGGAAAAAGGGCGGACTCGGCCGGGGCCTGGCCTCGCTGATCCCGACCGGTCCCGCGGACAGCGACACCGGGCGGGCGACCCTCGGGCCGCGGATGGGCGAGGCCGCCGCCGACGTCCTGATCGGGGGCACGGCGCAGGGCACGACGCCGATGGGCGCGGTGTACCGCGAAATCTCGCCGGCCGACATCGAGCCCAATCCGCGCCAACCACGGCAGGTCTTCGACGACGAGGCGCTGGCCGAACTGGTGCACTCCATTCGGGAGTTCGGCCTCCTCCAACCGATCGTGGTGCGCGCGGCGTCCGAGTCGCAGAGCGGCGCGCGCTACCAGATCGTGATGGGGGAGCGCCGCTGGCGCGCAGCCCAGAAGGCGGGAATGGCCACGCTCCCGGCCATCGTGCGGGAGACCGGTGACGACAACCTGCTGCGCGACGCCCTGCTGGAAAACATACATCGCGTGCAGTTGAACCCGTTGGAAGAGGCGGCGGCCTACCAGCAGCTACTCGACGAATTCGGGGTCACCCACGACGAACTGGCGTCGCGGATCGGACGCTCCCGCCCGCTGATCACCAACATGATCCGGCTGCTCAAGTTGCCGATCGCGGTGCAGCGCCGCGTTGCGGCCGGGGTGCTGTCGGCCGGACATGCGCGTGCGTTGCTGTCATTGGAGGCCGGCGCCGCGGCGCAGGAGGAGCTGGCCGGCCGGATCGTCGCCGAGGGCCTGTCGGTGCGGGCGACCGAGGAGGCCGTCACCCTGGCCAATCGGGGCGCCGCTCCCGCGCCGGCTCCGCAGCGGCGGAAGCCGATACAGATGCCGGGTCTGCAGGACGTCGCCGAGCGGCTGTCGAACGCCTTCGACACGCGGGTGACGGTGAGCCTCGGCAAACGCAAGGGCAAGATCGTCGTGGAATTCGGCTCGGTGGACGACCTCCAGCGCATCGTCGACACGATGACCGCCGCCGACGCCTGACCGGCCACACCGTGTAATTACGTCACTGTGACGCGGCGCGGCCGCGAGATGGCGGACGACGGGCTCCGGGAATCGGGTGCCGGGCCGAACATCTTGGGCGCCAAGCCGTTTCGCCTTCGGACGCGCCGCCGACGCGGCGCGGGCACCGGTGTTGCCAATGCCACTCGGGCGGCGGACGCAATACTGGCCCGACGACGACCAACTCTCCTATCCTGAAGGGGTTGCCGCTGCACGCGACCGCAGATGACTGCAGTAACGCACGGAAGCCAGGAGGCTTGTGTCTGCTCGAATCACCCCACTGCGGCTCGAAGGTTTCGAGCAGCTTCCCAAGCATGCGCGTCGCTGCGTCTTCTGGGAGGTCGACCCCGCGACGCTCGGTGACCAGGACCATCTCGCCGACCCGGAATTCGAGAAGGAAGCCTGGTTTTCGATGGTGATGCTGGAATGGGGTTCCTGCGGACAGATCGCGACGCCGGTCGCGGCCGAGCACAGCGACGCCGAGCCGACCTGCATCGGATACGTCCTGTACGCCCCGCCGCGCGCGGTGCCGCGCGCGCAGCGGTTTCCCACCGCGCCGGTGTCCGCCGACGCGGTGCTGCTGACCTCGATGGGCATCGAGCCGGGGCAGGGCGCCGACGACCTGCCGCACCAACTCATCGCCGGGGTCATCGACGAGTTGGTCCGGCGCGGTGTGCGCGCCCTGGAGGCGTTCGGCCGCACGCGGGCGGCCGCGGAATTACAGGATCCGCAAACGGTCGACGCCGACGTGCGCCCCGTCCTGGAAGCCCTCGGGGACTGCTCGGTCGAACATTGCGTCATCGACGCGGACTTCTTGAAAGACGCCGGCTTCGTGGTGGTCGCCCCCCATCGATACTTCCCGCGGCTGCGGCTCGAACTCGACAAGGACCTCGGCTGGAAGGCCGAGGTCGAGGCCGCGCTGGAACGCCTGCTCGCGAGCGCCCAGCTGCAGCAGCCGGTCGGGGCGGGAGCCACGATCACCAACGCGGTGCGCGGCGGCGAGAGCGGTCAGGAGCCGCCGAGCCGGCTCGCGCGCTCCACGGCCAATTCGTGTGCCAGCAACTCCGCGAAAGTGAATGTGCCGGTGGGGCGGTCGTTCTTGCCGAGCAGGTAGAGCCGTTTGACCGCGGCGAGGATGCCCTCGGCGATGGCGTCGCGGGTCTGCGTGGAGACCAGCATGGCGCGGTCGCGCGGGTTGGTGATGTAACCGACGTCGACCTGAACGGTCGGCATCCGGGTCAGCCGCAACAGATCCCACGTCCGGCCATGGGTGCGGCAATCGCGTAAGCCCGTGCGGGCCACAACTTCTCGCTGAATGAAGTCCGCGAGATTACGGCCGATGGTGGACACCGACCCGTGCGAGTTCCCGAAGTGGAACGAGGCCACACCGTTGGCCGCCGGGTTGGGCTGGCTTTCGCAGCGCAGGCTGATCATCAGGTCTGCACCGACATTGTTGGCGGTGGCGGCGCGTTCGGCGTCCGACGGGCTGCGGTTGGTCGGGCGCGACAGGAAGGTCTCCATGCCGATGGCGGTCATCCGCCCCTCGAGCCGGCTTGCCAAGTCCCACAACATATCTGCTTCGCTGATGGGGCCCGACGGGCCCTGCGAGATCAGTCCGTGGTCGCCACCGCCGCGGCCCGGGTCGATGATGATCCGTTTGCCCGACAGTTTGGGGCCCGACCGGCGGACCAGTTCTTCCTCGCGGATCGCATGCAGCGAACCGCCCGTCACGCGCGAACTCAGAAAGTACAAGGAGCGCAACGTTTCCGGCCCGCAGATGCCATCGGAGGCAAGGCCGCACTCCCGTTGGTACGACATCAGCGCGTTGTGGGTCTGCAACCCGAAGTGGCCGTCGACCAGGCCGGTGTAGAAGCCGAGGTCCTGTAGCCGGGCCTGCAGCGTGGCGACGTCGTCACCGTAGAGCGGGGCCCCGAACTGGTGATAGAGGGTGCGCGCGCCCAGCCGGTAGGAGGCCTCCTTCAGGGCGCGGTACGTGGCTTCGCCGACGATGCCGTCCACCAGCAGTCCGCGATGCTGCTGGAAGGCACGCACAGCGTAGTCGAGTTCGGCGTCAAAGAGCTCGAGGGGCACGTGCCGGCCCGTCGCCAGCTCCTCCGCGGAATCGTCGAGCAGTCCCAGCGACGCCAGCGTGGCCCGGATCTCTGCCACGACTGCGCTGCGGTCACCACGACGCAGCGCGTCGCCGTCTTCGCGGCGCGGACTCGGCATACCAAGGGGCCCTTCGTGGCAAGTGTGACAGGCTCGATTTCGGGTGACAGCTAACAGCGATTGTCGCAGATACCTCCCAATTTCGGGAAAACCCCAGGCGAAGCGCGGGGCGCGGAGCGGCCCGAAAGTTCGGTCAGCTCAGGCCGGGAACCGCGTCGGAAAGCTCACGCAGCAACGCGGCCTTGCCTTTGGCCCCGACGATCCGTTTCACCGGTTGCCCGTCTTTGAACAGGATCATCGTGGGGATGGACACCACCTGAAACTGGGTGGCGGTCTGGGGGTTGGCGTCCACGTCGAGCTTGGCGACCGTCAGCTGCTCGGGGTGTTCGGCCGCGATCTGCTCGAGCACTGGGGCCACCATCTTGCACGGGCCACACCAGGTCGCCCAAAAGTCAACCAGCACAGGCTTGTCGCTGGAGAGGACCTCCGTGGCGAACGACGCGTCGGAGACTTCCATTGTGCCGCCGGCCTTTTCGGTATCGGTCATCGTGCCACTCCAATCAATGTGTCGGTACTGCCGGTCTTTTCGGCTCCTGTTGAGTTGTCGACGGCCACCGCGGGACCGTCCTGCTCGGCCAGCCAGCGTTCGGCGTCGATGGCCGCCGCACAACCGCTGCCGGCAGCGGTGACGGCCTGACGGTAGGT
>NZ_VMQU01000060.1 GCF_007714205.1 Mycobacterium helveticum | reverse complement strand
GTGCCGCCGCCGGTGAGGGCGTGTCCGGCGGCGGCTTCGAGTTCGGCCAGGGTGGTGGTGGCGATGATGGCGGCGGGTAGGCCGTTGTGTTGGCCCAACTCGCCGGAGGCCAGCATCGCTCTGAGCGCGGCGAGCAGGCCGTCGTGGTGGCGTTGGGCCGTGCTGCGGGTGTCGCGGTCGATGGCGTCCTGGCTGGGGGTGCCGTCGACGCAGGGTTGCTCGTCGAGGTTGTTGCACATGCCGGGGGCGGCCAGTTTGGCCCAGAGGGCTTCCAGGGTGGCGCGCAGTTCGGGGGTGATCCAGCCGCGCAGCTCCGACATCTTGTCCTCGCCCTGTTTGCCCAGGGTCAACCCGCGCCGCCGCGCGCGGTCCTCGTCGCTGTAGGTGCCGTCGGGGTTGATGGCGTTGGCGAGTTGGTCGGCCAGCTCGGCGAGGTGTTCAGGCCCGATTTGTGAGCCGTGGCGAGCCAGGTCGGCTTCGGCTCTGTCCCGGGTCTGTTGGTCGACCCAGCCGGGCAGCCGATGGTAGAACTTCTGGATCGTCGCGACGTGACCGGCGCCCAGTTTGCCCTGCCGTTGACCGGTGGCGGTGCCGGCCAGGATCGGCGGCAGGGGTTCGCCGGTCAGGCCGTGGCGGGGCCCCAGATCGGCCGCCTCGCGGATGCGCCGGGAGGCTTCTTTGCGCGACACCAGAGCCCATTCGGCGATCGCGTGAGACAGGGTGCCGCCCAGTTCTTCGGCGCTGGCCTGGCGGGCCAGGTTGTTGATCAGGGGATGCTCGAGCGCGGGCAGGCGGCGGCGCACCTTTTCCACCCGCTCCAGCAACACCAACTGCTCGTGGACGGTCAACGCGTCACAGGCGTGGTCGAACAAGTTGTCCAGGGCAGCGTCGAGGGCATCGAAATCCGCCGTCAACGCCTCCCGATCAACACTCACACCGCCAAACTATCGGCACCCACCGACAAAAATCTCCACCCAGTGACCATAGAAACCAAAGTGACGCAAGTTTTTTCAGACTGAGGCGAACCGCTACCTGCGTTGTGCCGCGGCCAATCTGCTTGCGAACTCCGGGGATTGGAGGGTGTGCGCCTGCGGCCCGAGCTCCATGCGCATGGCGGAGTCGTGGTGTTCGTTGTCCAGCGCCCCCGGGCTGGCGGTGGCGCGCATGGTCGCCTTGGTGGCCAGCACCACCTCGCGTGGGGCGGACGCCGGGCCGGCGGCCAGGTCCAGCGCGGCGGCGACCGGATCGTCGGCGACGCTGAGCGCCAGCCCGTGGCGCACCGCGGCTTCGGCGTCGAAGCGCATGCCGAACAGCAGGGCCGCGCGGGCCACCTGCGGGCCGACCGCCCGCTGCAGCATCCACGTCGCGCCACCGCCGGGATGCAGGCCCAGCTGCTGAAAGCGGGCGTCGAACAACGCGCCGGGCCCGGCGATGCGCACGTCGGCGGCCAGCGCCAGGTTCAGCCCCGCACCGACGGCCGCGCCGTTGACCGCGGCGATGGTGGGCAGGCGGCAGTTGCCGACGGCCATGAAGCCGTCGTAGAGGCGCTGCAGCCCGGCTTCGGCCGCCCCGGTGCCCGCGGCGCCCAGCGCGCTGAGGTCGGCGCCGGCGCAGAACGCCTTGCCCGCCCCGGTGACCACCACGGCATGCACGCCGGAGTCGTCCTCGGCCCGCCGCACCGCGGCGCGTAGCTGTGCCGACATCTCGCCGGTCACCGCGTTGCGGCGGTCGGGATCGTTGACGGTGATCAGCGCGATGCGGTTCTCGACGCGGTACAGCACGGGGTCGGTGGGGGTCATTCCCGTAAGAGTACTGGGCCGTAAGAGTACTGGGCCGTAAGAGTACTGGGCCGTAAGAGTATTGCGTGCGCACCGGGCCGGGATGGATCGAATTGACCCGAATGCCGTTGCCCGCCAGTTCCACCGCGGCCGATTTGGTCAGGCCCCGCAGGCCGAACGTGGAGGCCGCGTTGCCGTTTTCGCGATCCCGGCGTTGCTCACCAGTGCGTCGAGCCGCCCGAAGGCGCTCAGCGCCGCCGTACCCAGGTTCTCGGCGACCGTCCGACCGGCAACGCACCCGACCCGGCCAGCTTGGCCCAGACGAGGGCGACGAGCATCCTCAATAACGCGCCACGGTGGTCCCATCCCGCTGGCAAGCGCCAGCCCAGCTCGGGTGTGTCCGGAAAGTCAATGGAAGACGACACCGTTTCGGTGCAGCCGCCGAGTGCATCGCAACCATTCGGTTCAAGATCGCCGGAAGGCGGCGGGGACCACGAAGGGAAACTCGGCGAAATGAAGGCGCCGTGAGTTCGTTCTGTTGCATCATCATCGTCGCCTTCAAGGCAACCAGCGTGGCCGCTGGAACCGTTGACGTCGACCATTTGCGCCGCAACACGATCCGATCCGTCGGAAAAGGTTGGCTGCGCCCAGTCCGACGGCGCGGCAGGCGTTCAACCCCGCGGCTCGGTGACGATCTTTTTGGCAGGCTGTCGGGCGGCGCGAGCGTTCGGGGTGATGCACTCAACGGTCGCCGCAGCTACCTCGATCTTGAGCTTGCAAAGGCTGCATGAACATCACCTGCCCTCCGGGGATTGGCGCTCGATGCCCTGGAGCACTAACTTCCCTGGGGTGACGTTCTCAGCTGCTGGTGTACTCGCGCGGTGGATCGCCCCCCTACTCACGGTTGCCTCGGTCGCCGGCGTGGGTTTTCTCGGCCACCCGGTGCAGGTCGGTCCCGCCCCGGCGGTGCGGTTGGCCGACGACGCCAACCCGTTCGCCGGCACATCCTTGTACGTCAATCCCGCCTCGGCGGCTATGCGCGCCGCGCAGCACGCCGATCCGCCGAGTCCCGAGCTGACCGCCATCGCCAACACACCGCAGGCGTACTGGATCGTCCCGGGCTCTTCGGCGGCCACCGTCGCCAAGTACACCGGTGACGCACAGGCTGCCGGCGCCCTCCCGGTGCTGACGCTTTACGGGATCCCGCACCGCGACTGCGGCAGCTTCGCCGCGGGGGGCTTCGCGACGGCCGACGCCTACCGCGCCTGGATCGACGGCATCGCCTCCGACGTGGGTGCATCGCGCACGGCGATCATCCTCGAGCCGGATGCGCTCGCCATGGCCGACTGCCTGTCGGCTGACGAGCGCCAAGAGCGCTACGACTTGATCCGCTACGCCGTCGACACGCTGGGCCGCAATCCGGGCACGGCCGTGTACGTCGACGGTGGCCACCTGCGCTGGCACAGCCCCGAGGACATGGCCGCCAGGCTCAACGCGGCCGGCGTCGGACACGCGCGGGGCTTCAGCCTCAACACTGCGAACTTCTTCACCACCGCGGACGAAATCGGCTACGGCGAGTCGATTTCGGGACTCACGAACGGTTCGCACTACGTGATCGACACCTCGCGCAATGGCGCCGGACCGGCGCCCGACTCCAGGCTGAACTGGTGCAACCCCAGCGGCCGGGCGCTGGGCACTCCGCCTACCGCGGCCACCGGCGGCGCGCACGCCGACGCCTACTTGTGGATCAAGCGTCCCGGCGAATCCGACGGAACCTGCGACAAAGGAGACCCGCCGGCGGGCACGTTCGTGAACCAGTACGCCATCGACCTGGCCCGCAACGCGGGCCAGTAGCCGGCCCTGGCAGCCCTTCGCATCGTCGTCCCTTTGCCGCCGCAGGCGAACTCGGGCAGGTAGGGCGGGTACCTCGGGGGCGTGCTGCGCACCGTCAAGGCGAGGCAAACAGCGATCGCCCGAAGACAAACCCGCGCCCGCCTTCCAGCGACCGCATCGCCCCGGCGTCGGTGCTGAACATGCGACGAAAGTCGTGCGGGGTGTCCGGGCGCAGCGAATCCAGCGGAAGCCATCGGCAAGAGGTCGACGCCGACCGCGACGTCAGCCGAGTTCCGTCAATTGCCCGCCGGGGAACACCGTACCTGACCGCGAAAGTGCAACTGGCGACGCATTTGTCGAGAGAGGCGGTCGGTAGGTGCACTCTCGCGGCTGAGGGCCGCCGGAAGCCTCGGGGCAGGATGGCGGTGCGGGATAACGGTTCGGCGGCGGCCTGCCGGCTGCGGATGCCGCGCTGCGGGGCGGCGGGCAGGGTGTCGCGGGTAGGAACGACGCCATGCACAAGGCGAACGTACCCGTCGCCCGAGCCGCAGCGCGAAAGGCGATCAGGACGGCAACCGGGCTCGTCGCGCTTGTGCATCCGATCGGAACGTGATGCGTCTTTGGCATTGCCCGCCTCACGACAGCCCATCCACGACAAGAACGGCGCGTTGCAGGTCTCGGCATCGATCGAAGGTCTAACGTTTCAGGACTAAACAGGACTAAAGCTGTGAGACAGGCCGGCTTGGCCACGCTGGGGCAGCGTAGTTCTGCGACGCCGCCGCCCAGGCTGGACCGATTTCCGACATTGGTCGGTCAGCGCCTGGGTTTGCGACTGCGGACGCCCGCGACGCACGACGGCCGTCCGCCCACCGGAGCCGATGTTCGCTCTTACCGACCCGTGGTTGGACAGGCCCGACTACTCCGCCTACGAATTCCTTCGGCGGCCCGGGCGTGTCGTGGGCCGTCTTGAAGACCCGAGAACCACCTCTGGTCAGTGCCCCCGGCACGACTCGAACGTGCGACCTAGGGATTAGAAGGCCCTTGCTCTATCCACCTGAGCTACGGAGGCAATGTGCAGGTCAGTCTAGCCAACGGGCCCCGGCTGAGTGGCCCGGCAACACGACGCGCCCGAAAAGGCTTCCGCCACCGCGATTATCGGCTAGGGTGGTGACCCTCGACACACGTACAACACCGGCTGGACATGAGCCGTTAACCGCAATGAGGCGTGTGCCTGACGTCGAGGGGTGACGTAGCTATGAGCCTGGCCATAGACGTGGCTTTGCAGTGCTCGCGGGCCAGTGCCCACGCGCTGCGGCTGGCGGCCGATGCCAGGGATACCTGCCGGGCCAGCGCCCTGCTGCTGCGGGGCTCGCCGTTCGCGGTCGGATGGGTCGCGGGCTGGCTGTCCACGGAATTCCCGCCGCACGTGCTGACCGGACACGCGTTGTCCCGGGTGGCCCACCCGGCCGTCGGCCGGGTCGCCACCACCTGGGCTGCGCAGCGCGCCGATCAAGCCCTCACCGCGGCCCTCGAGGGCGCCTTCGGTCCGGACTTTCGCGACCAGGTGTCCCATCCGACCTGCCGTAGGTCGCAGCGCACCCCCCGCGACGGCCTGTTCCACCGGCCGGGCCCGCACCGCCGCTACGCGGCGCAGACCTCCGACATCTCCTATGGCCCCGGGGGCACCGAACATCTGCTCGACATCTGGCGGGGCCCGGACGTGGCGCCCGGCAGCCGCGCCCCGGTGCTGATCCAGGTGCCCGGAGGCGCATGGACCGTCGGCGACAAACGCGTTCAGGCCTACACGCTGATGAGCCGCATGGCCGAGCTCGGCTGGATCTGCGTCTCGATCAACTACAGCAAGAGCCCGCGCTGCACGTTCCCGGCGCACCTGATCGACGTCAAACGCGCGATCGCCTGGGTCCGCGAGAACATCGCCGACTACGGCGGCGACCCCGACTTCATCGCGATGACCGGCGGCTCGGCCGGCGGGCACCTGGCGTCACTGGCGGCGCTCACGCCCAACGACCCCAGGTTTCAACCCGGATTCGAACTCGCCGACACCGCGGTCCAGGCCGTCGCCCCCTACTACGGGGTCTACGACTTCGTCGACGCCGACAACATGCACGATCTGATGCTCCCGTTCCTCGAGCAGTTCGTCATGAAAGCCCGCTACGCCAGCGCCCCGGAGCGGTTCGAGGCGGCCTCCCCGATCTCCTACGTCCACCCCGACGCCCCGCCGTTCTTCGTGCTCCACGGCGAAAAGGACGAAGTGGTTCCCTGCGGCCAGGCCCGCTCCTTCTGTGCGGCGCTGCGCGCGGCGGGCGCACCCACGGTCGGCTACGCCGAGCTCGCCAACGCCCACCACGCCTTCGACATCACCCCGACGCTGCGCTCGCGGCTGGCCGCCGATGCCGTCGCCGATTTCTTCGGCGTCGTCTACGGGCGGCGCTCGAGTTCGCTGCTGGATTCGCTGCCCCTGGCGGTCACGTCCGCCAGCTGAGGCCCGGACCCGTCACCGCGACGGGCCCCGCGACCGGATTGTGCCTTTCACCAGCGCGTCAACCCGGCTAGCGTTGTGGTGGCGATTGGTCCGAGGCGAGAGGCTTGGTCGGCGGTGACACGTATGGCACGTCGAGTTGGTGATCATGGCTGAGGCCACTGATTCCGTGGCCGTCGTGAGATTGTCCGACGAGCTTGGACCGGTCGACTATCTGATGCATCGGGGCGAGGCGAATCCCCGGACCCGCTCGGGCATCATGGCCCTGGAACTCCTTGACGCGACACCGAACTGGGACGTGTTTCGCACCCGTTTCGAGAACGCGTCGCGCCGGGTGCTGCGGCTGCGGCAGAAGGTCGTCGTGCCGACCTTGCCGACGGCGGCGCCGCGCTGGGTGGTCGATCCGGATTTCAACCTGGACTTCCACGTGCGCCGGGTGCGGGTGTCCGGACCGGGCACGCTGCGGGAGGTGTTCGACCTCGCCGAGATCATCCTGCAGTCACCGATGGACATCTCCCGGCCGCTGTGGACGGCCACCCTGGTGGAGGGCCTGCCCGACGGGCGGGCCGCGACGCTGCTGCACGTCAGCCACGCGGTCACCGACGGCGTCGGTGGTGTGGCGATGTTCGCCGAGATCTACGACCTCGAGCGCGACCCCCCACCCAGGCCGACGCCGCCGCTGCCCGTCCCGCAGGACCTGACGCCCAACGAGTTGATGCGGCAGGGCATCAACCGGCTGCCCCTGTCGCTGCTCGGTGGCGTCCTGGGCGCGGTGTCCGGTGCCGTGTCGACGGCCGGGCGGGTGGTCCTGGAACCGGCGTCGACGGTCTCGGGAATCGCGGGGTACGTCATGTCGGGGATGCGGGTGCTCAACCGGGCTGCCGAGCCGTCGCCGCTGCTGCGCCGGCGCAGCCTGGCCACCCGCACCGAGGCGATCGACATTCTGCTCGCCGACCTCCACAGGGCCGCCAAGGCCGGCGGGGGATCGATCAACGACGCCTACCTCGCCGGCCTGTGCGGCGCCCTGCGCCGCTACCACGAGGCCCTCGGCGTGCCGGTCAGCACGCTGCCGATGGCGGTGCCGGTGAACCTGCGGGCCGACGCCGACACGGCCGGGGGCAACCGGTTCACCGGAGTCAACCTGGCGGCGCCGCTGGGCACCGCCGACCCGGTCTCCCGGATGAGGAAGATCCGCGCGCAGATGACCCAGCGGCGCGACGAGCCCGCGATGAACATCGTCGGTTCCCTGGCACCGGTGCTCAGCGTCCTGCCGACCGCCGTGCTGCAGGGGATCACCGGCTCGGTGATCGGCTCCGACGTCCAGGCCAGCAACCTCCCGGTCTACCCGGGAGACACCTACATTGCCGGCGCAAAAGTCCTGCGCCAGTACGGCATCGGCCCGCTGCCCGGTGTGGCGATGATGGTGGTGCTGATCTCGCGGGGCGGGTGGTGCACGATCACCGTCCGCTACGACAGGGCGGCCATCCGCGACGAACCGTTGTTCGCCCAGTGCCTGCTGGAGGGTTTCGACGAGATCCTGGCGCTGGCCGGCGACTCGGCGCCCCGCGCGGTGCCCGCCTCGTTCGCCGAGCCGGCCGCGTCGGCGTCGCGATCGGTGTCGGGATCATGAGCGCATCCGAGGAGCGGGGGACCGAACGGGACATGCAGAAACCGGCGGCGGACATGCGACTGCCCGGATCGGTCGCCGAGATCATGGCCAGCCCACCCGGACCCAAGATCGGGGCGTTCTTCGACCTGGACGGGACCCTGGTCGCCGGCTTCACCGCGGTCATCCTCACCCAGGAACGTCTGCTGCGCCGCGACATGGGGGTGGGGGAGCTGCTCAGCATGGTGCAGGCGGGCCTGAACCACACGCTCGGGCGCATCGAGTTCGAAGACCTCATCGGCAAGGCCGCTTCCGCGCTGGCCGGGCGGCTGATCGATGACCTCGAGGAGATCGGCGAGCGGCTGTTCGTGCAGCGGATCGAGGGCCGCATCTACCCCGAGATGCGCGAACTGGTGCGGGCGCACGTGGCGCGTGGACACACCGTGGTGCTCAGCTCGTCGGCGCTGACCATCCAGGTCAATCCGGTGGCCCGGTTCCTCGGCATCACCAACATGCTCACCAACAAGTTCGAGACCACCGAGGAGGGCATGCTCACCGGCGGCGTGCAAAAGCCCATCCTGTGGGGGCCGGGCAAGGCCGCCGCGGTGCAGCGGTTCGCCGCCGAGAACAACATCGACCTCAAGGACAGCTATTTCTACGCCGACGGCGACGAGGACGTCGCACTGATGTATCTGGTCGGCAACCCGCGGCCGACCAATCCCGAGGGCAAGATGGCCGCGGTGGCCAAGCGGCGCGGCTGGCCGATTCTGCGGTTCAACAGTCGCGGACCGGTCGGCATCCGTCGGCAACTGCGCACGCTGGCCGGTTTCGGTTCGCTGTTCCCGATCGCGACCGGCGCGGTGGGGATCGGGATGCTCACCCGCAGCCGGCGGCGCGGCGTCAACTTCTTCACCTCCACCTTCTCCCAGGTGCTGCTCGCCACGACCGGCGTCCAGCTGAACGTCATCGGCCAGGAAAACCTGACCGCGCAGCGTCCGGCGGTGTTCATCTTCAACCACCGCAACCAGGTCGACCCGGTCATCGTCGGCGCGCTGGTGCGCGACAACTGGACCGCGGTGGGCAAGAAAGAACTGGCCAAGGATCCGATCATGGGCACGATCGGCAGGGCGATGGACGCCGCGTTCATCGATCGCGACGAT
Source organism: Mycobacterium helveticum (assembly GCF_007714205.1). GTDB lineage: Bacteria > Actinomycetota > Actinomycetes > Mycobacteriales > Mycobacteriaceae > Mycobacterium > Mycobacterium helveticum. The sequence continues at coordinate 22,768 of NZ_VMQU01000060.1, read as the reverse complement.
CCGGGCGCTGCCGTGGAGTCGCTGCACCAGGTCGAAGAGCTCGCCAGAAAAGGACTCTCGATCGTCATCGCCCCCGAAGGCACCCGCATGGACACCACCGGGGTCGGGCCCTTCAAGAAGGGTGCTTTCCGCATCGCGATGGCCGTCGGCATCCCGATCGTGCCGATCGTGATCCGCAATGCCGAGATCGTCGCCGCGCGCAACTCCAGCACCATCAACCCGGGCACGGTCGACGTGGCGGTGTTCCCGCCGATCCCGGTGGACGACTGGACGGTCGAGACGCTGCCCGAGCGCATCGCCGAGGTGCGCCGGCTGTATCTGGACACGCTGGCCGACTGGCCCGCCGGCCAGATGCCCGAGTTGCCCGAGCCCGTTCTGTACAAGACGAAAGCGGCCAAGAAGACCCCGGCCAAGAAGGCCCCGGCCAAGAAGGCCGCGGCCAAGAAGGCCGCGGCGAAGAAGGCCCCGGCGAAGAAGGCCGCGGCGAAGAAGGCCCCGGCGAAAGCCCAGCCGAAGGGCACCGCCCCCGGCGAGGGGACGCCCGAACCCCGGCCCCGAGGGCGGGCGTGACCGAACCGGCCGCAGACACCAGCGCAGTCCTGAGCGCGCAGGATTCGCTGGTGTTGGCGTCCATGGCCTCGCCGGTCGAAATGGAGCTGATCACGGCCTGGGTGGACCGGCAGCGCGCCGTCCACCCCGGGGCCCGGGTGGACGTGTTGCGGCTGCCCGAACCCGACGCGCCGCCGTCGGCGCTGACCGCGCTGGCCCGCCAGCTCGAATCCGGCGACGACCGTTCGATCGTGCCGGTGCAGGTGTTCTGGTTGCCGCCCCCGGATCGCAGCAGGCTCGCCAAGGTGGCGGGTCTGCTGCCCGGCCTGGATCCCTACCACCCCAACCAGCGTCGGCAACGCCGCATCCGGCGCGACGCTCCCGGCCGCGCACGGGTGGTGGCCGGCGAGCCGGCCAAGGTGTCCGAACTGCGCCAGCAGTGGCGCGACACCACGGTGGGCGAGGACCCGCGCGACTTCGCCGAGTTCGTCATCCGCCGCGCGATCCTGGCGATCGAACGCGTCGAGTACCGCATCCTCGGGCCGCAGTACAAGTCGCCGCGGCTGCTCAAGCCGGAGATCCTGGCGTCGGCGCGGTTTCGCGCCGGCCTGCAGAAGATCCCGGGCGCCACCGTCGAGGAAGCCGGGAAGATGCTCGACGAACTCGCCACCGGGTGGAGCAGGGTGTCCGTCGACCTCGTGTCCGTCCTCGGCCGGGCGATCAGCCGCGGGTTCGACCCGGCGATCGACTACGACGAGTATCAGGTCGCGGCCATGCGCTCCGGCCTGGAAACGCACCCGGCGGTGCTGCTGTTCTCGCACCGGTCCTACATCGACGGCGCGGTGGTGCCGGTGGCGATGCAGGAGAACCGGCTGCCGCCGGTGCACGTGTTCGCCGGCATCAACCTGTCGTTCGGTTTGATGGGCCCGTTGCTGCGCCGGTCCGGCGTCATCTTCATCCGCCGCAACGTCGGCGGCAGCCCGCTCTACAAGTACGTCCTGCGCGAGTACGTCGGCTACATCGTCGAGAAGCGGTTCAACCTGAGCTGGTCCATCGAGGGCACCCGCTCGCGGACCGGCAAGATGCTGCCGCCCAAGCTCGGCTTGCTGGCCTACGTTGCCGACGCCTACCTGGACGGTCGCAGCGAAGACATTCTGCTGCAGCCGGTGTCGATCAGCTTCGACCAGCTGCACGAGACGGCCGAGTACGCCGCCTATGCCCGCGGCGGGGAGAAGACCCCCGAGGGCATCGGCTGGCTGTACAACTTCATCAGGGCGCAGGGCGAACGCAACTACGGCAAGATCTACGTCCGCTTCCCCGAGGCGGTGTCGATGCGCCAGTACCTGGGCCCGCAGCAGGGTCCGCTCAGCCACGATCAGGACGACAAAAGGCTTGCCCTGCAGAAGATGTCCTTCGAGGTCGCGTGGCGGATCCTGCAGGCCACCCCCGTCACCGCGACGGGGTTGGTGTGCGCGCTGCTGCTGACCACCCGCGGCGCGGCGCTGACGCTCGACCAGCTGCGCCACACCCTGCAGGACTCCCTGGACTACCTGGAACGCAAGCACACCCCGATGTCGACGAGCGCGCTGCGGCTGCGCACCCTCGCGGGCGTGCGCGCCGCGGTCGACGCGCTGTCCAACGGCCACCCGATCACGCGGGTCGACGGTGGCCGGGAGCCGGTGTGGCACATCGCCCCCCAGAACGAACACGCCGCCGCGTTCTATCGCAACTCGGTGATCCACGCCTTCCTGGAAACCTCGATCGTCGAACTCGCGCTCGCCCACGCCCGTCACCTCCCGGATGACGGAGGCGACCGCATGGCGGCGTTCTGGGCGCAGGCGATGCGGCTGCGGGATTTGCTGAAGTTCGATTTCTACTTCGCCGACTCGGCGGCGTTCCGGGACAACATCGCCGAGGAGATGGCCTGGCACGACCACTGCGAAGCCCATGTCGCCGCCGGCGGCGACGAGATCGACGCGATGCTGTTCGCCAAGCGCCCGCTGATGGCGGATGCGATGCTGCGGGTCTTCTTCGAGGCCTACGAGATCGTCGCCGACGTGCTGCGTGACGCCCCTGCGGACATCGGTCAGCAGGAACTGATGGACCTGGCGCTCGGGGTGGGACGGCAATACGTGGCGCAGACCCGGGTCCGCAGCAGCGAGTCGGTGTCGACGCTGTTGTTCGCCACCGCGCGCCAGGTCGCCGCCGGTCAGGACCTGATCGCCCCCGCCGACCTGTGCACCGCGGAGCTGGCCGAACGGCGGAGCGCCTTCCGGCGGGAGTTGCGGGACATCCTGCGCGACTTCGACTACGTCGAGCGGATCGCGCGCGAGCAGTTCGTCGCCCGCGAGTTCACAGCGCGTCAGCGCCGCCGGGACAGCCGAACCGCCTGACCGCCCATGCCCTGGGCGCATGACGGTCGCGCCACCCGCTGGCCGAGACGATCCCCCGGGCATGCGGGAATGGTTGCTGGCCGCACTGCACAGCCGGTATTCCCGGTTTCTCACCAACCCGGTCGCGGCCTCGGTGCTCTTCGTCGCGGGCTTCTACGGGTCGCGGGCTTCTACGGGTCGCGGGCTTCTACGGGTTGTACTTCTCGAGCCTGTTCGACACCGCGGTGAGCAGTCACGCCGGGGATGGCGATGAACGTGCACTTCTTGCTCAGCGGCTACCTGTTCTACCGGATCGTCATCGGGGTGGACCCCACGCCGCGCCCGATCCCGCCGCAGGTCAAGGTCGGCATCGTGTTCGTGTCGTTGCCGTCGTGATGCTTGCGCTGCTCATCCCGTGGGCGCGCAGCGACGACCGCATGGCCCGGCGCCTGGACCGGGCGGCCGAACGCGACGACGACGCGGACCTGACCGCCTACGACGCGATGCCGGCCGAGCCGGCGCGGCGCGAGACGCCCGGCCCTACGCACCAACCCGCGGAGTGATCCACAGTCGCGGATTTCTCCACAGGGATACCGCCCGCGGCTCCGTCGCCGCGGATTCCGTCGGTGGCTCCGGGTGCAATGGCAGCCGGAACGGGAGGTGACGTGCTCACCGGCCCGCAAAGCAACCGAGAAAGGGATCAACCCATGTTCGAAACGCCGTTTACCGTCGTCGGTCACATTGTCAACGACCTTCAGCGCCGCAAGGTCGGGGACCAGGAGGTGATCAAGTTCCGGGTGGCCAGCAACTCGCGCCGGCGCACCGCCGACGGCGGCTGGGAGCCGGGCCACTCCCTCTTCGTGACCGTCAACTGCTGGGGCAAGCTGGTCACCGGTGTGGGCGCCGCGTTGGGTAAGGGAGCCCCGGTTGTCGTGACGGGCTTCGTGTACACCAGCGAGTACGACGACCGGGACGGCAACCGCCGTTCGTCGCTGGAGATGCGGGCCACCGCCGTCGGGCCGGACCTGTCACGTTGCGTGGCGCGGATCGAAAAGCCCGCCTACACCGGCCCCGATCCGGCTCCGGCGCCGGCGGACACCGCCGCCACCGGCGACGCGGGACAGTCCGGCGACGAGGTTGCCGGCACCAATCCGCTGCCGTTGTCGGCCTAGCCATCGGCCTAGCGGCCGGTCCAGCGCCGTCGGGCGATGCCTAGGATGGTCCGCGAGATCATTTTGCAAGACCAGAAAGGCGAAACCGCGGCATGGCTGAGTTCATCTACACGATGAAGAAGGTCCGCAAGGCGCACGGCGACAAGGTCATCCTGGACGACGTCACGCTGAGCTTCTACCCGGGCGCCAAGATCGGTGTCGTCGGCCCCAACGGCGCCGGCAAGTCGAGCGTCTTGCGGATCATGGCCGGACTGGACAAACCCAACAACGGTGACGCGTTCCTGGCCGTCGGCGCCACCGTCGGCATCCTGCAGCAGGAGCCGCCGCTGAACGAGGAGAAGACCGTTCGCGGCAACGTGGAAGAGGGCCTGGGCGACATCAAAGTCAAGCTGGACCGCTTCAACGAGGTCGCCGAATTGATGGCCACCGACTACTCCGACGAGTTGATGGACGAGATGGGGCGGCTGCAGGAGGAGCTCGACCACGCCGACGCGTGGGACCTCGACTCCCAGCTCGAGCAGGCCATGGACGCGCTGCGCTGCCCGCCGCCCGACGAGCCGGTGGCGACCCTGTCCGGCGGTGAGCGCCGCCGGGTGGCGTTGTGCAAGCTGCTGCTGTCCAAACCCGACCTGCTGCTGCTGGACGAGCCGACCAACCACCTGGACGCCGAGAGCGTGCAGTGGCTCGAGCAACACCTGGCCTCCTACGCGGGGGCGGTGCTGGCGGTGACCCACGACCGTTACTTCCTCGACAACGTCGCCCAGTGGATCCTCGAGCTCGACCGCGGACGCGCCTACCCCTACGAAGGCAACTACTCGACCTACCTGGAGAAAAAGGCCGAGCGGCTGTCGGTGCACGGCCGCAAAGACGCCAAGCTGCAGAAACGGCTGGCCGAAGAGCTGGCGTGGGTCCGGTCCGGGACCAAGGCGCGCCAGGCCAAAGGCAAGGCGCGCCTGCAGCGCTACGAGGAAATGGTCGCTGAGGCCGAAAAGACGCGGAAGCTCGACTTCGAGGAGATCCAGATCCCGGTCGGGCCGCGACTGGGCAACGTGGTCGTCGAGGTGGACCACCTGGACAAGGGCTTCGGCGGACGCACCCTGATCAAGGACCTGTCCTTCACCCTGCCGCGCAACGGCATCGTCGGCGTGATCGGCCCCAACGGTGTCGGCAAGACCACGCTGTTCAAAACCATCGTGGGTCTCGAGGAGCCGGACAGCGGCACCGTCAAGGTGGGGGAAACGGTCAAGCTGAGCTACGTCGATCAGGACCGCGCCGGCATCGACCCCAAAAAGACCGTGTGGGAAGTCGTCTCGGACGGGCTGGACTACATCGAGGTCGGCCAGAGCGAGGTGCCGTCCCGGGCCTACGTGTCGGCGTTCGGGTTCAAGGGTCCCGACCAGCAGAAGCCGGCGGGGGTGCTGTCCGGTGGCGAGCGCAACAGGCTCAACCTCGCGCTGACGCTCAAGCAGGGCGGCAACCTGATCCTGCTCGACGAGCCGACCAACGACCTGGACGTCGAAACCCTGAGCTCGCTGGAGAACGCCCTGGAGAACTTCCCCGGCTGCGCGGTGGTGATCTCGCACGATCGCTGGTTCCTCGACCGCACCTGCACGCACATCCTGGCGTGGGAGGGCGACGAGGACAACGAGGCCAAGTGGTTCTGGTTCGAGGGCAACTTCGGGGCATACGAGGAAAACAAGGTCGACCGGCTGGGCGCCGAGGCCGCCCGCCCGCACAGAGTGACCCACCGCAAGTTGACGCGCGGCTGACGTCGGCCCACGCTGACATCCGTCGCCAGTTGGGAGCAATCGGCATGACGATCGATCCCGGGGCCAAGCAGGACATCGCGCCGTGGACCGCGTTCTCCCAGGACGCGGACATTCCTGAGTGGATCTCCACGGCCTACCTCGAGAGCTATCGCGGCCCGCACACCGACGAACCCGGGCAAGCCGGGCCGGCCGAATCGAGCGTGCCCGCCGCCATCGTGACTCCGGCGATGCTCGGCGCCCACTATCGGCTCGGCGAGCACCGCCCGGGCGGCGAAAGCCGGGTGGCCGTGTACCCGGCGGACGATCCCGGCGGCTTCGGGCCCGCCCTGCAGGTCGTCACCGACCATGGCGGGATGTTGATGGACTCGGTCACGGTGCTGCTGCACCGCCTCGGCGTCGCCTATGCGGGCATCATGACCCCGGTGTTCGAGGTGCGGCGCAGCCCGGAGGGGGACCTGCTCGGCATCGGCCCGAAACCCCCCGGCGCGTCACCGTACGAGGGCGAGGCGTGGATACACGTGCAGCTGTCGCCGGCCGTCGACACCAAGGCGCTCGCCGAGGTCGAACGGCTGCTGTCCAAGGTGCTGGCCGACGTGCAGCAGGTCGCCAGCGACGCGTCTGAGCTGATCGCCGCCCTCGAGGGCGTGACCGCCGCCGTCGAGGCCAACACCGACGGTCATTTCGCCGCACCGGACCGCGACGAAGTGTCCGCGCTGCTGCGCTGGCTGGCCGACGGGAACTTCCTGTTGCTGGGCTACCAGCGTTGCCGGGTGCACGGCAGCGAGGTCTTTGGCGACGGGTCGAGGGGCCTGGGCGTGCTGCGGACGCGGACCGGTTCGCGGCCCCGGTTGACCGACGACCGCAAGATGCTGGTCCTGGCCCAGTCCGTGGTCGGCAGCTACCTGCGCTACGGCACTTACCCGTATGCCATCGCGGTCCGCGAAAACCTCAAGGACGGCACCGGGGGCATCGTCGAGCACCGTTTCGTCGGGCTGTTCACCATCACCGCGATGAACGCGGACGTGCTGGAAATCCCGATGGTCTCCCACCGGGTCCGCGAGGTGCTCACGATGGCCGACAGCGACCATGCCTATCCCGGACAGCTCCTTCTCGACGTCATCCAGACCGTCCCGCGATCGGAGCTGTTCAGCCTGAACGCCGAACGGCTGTTGGCGATGGCCAAAGCCGTCGTGGACCTGGGATCTCAGCGGCGCGCGTTGCTGTTCCTGCGCGCCGACCGGCTCCAGTACTTCGTCTCCTGTCTGGTCTATGTGCCCCGCGACCGCTACACCACTCCGGTGCGGCACCAGATCGAGGAGATCCTGGTGCGCGAATTCGGCGGGACACGGCTCGAATTCACCGCCCGTGTCAGTGAATCCCCTTGGGCGCTGATGCATTTCATGGTTCGCCTGCCCGCGAGAAGCGAGGGTGACGTCGCGCCCGGCTCGGTCGACATCTCCGAAGAGAACCGGATCCGGATCCAGGCGCTGCTGAGCGAAGCCGCCCAAACCTGGTCCGACCGGCTGCTCGGCGCCGCGGACGACACGATCGCGCCGGCGGACGCCGAGCATTACGCGGCCGCCTTCCCCGAGGCCTACAAGCAGGCCGTCGCACCCGCCGACGCCATCGACCACATCCGCATCATCAACAAACTGACCGACGACTCGGTCAAGCTGGTGTTCTCCGACACCGGCGAAGAGGGCCTCGCCCAGCTCACCTGGTTTCTGGGCGGCCACACCGCGTCGCTGAGTCAGCTGCTGCCGATGCTGCAGAGCATGGGCGTCGTCGTGCTCGAGGAGCGGCCCTTCACGGTCACCCGGGCCGACGATCTGCCGGTGTGGATCTATCAGTTCAAGATCTCGCCACACCCGACCATCCCGCAGGCGTCGTCGGCCGAGGAGCGCGACGCGGCCGCGGAAAGATTCGCCGACGCGGTCACCGCGATCTGGCAGGGCCGGGTCGAGATCGACCGGTTCAACGAACTGGTGATGCGGGCAGGCCTGGCCTGGCAGCAGGTCGTGCTGCTGCGCGCCTACACGAAATACCTGCGGCAGGCGGGTTTTCCCTACAGCCAGTCCCACATCGAAGCGGTGCTCAACGACCACCCCTCGACGGCGCGTTCACTCGTCGCGCTGTTCGAAGCGCTGTTCGACCCCAGGGCCTCGGGTTCGCCGGGGAGCCGCGACGCGCAATCGGCGGCCAACGCGGTCGCCGCGGACATCGACGCGTTGCGCAGCCTGGACACCGACCGCATCCTGCGTGCCTTCGCGTCGCTGGTTGCGGCCACGTTGCGGACCAATTACTTTGTCACACGCGAGGATTCGGCCCGCGCCCGAAACGTGTTGGCGCTCAAGCTCGACGCGCAACTGATCGACGAGCTGCCGTTGCCGCGCCCCAAATACGAGATCTTCGTCTATTCCCCCCGCGTCGAGGGCGTGCACCTGAGGTTCGGTCCGGTGGCCCGCGGCGGGCTGCGCTGGTCGGACCGCCGCGACGACTTCCGCACCGAAATCCTGGGTCTGGTCAAGGCGCAGGCGGTGAAGAACGCCGTCATCGTGCCGGTCGGGGCCAAGGGCGGGTTCATCGTCAAGGACCCGCCGCTGCCCACCGGCGACCCCGCCGCCGACCGCGACGCCAACCGCGCCGAAGGCGTGGCCTGCTATCAGCTGTTCATCTCCGGGCTGCTGGAGGTCACCGACAACGTCGACCACGCCACCGGCAAGGTCGATCCGCCGCCGGAGGTGGTGCGGCGCGACGGCGACGACGCGTACCTGGTGGTGGCCGCGGACAAGGGCACCGCCACCTTCTCCGACATCGCCAACGACGTGGCCAAGTCCTACGGGTTCTGGCTGGGCGACGCGTTCGCCTCCGGCGGTTCGGTCGGCTATGACCACAAGGCCATGGGTATCACCGCCAAAGGGGCTTGGGCGGCCGTCAAACGGCACTTCCGGGAGATGGGGGTCGACACCCAGGCCGAGGACTTCACCGTCGTCGGTGTCGGCGACATGAGCGGTGACGTGTTCGGCAACGGGATGCTGCTGAGCAAGCACATCAAGCTGATCGCCGCGTTCGACCACCGTCACGTGTTCCTCGACCCGGACCCCGAACCCGGGGCGTCCTGGGAGGAACGCCGGCGGCTGTTCGAGCAGGCGCGCTCCAGCTGGGACGACTACGACAGGTCGCTGATCAGCGAGGGCGGCGGCGTGTATGCCCGCGAGCAGAAGTCGATCCCGGTCAGCGAGCGGGTCCGCGCCGCCCTGGGCATCGACGGTGACGTCGACGAGATGGCCCCGCCCAACCTGATCAGGGCGATCCTGCAGGCGCCGGTGGACCTGCTGTTCAACGGCGGGATCGGCACCTACATCAAGGCCGAATCCGAATCCGACTCCGATGTGGGCGACCGTGCCAACGACGCGGTCCGCGTCAACGGAAACCAGGTGCGCGCCAAGGTGATCGGCGAGGGTGGCAACCTCGGCGTGACGGCGCTGGGCCGCGTCGAGTTCGACCTGTCGGGCGGCCGGATCAACACCGACGCGATGGACAACTCCGCCGGCGTGGACTGCTCGGACCACGAGGTCAACATCAAGATCCTGATTGACTCGCTGGTCACCGCCGGCAAGGTCGACGCGGGTGAGCGCAAAGAGCTGCTGGAGTCGATGACCGACGAGGTGGCGCGGCTGGTGCTCACCGACAACGAGGACCAGAACGACCTGATCGGCACCAGCCGCTGCAACGCGGCCAGCCTGCTCCCGGTGCACGAACGCCAGATCAAGTACCTGGTCGAGGAGCGCGGCCTCAACCGCGAACTGGAGGCGCTGCCGTCGGAGAAGGAGATCCGCCGCCGCTTCCAGGCGGGCATCGGGCTCACGTCGCCCGAGCTGTGCACGCTGATGGCGCACGTCAAGCTCGGCCTCAAGGAGGACATGCTGGGCACCGAACTGCCCGAGCAGGACGTGTTCGCCTCCCGGTTGCCGTTCTACTTCCCGACGCCGCTGCGTGAACGGTTCACCCCGGAAATCCGCGCGCACCAGCTGCGCCGCGAGATCGTCGCCACCATGTTGATCAACGACGTCGTAGACACCGGGGGCATCAGCTACGCCTTCCGGATCGCCGAAGACGTCGGCGTCCAGCCCGTCGACGCGGTGCGCACCTATGTCGCCACCGACGCCATCTTCGGGGTGGGCGACCTGTGGCGGCAGGTCCGCGCGGCGGACATACCGGTCGCCCTGTCGGATCGGCTCACGCTGGACACCCGGCGACTGGTCGACCGGGCCGGGCGCTGGCTGCTCAACTACCGCCCGCAGCCGCTGGCCGTCGGCGCCGAGATCAACCGGTTCGCGGCCAAGGTCACGGAGCTGACCCCGCGGATGTCGGAGTGGCTGCGCGGTGACGACAAGGCGATCGTGGAGAAGGAAGCGGCCGAGTTCTCCGCGCAGGGCACGCCCGAGGACCTGGCCTACCTCGTTGCCGCGGGCCTGTACCGCTTCAGCCTGCTCGACATCATCGACATCGCCGACATCAACGAGATCGACGCCGCCGAGGTCGCCGACACCTACTTCGCCCTGATGGATCGGCTGGGTACCGACGGCCTGCTGACCGCGGTGTCCGAGCTGCCCCGCGGCGATCGCTGGCATTCGTTGGCGCGCTTGGCCATTCGCGACGACATCTACGCGTCGCTGCGCTCGCTGTGTTTCGATGTGCTCGCCGTCGGTGAGCCCGACGAAACCGGCGAGGAGAAGATCGCGGAGTGGGAGCACCTCAGCGCGTCGCGGGTGGAGCGGGCCCGCCGGACGCTCGCCGAGATCCAGGAGAGCGGGGCCAAGGATCTCGCGACGCTGTCGGTGGCCGCGCGACAGATCCGTCGCATGACCCGCACCAGCGGAAGGGGTTCGTCGAGTTGAGCGTCGGCTTCGTCGCGCCCGTGCCGGTGCGCTGGTCGGACATCGACATGTACCAGCACATCAACCACGCCACCATGGTCACGATCCTGGAAGAAGCGCGGGTGCCGTTCCTCGCGGAGCCGTTCGCCCCCGGCATCGCCACCGTCGGGTTGCTGATCGCGGACGTCCGGGTCACCTACAAGGCTCAGCTGCGCCTCGCCGACTCGCCTCTGCAGGTGACCGTCTGGACCAAGCAGCTGCGGACGGTCGACTTCACGCTGGGCTACGAGGTGCGTTCGGTCAACGCCGACCCCGAATCCAGGCCCGCCGTCATCGCCGAGTCGCAGCTGGCCGCGGTGCACATCGAGGGGCAGCGACTGGTCCGGCTCTCGCCCCCGCAACGGGAGTACCTGCAACGGTGGCTTCGGTAACAGCAGGAGGGGTAGCCGAGCGCGGACTGTGGCTGGGGCCGCAAGGCGGCGCCGCCCAGCGCGCGGACCTGGCCACGTTCGTCGAGCGCGCGATGCGGCTCGACGACGCCGCGGTGATCCGGCTGCGCGCTCGGGCCGGCGGGCTGGTGAGCGCCTGGGTGGCAACGGGTTTCGACGTGCTGGCCTGCCGCGTGGTGGGGGGTGCCGTGCGGCCCGCCGACCTGTCGGTGGCCGCGGACGGACTGGGCCGCGGCCTGTCCGCGATGGACGCCTCGGGCTACGTGGATCCGGGCTTTCCGATGGACTCGGCGTGGCGGGGTGCGCTGCCGCCGGAATCCGGCTTCACTCATGTCGACGACGTGCCGGCCCGGGTGATGCTGGACCTGGCCGAGCGCGGTGCGCGACTCGCCAAGGAGCACAGCGGTTCTCACGGCCCGCCCGTCTCGCTGCTCGACCAGGAGGTCATCCGGGTCAGTTCGGCCGAGGTCGAGGTGGGGTTGCCCATGCGTTGCGTGTTCGCTTTGACCGCAATGGGATTCCTGCCGCAGCAGGCGGATGCCATTCCCGCCGAAGAGATCATCCGGGTCCGCGTCATGCCGAACTGGCTGCGCATCGACGCCAGGTTCGGCTCGGTGTTCCGGCGCCGCGGCGACCCGGCGCTGGTGCTGCGCTGAGGGTCAGGTCCCGTAGGCCATCCACAGGGGCAGAACGCAGTGGAGGTATTCCATGAACTTCTTCAGGCCCACCCGGTGCTCCCCGTACCCGTAACGGTCGATCGCGTACTCGGGGAACGCGATTCCCAACCCGAACAGGCCGGGGGCGAGGATGCCGTTGCTCGCGTTGTAGTCCAGTTCGCCCCACTGCGGCGCTTCGGGCAGTCTCCGGCGTTCGAAGCCGACGGTGTAGACGACGCGGTCGCACTCGGCGAGTTTGTCGTCGAACTGCGGGCTGGAAACCAGGCACCTCTCCAGCCGTTCCGGATGCACCCCGTCGATGTTCTCCCGGGCCCACTCGGCGGCGCGGCCTTTGAGGCCGGTGTCGTCGAACAGGATCCAATCGTCCAGGTATACGGCGTATTTGAGTGGGCTGCGGTAGAAGTTGATCACTTTTCCCACGGGTTGGCGTAACAGGTTCGGCAACACGATCATCGACGAATGCGACGAGCCGAACACGCCGACGGTCGCGCCGTCGAGCGGTTGCTCCGAGAGCCGTTCGATGTCCAGCGCGACGTCCACGGGAATCTCGTCCAGGTGCGGGTATGCGAGCTTCTTGGGGACCGCCCCGAGCGCCAGGACCACATTCTCCGAGGCGAGTCGGCCTTCCCCGGTCTCGATCGTCCACCGCCTTGCCTGCAGGGACAGCACGGTCGCCGTCGTCTGGAACGTCCGGACCCGATCGCGCAGTTGTCGCGTGACCCACACCAACGGCTCGGCGACCAGGGCCAGCACGCACGTTTCTTCCGGATCGACCTCCCGCAATGGCATGGGCGGCGCGTCGGCGAACCGCAATGCGTCCGAGCCGCCCAGGTAGTCCAGGAAGTCGCCGGCTCGGGTGTTGCTCGACACCGAGCGCCACCTGCCGCCGATGTCGCCCCCGGCGAACGAGGGGTCGACCCAGGCGATGCTTTCGCCCGCTACTCCGCGATCCAGCAGCGTTCCCACCGCGACGATTCCGGCGGGCCCGGCTCCGATGACTGTCCACGCATGAGGTCCCATATGCGCAACGGGACTAGACGAGCCAGGCCGCGGCGTCGGGTGGCAGGGCGTCGCTCACCGGAGGCGCGCTGGCCAGGATGACCTCTCCCCGCGGCAGCGGGATCGGGCGGCTGCCCGTGTTGAGGACGCAGAGCAACCCGCCCGCGCGGCGGCGGAACATCAGCGCGTCGCGCGGCGCCGTCAGCCAGTCGATCTCGGCGCCCTCGAATTCGTCACGGGTCCGGCGCAGTTCGATTGCCCGCCGGAAGAACGACAATGTCGACCCGGCGTCGGCGCGCTGCTTTTCCACGGTCAGCGCAGCCCAGTCCGCCGGCATCGGCAGCCAGGTGTCGGTGGACCCGGAGAACCCGAACGGGGGGGCCTCACCCGACCACGGGATCGGAACCCGGCAGCCGTCGCGGCCGCGTTCGGTGTGCCCGGAGCGTTCCCACGTCGGGTCCTGCAGCACCTCGTCGGGCAGATCGACGTCGGGCAGACCCAGCTCCTCGCCGTTGTAGACGAACACCGCGCCGGGCAGGGCCAGCATCACCATCGCCGTGGCGCGCGCCCGGCGCAGCCCGACCTCCCCGCCGCCGTAGCGGGTGACCTCCCGGCCCACGTCGTGGTTGGACAACGTCCAGGTCGGCGTGGCGTCGACGAGCGCCGCGGCCGCCAGCGAGTTCTGGATCGCATCACCGACCTCGGTGGCCTCGAATTCGGTTCGGGTCAGCCGGAAATTGAACCCCAGATGCAGCTCGTCGGGCCGCAGGTATTCGGCCCAGCGGCGGTTGTCGGTGACCCACACCTCGCCGACGGTCATCGCCCCCGGGTAGTCGTCGATGACCGTGCGGATGTCGCGGTGGATCGCGTGCACGTTCGGGTTGTTGAAGCGCGGGTCGTCGTCGGTGTGGCGCAACACCGTGCTGTTTTCCTTGGCATCCGGCAGGCCCGCTGGCTTGGCCATGCCGTGCGCCACGTCGATGCGGAAGCCGTCGACGCCGTGCTCCAGCCAGAACCGCAGCGTCTTCTCGAAGTCGTCGAAGACCTCGGGGTTGTCCCAGTTGAGGTCCGGCTGCTCGGCGTCGAAGAGATGCAGGTACCACTGGCCGGGGTTGCCGTCCGGTTCGACCACCCGCGTCCAGGCCGGACCGCCGAACACCGACTCCCAGTTGTTCGGCGGCAGCGACCCGTCGGGGCCCTGCCCGTCACGGAAGAAGTAGCGATCCCGCGCCTGGGTGCCCGGGCCGGCGGCCAGCGCCGCCCGAAACCACGGGTGCGCCGAGCTGGTGTGGTTGGGGACCACGTCCATCGTCACCTTGATGCCGCGACCGTGTGCGGCCGCGACCAGCCGCTCGAACGCCGCCAGCCCGCCGAACAACGGATCGATGTCGCGCGGGTCCGCCACGTCGTAGCCGTGATCGGCCATCGGCGACACGGTGACGGGGTTGAGCCAGATCGCGTCGACACCGAGCTCCTGCAGGTGGCCCAGCCGGGCCGTCAGGCCGTCCAGGTCGCCGACCCCGTCGTCGTCGCTGTCGGCGAACGACCGCGGATAGACCTGGTAGAAGACCGCGTTCGACCACCACGGCTTGTCCATCGCGGCCGCCATCAGATCGTCGAGTTCACGAGGGAGTGGGCGGCCATCTCGAGGTAGTCCAGCAGCTCTGTCCGGTGCTCGTCGTCGAGTGTCTGCGAGTCGATGGACGCGACGGCGGTGTGCATGCACCGCAGCCACGCATCCCGCTCGATGGGCGTGATCCGGAATCGGGCGTGCCGCATCCGCAGCCGCGGGTGACCGCGCTGGTCGGAGTACGTTCGGGGGCCGCCCCAGTACTGCTCGAGAAACATCCGCAACCTTTCCTCGGCGCCCGCCAGGTCGTCGGCCGGGTACAGCTCGCGCAGTATCTCGTCCTCGGGGACCTGCTCGTAGAACCGCGACACGATCGCGTTGAAGGTCTCGGCCCCGCCGACGGCGTCATAGAAGCTCACCTGATCCATCTCCTCCATTGTGGTGCATCGGCGGGCCGGCGAGGCACGCCGGGCGCGAACCCGCGCCAAGCCTTGCCTGCTGTTCACCGGATGGTCACGGCTCACCCGGGGAATAGGGGTGCGATCCGCCGAAAATCATGGTGGACTATCCGCGGAGG
Organism: Mycobacterium helveticum; assembly: GCF_007714205.1. GTDB lineage: Bacteria > Actinomycetota > Actinomycetes > Mycobacteriales > Mycobacteriaceae > Mycobacterium > Mycobacterium helveticum. Next base: position 7,754 of record NZ_VMQU01000060.1, on the reverse strand, counting down.
ATCTATGGCGCAGGGCAAGAGACGCCGCAGCCACCGCAGTACCGGTGCCGCGGCAGGGTCGACCGGGCCAGCCACCGCGTCATGCCTGCACAGTGTTGAGAGTCACCCACCCACCCGCCAGGAAAGCTCATCGATCTGGAGCCGCCGGCGGGTGCTGCTGCTGAACTCCACCTATGAACCGCTGACGGCGCTGCCGATGCGGCGCGCCATCGTGATGGTCATCTGCGGCAAGGCCGACGTCGTGCACCACGACCCGGCGGGACCCATCATCCACTCGGCGACCAGGTCGATCGTGGTGCCCTCGGTGATCCAGCTGCGGGCTTTCGTGCGGGTGCCGTACCGCGCGCGCGTGCCGATGACCCGCGCCGCGCTGATGCACCGCGACCGTTTCTGCTGCGCCTACTGCGGCGCGAAGGCCGACACCGTGGACCACGTGGTGCCGCGCAGCCGCGGCGGCGGCCACTCCTGGGAGAACTGCGTCGCCTGCTGCTCGACGTGCAACCACCGCAAGGGCGACAAGCTGCTCAGCGAACTCGGCTGGACGCTGCGCCGGGCGCCGACGCCGCCGACGGGACAACACTGGCGGCTGCTGTCGACGGTCAAGGAGCTGGACCCGGCCTGGGCCCGCTATCTCGGTGAAGGCGCGGCGTAGAAGGTCCGGGGCCGGTCCGGGTGTCCCAAAAGTCGCCCGGGTGGGATACGGTTTGCGTCGTGAGCCTTATGCAGACCCACCTGTACTTCATCGGAATCCCGCTGCTGTTGGTGATCCTGCTGGCGGTGCCGATCTTCTCCCGCAAGGGACCGCACCCCGCGACCTACCAGTTCCCGGAGCCGTGGACACATCCGCCGATCCTGTGGGCCGCGACGGACGAAGCCGTCGGCCAGGCGCACGGCGGGCACGACGCATCGAAGTTCTCAGTGGGAGGTGGCGCCAGTGGCACCTGGTGAGGTAGCGACGATCGAGCACGGCGACCTGCCCGAGGGTGCCGTGATCACCAGCAGCGGCCGGATCTCGGCGGTCACCGAACCCGGCGAACTGTCGGTGCACTACCCGTTCCCGATCAAAGACCTCGTCGCCATCGACGACGCGCTCAAGTACGGCTCGAGGGCGTCCAAGGCGCGGTTCGCCATCTACCTGGGCGACCTGGGCAGCGACACCGCCGCGCGGGCCCGCGAGATCCTGGCCAAAGTCCCGACACCGGACGACGCGGTGCTGCTCGCCGTCTCGCCCGACCAGCGCGCCATCGAGATCGTCTACGGCTCGCAGGTCCGCGGTCGCGGCGCGGAGTCGGCCGCCCCCCTGGGGGTTGCCGCGGCCGCGTCGGCGTTCGAGCAGGGCGATCTGGTCGACGGGCTGGTCAGCGCGATCCGGGTGCTCAGCGCCGGGATCTCCCCGGCCTGACCGCCCGCCTGCGCGCCGAAACTGCGTCCACGGCGCCGGCTGCGCTGAACGCCGGCTCGTTCAGCCGGCCGCGTCGAGCTTGCGGGCCCTCAGCGCCCGCTTCACGCCCGCCTGACCTTCCAGCACCAGCCTGCGCAACGCCGGCGGCACCTCCGATTCCGGGGCCCGCAGGAACGCGTCGGCGGCGGCGATGCCGGCGTCGCTGATGTCCCAGTGCGGGTACAGGCCGATCACCACGGTCTGGGCGACTTCGCTGGAGCGGCGCGCCCACACCCCGGGTATCGCCTGGAAGTAGCGCGCGGTGAACGGCTCGAGCAGTTCGCCCTGTCCCGGTGCCGCGATGCCGGCGATCATCGACCGGGCCGTGACGTTGGCCAGGGTGTCGTCCTCGACCACCTTGGTCCAGGCCTCCTCCTTGACCCGCGGCTGCGGGCGCGCCGCCGCGGCCTGGGCGGCGTTGCGCCGGCCGGCGGCCGTCGCGTCGCGCTGGGCCTCGGCATCGATGAACGGGGTCGCGGGACCGTCGGAGTCGATCTCGCCGGCGGTGGCCAGCGCGGTCACGATGCGCCAGCGCAGGTCGGTGTCGATCACCAGGCCGGCCAAACCCTGGTCGGCCGGATTCCCGGAAGCCGGGTCGAGCAGGGCCGCCAGCGTCTCGACGTGCCGGGGCGACAGCACCGAAGAGCACAGCGTGTTCACGAAGGCGAGCTGGTGATCGGACCCGGGTTCGGCGCGGCGCGCCAACTCCAGCAGCCGGTCGGCGAACTGCGGCCAGCCCTGCTCGCGCGCCCAGCCCGGCTCGGCGTAGGACGCCAGCGCCGTCTGCGCCTGCATCAGCAACCGCTGCGCCACCCCCACCTCGGTTTCGGCCTGCACCCCACCCGACACCAGCGCCACGAAGTCCCGGGCCCGCATTTCCGCCTCGCGCGTCATCTCCCACGCCGCCGACCACACCAGCGAGCGGGGCAGCGGTTCGGCGATGTCGGCGATCCGCTCCAGCGCGGTCCGCAGCGACTCGGCGTCGAGGCGCAGCGAGCAGTAGGTCAGGTCGTCGTCGTTGACCAGGACCAGCTTGCCGCGCGAAACACCCACCAGCGCGGACACATCCGTCTGCGGTCCCGCGACGTCGATTTCCTCCCGGTGCATCCGGACCAGCTTGCCGGACCGATCCTCGTCGTAGATGCCGATCGCCAGCCGGTGCACCCGCGTCTCCCCGGCGCCCGGCGCGGCGCCGCCCTGCGCCACCGCGAACCGGGTGAACCTGCCGTCGGAATCGACGTCGAACTCCGGCCGCAGCGTGTTGAGGCCGGTGGTCTTCAGCCACTGCCGTCCCCAGTCGGACAGGTCACGCCCGGACGCCTGCTCCAGCGCGGCGATCAGGTCGGCGAACGTGGCGTTGCCGAACGCGTGAGCGCGGAAGTAGTCGCGCAGCCCGGCGAGGAAATGCTCCAGCCCCACGTAGGCCACCAGCTGCTTGAGCACCGAAGCGCCCTTGGCGTAGGTGATCCCGTCGAAGTTCACCTCCACGGCGGCCAGATCGGGGATCTCGGCCGCGATCGGGTGCGTCGAGGGCAACTGGTCCTGGCGGTAGGCCCACGACTTCTCGACGGTGGCGAACGTCGTCCAGGCCTCGGTGAACTCGGTCGCCTCGGCCTGGCACAGCACCGACGCGAACGTCGCGAACGACTCGTTGAGCCACAGGTCATCCCACCAGGCCATGGTGACCAGGTCGCCGAACCACATGTGCGCCATCTCGTGCAGCACCGTCTCGGCGCGCCGCTCGTAGGAAGCCCGGGTGACCTTGCTGCGGAAGACGTAGTCCTCGAGGAACGTCACCGCGCCGGCGTTTTCCATTGCGCCGGCATTGAATTCGGGCACGAACAGCTGGTCATACTTGCCGAACGCGTACGGCATGCCGAAGTTCTTGTGGTAGAAGCCGAATCCCTGCTTGGTCTGGGTGAACAACCGCTCGGCGTCCATGTACGGCGCCAGCGAGGCGCGGCAGTAGATACCCAGCGGGATCTCGCCGTGTTCGTCGGTGTAGCGGTCTTTCCATGCGGCGTAGGGTCCCGCGACCAGGGCGACCAGATAGGTGCTCATCCGCGGTGTGGTGGCAAAGGTGTGCACCCCGGCCCCGCCCGCCTCCGCGACGGACACGGTCGCACCGTTGGAGACGACCTTCCAGTGCTTAGGTGCGGTTACTTTCAGGTCGAAGGTGGCCTTGAGGTCCGGCTGGTCGAAGCAGGCGAACATGCGCTTGGCATCGGCGGTTTCGAATTGCGAATACAGGTAGGTCTCGTCGTCCACCGGGTCGACGAACCGGTGCAGTCCCTCGCCAGTGTTGGAGTAGCGGCAGTCGGCGTCGACGACGACGACGTTGCGCTCGGACAGCCCGCGCAGCGCGATGCCGGTCGACTCGTCGTAGCCCGACACGTCGAGGTCGCGACCGTTGAGGGTGGCGCTGCGGATCGTGTCGGCGGCGATGTCGAGGACGGAGTCGGCGCCGGCGAGCGCGTCGAACACCACGGTGGTGGTGGACCGGAAAGTCCGGTCGCCGGGCGCGCCGGAGCCGTCGGTGAGGTCGAGGCTGATCTGGTAGCTGTCGACGGTGATCAACGCGGCACGTTCGGCCGCCTGGTCCCGCGTGAGATTAGGAAGGGCCACGCGTCCAACTTACGTGCAGCAGGGGACGGGAACACACCCACGGCACTACGGTTGTGCTGGACGGTGTCCGTCAGCGTCATCAGCTTTCGAGGAGAGGACTGCGCCATGCCCGCCGAGGCCCCCGTCAAATCCCAGGCCGACTTCTGGTTCGACCCGCTGTGCCCGTGGGCATGGATCACCTCCCGCTGGATCCTCGAGGCGGAGAAGGTTCGCGACATCACCGTGAACTTCCACGTCATGAGCCTGGCGATCCTCAACGAGAACCGCGAAGAGCTGTCCGACAAGTACCGCGAGATGATGTCGAAGGCGTGGGGACCGGTTCGGGTGGCGATCGCCGCCGAGCAGGCCCACGGTGCCGGCGTCCTGGGCCGCCTGTACACGGCCATGGGCACCCGGATCCACAACGAGGACAACAAGGACCTTCCCGAGGTCATCAAGGCGTCGCTCGCCGACGCGGGCCTGCCGGCCGGGCTCGCCGAGGCCGCGGACAGCGACGCCTACGACGACGCCCTGCGCAAGAGCCACCACGCCGGGATGGACGCGGTCGGCGACGACGTCGGCACGCCGACCATCCACGTCAACGGTGTGGCGTTCTTCGGGCCGGTGCTCTCGAAGATTCCTCGGGGCGAGGAGGCGGGCAGGCTGTGGGACGCCTCGGTGACCTTCGCGTCCTACCCGTACTTCTTCGAACTCAAGCGGACCCGTACCGAGAAACCGGAATTCGACTAGACAGGGCTATCGGCGTTCCACTTGTCACCACGGATGTCCAGTGAGCCCAGCCTCGGACCGCCGAGGTGCGTTGGTGAGGATGGGTGTGTTCGTTGCGGTTGGCTGCTGGTTTTGGAGCGCTACGAGCATGCCCTCCGACGACCGCGGCTCCGCCAGGCTGGGCCCTGTTCAGCATCGGCTTGACCGAGCACGCTTGGGGTCCGAATCCCTCGATGAAGTGCGTGCGGCGCCGAAACGGCGGCGACGCGGGGACAGGTTCCGGGGATGGGATGAGTCCAGCCCTCGATGAAGTGCGGCCGCCGAAACGGCCGCGACCGCCGACTGGTCGGGGCCCGTAACGAGCGTGTCCGTTCCCTCGATGAAGTGCGGCCGCCGAAACGGCCGCGACTAGAGGAAGCCAACGGCTTTCGCCACGAGGTTGGTCCCTCGATGAAGTGCGGCCGCCGAAACGGCCGCGACGCCTTCGACGCCGCCAGCGGCGCCGACGTGGTCGTCCCTCGATGAAGTGCGGCCGCCGAAACGGCCGCGACGCCGGAGCGGGAAGACCGGCCAGCCCAATTGCGTCCCTCGATGAAGTGCGGCCGCCGAAACGGCCGCGACTGTAGTCATGCCGGTGCCACTCGCGGATGTGGCGCCCCCCTCGATGAAGTGCGGCCGCCGAAACGGCCGCGACCCATCAACGTCGCCGAGCGCGTCGACCCCCCCAACCCTCGATGAAGTGCGGCCGCCGAAACGGCCGCGACCAAATCCAGCACCAGCACACTGTTTTCCGGGGACAGCCCTCGATGAAGTGCGGCCGCCGAAACGGCCGCGACGACCGTATGTGCCGGTGACTGGCGGCGCATATGAACGCCCTCGATGAAGTGCGGCCGCCGAAACGGCCGCGACTGGGAAGTTGCTCAGTTCCAAACTTTGGTCAGGCTGGCCCCTCGATGAAGTGCGGCCGCCGAAACGGCCGCGACACGACCCACTCCCGCGATCATCCAAGCCTTGCTGAACCCCTCGATGAAGTGCGGCCGCCGAAACGGCCGCGACCGTCCAGTCGCAACATTTCGGTGGTGTCGAACTTGACCCCTCGATGAAGTGCGGCCGCCGAAACGGCCGCGACAGGAGCGCGGCTCCCCAAAAGCAAGGAAGCTGAACCCTCGATGAAGTGCGGCCGCCGAAACGGCCGCGACCCCACCATCGGCGACTATTGGATGGGAGGGCCGGCCCTCGATGAAGTGCGGCCGCCGAAACGGCCGCGACCCCACTACTACCGCGTCAGCATGGGTCCGATCCTGGCCCTCGATGAAGTGCGGCCGCCGAAACGGCCGCGACTTCTGCGGACAGGCTTGACAACGAACGGAATCGGACCCTCGATGAAGTGCGGCCGCCGAAACGGCCGCGACCTGGGTCGAAGAACAGCACCCGTCTGCCGTCTGCGAACCCTCGATGAAGTGCGGCCGCCGAAACGGCCGCGACAGCAGCACCATTTCCAGCGGCTCAAGCAGCCCCGTGAACCCTCGATGAAGTGCGGCCGCCGAAACGGCCGCGACACGCCGACCTCGACGCCTACCGCGCCGTGAAGAAGCGCCCTCGATGAAGTGCGGCCGCCGAAACGGCCGCGACCGGATGACCGAGTAGAGAACAGTAAAATCTATTCCGCCCTCGATGAAGTGCGGCCGCCGAAACGGCCGCGACGCGTGGCCGAGGGGATCACGACCAAGCGGAAGCTCGCCCTCGATGAAGTGCGGCCGCCGAAACGGCCGCGACCGCTGGTAGGTCAGCGTGAACGTGAACGAGTTCGTCGTCCCTCGATGAAGTGCGGCCGCCGAAACGGCCGCGACTCCGGCGATGCCCCCGGCCAGGCGGATTGCCGTCACCCCTCGATGAAGTGCGGCCGCCGAAACGGCCGCGACCCGCAGCGCCGCTGGGATCTCCCGCCCGACTTCGACCCTCGATGAAGTGCGGCCGCCGAAACGGCCGCGACCCATCGCCGCACTTGGGGGCGTCCCGGTGTCCCCGCCCTCGATGAAGTGCGGCCGCCGAAACGGCCGCGACTCCAGCACGCCGAGTCAGCATCGCGCAGCGGCTCGATCCCTCGATGAAGTGCGGCCGCCGAAACGGCCGCGACGGCAATGTCGGTGCTCGTCGCCCACGACGGCGGCGTCCCTCGATGAAGTGCGGCCGCCGAAACGGCCGCGACTTTCGGTTTCCTGGCCGCGCGCAGCCTTAGCCATGCGCCCTCGATGAAGTGCGGCCGCCGAAACGGCCGCGACCTACCGGGCGCTGTGATCGATGCCGGCGCCTGACCTTCCCTCGATGAAGTGCGGCCGCCGAAACGGCCGCGACGACCGCATAACCGCCTGGGCGCAAGAATGGATCGACCCTCGATGAAGTGCGGCCGCCGAAACGGCCGCGACACCCGCGCAATCATGTCAAAGAGGGCGTCTGTCGACCCTCGATGAAGTGCGGCCGCCGAAACGGCCGCGACCTTCGATCGTCAACCGCGGTCTCCTCTACACCGACCCTCGATGAAGTGCGGCCGCCGAAACGGCCGCGACGCGTGGTGGGAACGCGGCCGCAACGTGTACAGCTCCCCTCGATGAAGTGCGGCCGCCGAAACGGCCGCGACCCACTATGTACTCACCCCCGGTGAGCCAGTTGGAGCCCTCGATGAAGTGCGGCCGCCGAAACGGCCGCGACCCACTGCTGACTGGTGGCGACGCCGAGGTGTGGATCCCTCGATGAAGTGCGGCCGCCGAAACGGCCGCGACTAGCTGGACGCGCTGCGAATGCAGGTGCACAGCCGTCCCTCGATGAAGTGCGGCCGCCGAAACGGCCGCGACTTAGCCAGAATCACGCGCCCACCACCATTCCTGCAACCCTCCGGCAAGCAACACGGGAAGTGCCCGCGAAACGCCCTCGGTGCATCACGTAAGAATGCCCGCGAAACGGTGATCCTCGACAGGCATGG
>NZ_VMQU01000005.1 GCF_007714205.1 Mycobacterium helveticum | reverse complement strand
GCATTGGGGTCCCCCGGCGCGGGTGCGGGCGCGGCGGTGGTGGCCGGGGCCGGGGGCACGGGCTCCGGATCGGCGTGCGACGTCGCCGGCAACGCGATCGTGACGGCGCTGGTCACGGCCGCGATCGCCAGCGTGGCCCACAGTCCCCCGCGACGCGTTGAGTTCAGGTCCTCCCGATCCATGGCGACGAACCTACCGCGTTACGGCTGTGACGCAAGTGTGGCTTGCTGACAATGTGGTGCGGCTTTTCGCCTGTTGCCGATGCGACAACCGACCAGCGCGCCGGCCCGCTCACCCGGCACGTCGCTGCGGCGCCGGGTATGGCGCCACCTCGTCGGCCTTGACGCCGGACCACACCCGTTCCCAGGGGGTCAGCCCCGATTCCGCGGCGGCCGCGACGGTGACCCGAGCGGTCAGGCCGGGCGCGCCGTCGGGCTGGTCCCGACCGCGCACCGGCACCGCCGCGCGAAGCTGCAGCCGGCTCAACGCCGGCGACGGGTCAGTGGTGACCGCTGAAGATGATCCGCATCATCTTGAGATTGATGCTGGTGAAACGCCAGAACTGCACGAGCAGGTTCTGCCGCATGCGCAGCTTCGACCTGGTGGGCAGCGGCGCACCGGCGATCCGTTCGGCGGTCCGTACGTTCACCTCTGAGTCGACGCTCTCACTGTCCATGGAAGTCATCGGACCGCCTTTCACTCGGGGATCAACCACCAGAACGGCCTCGCCTTGGCCTTGTAGATGAACATGTAGTGCAGCAACAATTTGATCCAGTGCCCGGCCAGACCGAGCTCGCCGGACGTGCCGGCGATGTCGCGGCCGGTCTGCGGGTACTTCTTCGGGTCCGGGACGACCGGGAACATCGTCATCGCGGCGGCCGACCCCTCGCGCAGTCCGGACCCGGCGGAGGCGACGCACGCCGCGCCCATGGTCGCCATCGAGGCGCGGTGGGCGGCGGCGTCGGGGTGCTTGATGCGGTCCCGGATGGTTTCGGCGACCGTCTTGGCCATGATCCCCGACGGCATGCCGGTGCGCGGCGGGCTCGGGGTGATCACCGTGCCGTTGGGGCTCTTGCGCGGCCGGGAGATCGGGTGCGGCGGTGCGAACGCGATGCCCGGGGCGAAGATGTTCCGGTACGCCGGGGACTCGTAGGTGTGGGGCCAGTCCTCGGCGGACCACTCGTCGTACGGCTTGCCCGAGTAGTCGGCGTCGACCTTGAGGAACCCCGACGGCGCGAACAGCTTGGACGTGATGTCGTTGCCGGCATTGTCGTAGGCGGCGAGGGGAACGCCCTTGAACGGCGGCAGCAGCATCGCGAAGTCGAAGTCCAGGTCGTGCTCCTTGCCGTCGAGCTGTTCGTAGCGCAGCTTGCCTTCCATCACCTCGTGCACGGCCGCCTGGGTGATGGCGTTGACGCCGCGCTCACGGAACAGCGACTCGGTCCACATCCGGCTGGACTGGAGAAAGCCCTGCTCCTCGAACTGCATGCCGTCGACGCCGAAGTCGCCGAGCTCGTATTCGTTGGTGAGGTAGAAAATCTCGGCCATGTCGCGCAGACCGGCCGTCCGCAGCGTGTGTTCGACGTTGAAGGCGTATTCGAACGCCGCTCCCTCGCAGGTGCAGGTGCCGTGCCCCACGCCGATGACCAGGCGCTGTTTCTCGCCGGCCCGCATCTTGGCCATGACCTTGTGCAACGCCGCGGACGCCTCGATCGCGTGGTCGGCCGTGCACACGGAGTACGAGTGCCCGTCGGGGCCCAGGCCGGGCGTGGCCGCGAAGTTCAGCTGCGGGCCCGTGGCGTTGATCAGGTAGTGATACACCACGGAGCCGGTCTGGCCGTTGCGCTCGGCGTCGGTATAGGTGAAGTCCACCGTCGGCGCCGCCTCGCCGCCCGTCCCCTCGGGACGGATCGCGGTCGCGCGGGCCTGATGGAAGATGATGCCCTTGCGGTCGTAGATCGGTTTCAGCGGAATCAGCACCTTGTCCGCTTCCATGCGGCCGACGCCGACCCAGATGTTCGACGGGATCCAGTTCCAGTCGGCGTTGGGGGAAATCACGACGACCTCGTGCTTGCGGGGCAGCCACCGACGCAGGTGCAGCGCGGCGGTGTGTCCCGCGATACCAGCGCCCAGGATGACGACTCGTGCCATTGATGCTCCTCGGTCGGACCAGGCCACAACGGTGCTGCGGCGCGACGTTTCCCAGGGTACCCCTGGGGGTATCAAGTCCGAAAGGCGGCTCGGCTCATCCTGGTTCAGCGGGCTGCTCTTGGTGGGAGCACCTGGTAACCCGGCGGGCACCAGCGTGTTCGCGGCGAAGTTTCTCGCGGCGCCGGCCAGCAGTCCCGCGTTGGCGACCGTGTGTATCTGCGTGGCGGCCGCCGCGGCGCAGGCGTCGGCGGTGGCGGCCCGGGTCGGCTGCGTCGCCGGTTCCGAGGAACCGGCGAACTCGAGACCGGCGGCGTCGCCGACGGACCCGAGGCCGATCTCACCCCGCATCCGAGCGGCGCCGCCGACACCAGACAAGCCGTGAAGCCGACCGGACGTACGGGTGAACCAAAAGCGGCGGCGCGCGTCCGGGCGGGGTTGCCGTGATGGCCGCATAGTTACCGAAATTGCCCGCGCGTCGCGGCGTCGGGGATTTCACTGGCTAGCTACCGTCCAGTAACATAGGCTGAATCTCAGGCGCCGGAACCAGGGCTGCGGGCACGGGCTCCGGATCTGGGTTCGACGGTGAACACGAGGAGGTCATGCCAGTGGACGTGCTGGTCACCGGCGGGGACACCGAGTTGGGGCGCACAGTCGCCGAGGGTTTCCGCGACGCCGGACACAAGGTGACGCTGGTGGGCGCACGCCGCAGCGACGTCGAGATCGCCGCCAAGGAACTCGACGTGGACGCGATCGTCTGCGACACCACCGACCCCGCCAGCCTCGACGAGGCCCGCGGGCTCTTCCCCCAGCACCTGGACACCATCGTCAACGTGCCCGTGCCGTCCTACGACGCCGCCGACCCGCGCACCTATTCGATCGCCGACACCGCGCACGCGTGGCGCGCCGCCCTCGACGCGACGGTGCTGTCGGCGGTGCTGACCGTGCAGGCCGTCGGCGACCACCTGCGCTCCGGCGGCTCCATCGTCGGCATGGTGACGGAGAACCCCCCGGCCGGCAGCATCGACGCCGCGATCAAGGCCGCGCTGTCGAGCTGGGTCGCCGGGCAGGCCGGCATCTTCGGCACGCGCGGCATCACGGTCAACGCCGTCGCGTGCGGGCGCAGCGCCCAGGCCGGTTACGACGGCCTGTCGCGCACGCCCCCGCCGGTCGCGGCGGAGTTCGGTCGCCTGGCGTTGTTCCTCACCACCCCGGCGGCCCGCCACATCACCGGCCAGACCCTGCACGTGAGTCACGGCGCGTTGACCCAGTTCGTCTGAGCCCGTTGGGGTTGGTGCGACCCGCCGGTCTCCCCACCGCGGGTAGATCGCTACGGTAACTGGCGTGGCTATACGACTGGGTCTGCAGATTCCCAACTTCTCCTACGGCACCGGGGTGGATCAGCTCTTTCCCACCGTGATCGCCCAGGCCCGCGAGGCCGAATCGGCCGGCTTCGACTCAGTGTTCGTGATGGACCACTTCTACCAACTGCCCATGCTGGGCTCGCCCGACCAGCCGATGCTGGAGGCCTACACCGCCCTGGGGGCGCTGGCCACCGCCACCGAGCGCGTGCAACTGGGCACCCTGGTGACCGGCAACACCTACCGCAATCCCACCCTGCTGGCCAAGACCATCACCACGCTGGACGTGGTGAGCCGGGGCCGGGCCATCCTGGGCATCGGCACCGGCTGGTTCGAACTCGAGCATGACCAGCTGGGCTTCGAGTTCGGCACCTTCACCGACAGGTTCGACCGGCTCGACGAGGCGCTGCAGATCATCCTGCCGATGCTCAAGGGCGAGCGACCGACCTTCTCGGGCACCTGGTATCGCGCCACCGAGGCGCTGGCCAATCCCCGCTATCGCGACCACATCCCGCTGATGATCGGCGGCAGCGGCGAGAAGAAGACGATCCCGTTGGCCGCGCGCCATTTCGACCACCTCAACGTGATCGCCGGGTTCGACGAGCTGCCGCGCAAGGTGCAGGTGGTGCGCCAGCGGTGCGAGGAGATCGGGCGCGACCCCGCCACGCTGGAAACCAGCACGCTGGTCACGGCGCTCGTCGACAAGAATGCCAAACCCGACCAGATTCCCCCGGAGATGAGCCGGCGGATGGTGGTCGGCGGTGCCGAATCGGTCGCCGAGCAACTCAAGACGAACGTGCTCGACGCGGGCATCGACAGCCTGATCATCAACATGCCGTTCTGCTCACCCGGCGTGATCGCCGCGGCCGGCGAGGCGCTGCGCCCGATCTTGGGCCTGTAGAGGTCCTGCCTGTAGAGGGCCTGCCGGAACGGTCGCGCCGCCGGCGCCCGGCATGACGAGTATCACGTCCCGTAACCTGAGGAAATGCGCTTCGTGTGGTTGATCGCACACGCTTGCGGTTTGGGTTTGGGGGTACTCCTGTGACTACCGTGTTCAGCGAACCGGAATTGCGCGTCAAGGAGCCCCTCAGGAGCAGCGGATACATATGAGCCCCCAGCCAGAAGGTACAGCTGGAGCCAATCGTCGGCACCGAGTCGTCATCATCGGATCGGGATTCGGCGGACTCAACGCGGCAAAGAAGCTGAAGCGAGCCGACGTCGACATCAAGATGATCGCCCGCACAAGCCATCACCTGTTCCAGCCGTTGCTGTACCAGGTGGCCACGGGGATCATCTCGGAAGGAGAGATCGCCCCGGCCACCCGGGTGGTGCTGCGCGACCAGCACAACCTGCAGGTGCTGCTGGGCAACGTCACCCACATCGATCTGGCCAACAAACGGGTCGTCTCCGACTTGCTGGGCCACACCTACGAAACCCCCTACGACAGCCTCATCGTCGCCGCCGGCGCGGGCCAGTCCTACTTCGGCAACGACCACTTCGCCGAGTTCGCGCCCGGCATGAAGTCGATCGACGACGCTTTGGAGCTGCGCGGGCGCATTCTGAGCGCCTTCGAACAGGCCGAGCGTTCCCGGGATCCGGAGCGCCGCAAGAAGCTGCTCACGTTCACCGTCGTCGGGGCCGGTCCCACCGGCGTCGAAATGGCCGGTCAGATCGCCGAATTGGCCGAACACACGTTGAAGGGCGCGTTCCGGCACATCGACTCGACCAAGGCCCGGGTGATTCTGCTCGACGCCGCCCCCGCGGTGCTGCCGCCGTTCGGGGACAAGCTGGGACGGCGGGCGGCCGCGCGGCTGGAAAAGATGGGCGTGGAGATCCAGCTGGGTGCGATGGTCACCGACGTGGACCGCAACGGCATCACGGTCAAGGACGCCGACGGCACCGTCCGGCGCATCGAGTCCCAGTGCAAAGTCTGGTCGGCCGGGGTCTCGGCCAGCGGGCTCGGCAGGGACCTCGCCGAGCAGTCGGCGGTCGAACTGGATCGCGCCGGCCGGGTCAAGGTGCTGCCCGACCTGTCCATTCCCGGACACCCGAACGTGTTCGTCATCGGCGACATGGCCGCCGTCGAGGGCGTGCCGGGCGTGGCGCAGGGCGCGATCCAAGGCGCCAAGTACGTCGCCCGCACGATCAAGGCCGAACTGGGCGGGGCCGACCCGGCGCAGCGGGAGCCCTTCCAGTACTTCGACAAGGGTTCGATGGCCACGGTGTCCCGATTCTCCGCGGTGGCCAAGGTCGGCCCGCTCGAGTTCAGCGGATTCATCGCCTGGCTGGCCTGGCTGGCGCTGCACCTGGTGTACCTGGTCGGTTTCAAGAATCAGTTCACCACGCTGGTGTCGTGGGCGGTGACCTTCCTGAGTAACCGGCGCGGCCAGCTGACCATCACCGAGCAGCAGGCCTTTGCGCGCACGCGGCTCGAACAGCTGGCCGAACTGGCAGCCGAGGCGCACCGCTCGGAAAACACCCGGGTCGCCAGTTAGCCGACAGTAAGCCGGGGGCTTGCCGCGGGCTGAGCCGGGCCGATTCCTTCGCCCTCGCGGTTAGCCCCGGTTAGCCCCGACGACGTCGGTCCGATGGGGATACGGTCCTCGACCAATCTGTTCGGGACCTGCGCGCCCGGGAAGTACAAGCTGGGCCGCTGGGGACTACCCGTCAACATCGGTGCGCTGATCCACGGTGTCGCGGCCATCGTCAACCTCGCCTGGCCCCGGGAGCCCTACAAGCCCTGGTATGACGACTACATCATCGCGATTCTGTCGGTGGCCGTCGTCGGGCTCGGCGCCGTGTACCTGGTGCTCACCCGGGCCGACCAGAACAGCGACGCCCCATACAACGACGCCATTCCCGCACGCTGAGCGACGCACCGGGCGGGGACCGGCTAGCAGGACAGCCGGTCGCCCTGCCAGGTGCTCAGCGTCCCGCCGTCGGCCAAGGCCAGCACCGTCGTGCGGGAGTCGGCTGGCGCAGCGGAAGCGATTGCCGGATAACGCAATTCGCTGACGTTGGCGCGCGGGGCGCACAGCGCGTCGTCGGCCAGGGATCCGGCGCCCAACTCCACCCGGTGTCGCGTCAACGGCCGGTCGTTGCGGTCGGCGCACAGCGCCCCCGACCAGAACCCTTCCCGCTCACCGAATCTGCCGATCTGGACCCGCTCACGCAGCCGGATCGATGCCTCGTCGTGCAGCCGCAACGAGATGCCGGACAGGTGACGCGCAGTGGCGGCGACGACCGTCGGCTCGACGTCGACGTCCAGGTCACCGGCCACCTCCATGGCCCACCGTGCGTGTGAGGTCGGGGTCGCCGGTCCCGGCAGCGCGACGGTGGCCGCGGCGCTGCGGATTTTCAGCCGGGCTCCCGGCTCGACGACCACGCGAATGTCGATGGCGTCGCCGCCCAGCGGGGTCGCGGCTGTGGAAACCAGGTGCACCGTGTCCGGTCTGGTGCAGCGGGCGGTCACACCGCCGCCCCGGCATTCGATGCGCGGCAACCGGTTCGGGGCGGCGACCAGCAGGAGCTCGGAACGCATCAGCGGCGGGCCGCCTCGCGCAGTTGCGTCCGGACCCACGCCAGCACCCCGGTCGCGGCCGGGTCCTCGGTCAGGGACTGCAACACCGTCGGACGGCCCTCGCGCACCGCGTCGGCGTCGCGGGCCATCACCTGCAGGCTGGCGCCCACCAGCGGTGCCAGGTCGGTTTTGTTGACCACCAACAGGTCCGAGAAGGTCACCCCCGGCCCACCCTTGCGGGGCACCTTGTCGCCGCCGGCCACGTCGACGACGAAGATCTGCACGTCGACCAGTCCCGACGAGAACGTGGCGGTGAGGTTGTCGCCGCCGGACTCGACCAGGATCAGGTCCAGCGCGTCGTGGGCGGCGACCAGGTCGTCGATCGCATCGAGGTTCGCGGTGATGTCGTCGCGGATCGCGGTGTGCGGGCAGCCGCCGGTCTGCACGGCCGCGATCCGGTCGTCCGGCAGCACCGCGTGCCTGCGCAGGAAGTCGGCGTCCTCGGTGGTGTAGATGTCGTTGGTCACCACCGCCAGCGACAGCTCGTCGCGCAACTGCCGGCACAGCGCGGCAACCAGCGCCGTCTTACCCGAGCCGACCGGTCCCCCGATCCCGATGCGCAGCGGCTCACCGGGTCCGCGGACGCGCCGGGGCCGGTCGATGGGGGCGTGGGTGTGGGTGTGAGAATGCGTTGTCATGTAGAGCCTTTCAGGATGCGAACAAAGGCCGCTCGCGTTCGGCGTGCCGCTCTGCGAGCGTGTCGAGCAGCGGGTCGGACAGGTCGGCCAGTCCCTTGGTCGCTTCGGCGGCGGTGTGCTCGCACAGCTCCGCGAGCCGGAACGTGCACGCCGCCACGTCGGCCGGGTCCAGCGCCAGCAGCCGCTGCGCGGCCGTCGCGGAGCCGGTCATCGTGGTGTAGACGACGCTCACCGCGCCCTGCTCGGGGCTCAGCCCGCCGGCGGCACCGACCCGGCCCGCCGCCACGGCGAGGTGCGGGTGGGAGCCGATGGCGTCCCAGTCCGCGTCCGCCCAGACCCGTCGCGCCAGCCGGGTCAGCCCCCGGCCCTGGCTGCGCGAGGCCCGGCGCGCCGCCGGGGACGGGGTGCGCGCGTCGGCCTCCCGGTCGGCGTCGTCCGGGGTGAGCTCGCCGCGGTGCACCGCCGCCGCGATCGATGCGGCGACCAGCCCGTGGCTGCGAATCCTCCTGCGCAGGAAGGCTTCCAGCGTCTCCATGTTGGTCACCAGGCCGCTGGTGACGGCCTCTTCGACGCCGCCGGAGTGTACGTGCGCGCCGGTGGGCAGCCGCGAGTCCGCCAGGGTCAGTAGCACCGCGAGGGACATCATCGGGCGACGGTCGTTCCCGCGGCATCGGTCGACGGCGGCCGCGCCCGCGGGCTCGGCATGAGGAGGGTGGACATATTCGTCGATCCTGCCACGCCCCGGTGCCACCGCTGTCGACGCCCGGGGGCTCAGCGCTGCGGGATCGGCGGCTGCGCCGGCCCGATGAGCCGGTCGAGCGGATGGGTGGAGATCAGCGAGCCGACGATGGCCCCGTCGCGGCCGTGGTAGTAGCTGAGCCGAACGGTCGCGGGTGTCAGAACAGGAAATAACGTTGTGCCATCGGCAGTTCGGCCGGAGGTTGTTCCGGCCAGACCTCGCCGTCGATGCGCACGGTGAAGGTGTCGGGGTCGACTTTGATGTCGGGCAGGGCGTCGTTGAGCGGCAGCTGCGCCTTGCCCACGGCGCGCACATCCCTGACCGGCACCAGCGGCCTGCCGACCGCGAGCCTGTCCGCCAGGCCCGCGTCGATGGCCTGGGGCGCGACGAAATGCACGGAGGTCGCCTTCGTGGTGGACGGGGCGGCGCCGAACATCGGCCGCGGCAACACGGGCTGCGGGGTGGGGATGGAGGCGTTCGCGTCGCCCATCGCCGCCCAGGCGATCATGCCGCCCTTGATGACCATGTGCGGGCGCACCCCGAAGAACGCCGGCTCCCACAACACCAGGTCGGCGAGCTTGCCCGGCTCCACCGAACCGATCTCGTGGTCGAGGCCGTGGGCGACCGCCGGGCAGATGGTGTACTTCGCGACGTAGCGGCGCGCCCGGTTGTTGTCGGCGGCTTGACTGCCCGAGGGGTCCCCGGGCAGCGCGCCGCGGCGGCGCTTCATCACGTGCGCGGTCTGCCAGGTCCGCATCACCGTCTCGCCGATGCGGCCCATGGCCTGCGAGTCGCTGCCCATGATCGAGATGGCGCCCATGTCGTGCAGTACGTCTTCGGCCGCCATCGTCGACGGCCGGATCCGGCTTTCGGCGAACGCCAGATCCCCGGGCACCGCGGGGTTCAGATGATGGCAGACCATCAGCATGTCCAGGTGCTCGTCGAGGGTGTTCACCGTGTACGGGCGGGTCGGGTTGGTGGAGCTGGGCAGCACATTGGGTTGGCCGGCGACCCTGATGATGTCGGGCGCATGGCCACCGCCGGCGCCCTCGGTGTGGTAGGTGTGGATCGAGCGGCCGGCGATCGCGGCCAGGGTGTCCTCGACGAACCCCATCTCGTTGAGCGTGTCGGTGTGCAGCGCCACCTGCACACCGGCGGCGTCGGCGACCGTCAGGCAGGCGTCGATGGCCGCCGGGGTCGATCCCCAGTCCTCGTGTAGTTTGAAACCCGAAGCGCCGCCGCGCAATTGCTCCCACAAGCCCTCGGCGCTGACGGTGTTGCCCTTGCCCAGCAGCGCGAAGTTGACCGGCCAGCCGTCCAGCGCTTCCAGCATGCGGCCCAGGTGCCAGGCGCCCGGGGTGACGGTCGTGGCCTTGCTGCCCTCGGCGGGCCCCGTGCCACCCCCGACGATGGTGGTGACGCCGGCGCCGATCGCCTCGGGCATGAGTTGCGGGCAGATCAGATGCACGTGGCTGTCGATCGCCCCCGCGGTCACGATCAGGCCGTTGCCCCCGATGACCTCGGTGGACGGCCCGACCACCAGGTCCGGGTGCACCCCCGACATGATGTCGGGGTTGCCGGCCTTGCCCAGCGCGGTGATGCGGCCGTCGCGAATCCCGATGTCGGCCTTGATGATTCCCCAGTAATCGAGGACGATCGCGCCGGTGATCACGGTGTCGGGCGCGCCCTCGGCCCGGGTGGCGCGCCCCTGGCCCATCGACTCGCGCAGCACCTTGCCGCCGCCGAACACCGCCTCGTCGCCGGCCAGACCCGGCCCGCCGCTGCGGTCCTCGGTGATCTCGACCAGCAAATCGGTGTCGGCGAGCCGGACCCGGTCGCCGGTGGTGGGCCCGTACACCAGGGCGTAGCGGTCACGGGACAGTGGCGCCATCAGTCGTCCAGCCTTCCGGGGGGATTCAGTGTCAGCCCGTGCACCTGGCGCCGTCCGCGCAGCGGGACCAGGCGCACCTGCTGGGGCACACCGGGTTCGAAGCGCACGGCGGTCGCGGCCGGGACGTCCAGCCGATAGCCGTGGGCCGCCTCGCGGTCGAAGGACAACGCCCTGTTGGCCTGCGGAATGTGAACGTGACTGCCGACCTGTATCGGACGGTCACCGGTGTTGACGATCTCCATCTCGAGGCGCGGGGCGCCCTCGTTGATCTCGATGTCGCCGCTGCCGTAGAGGATTTCGCCGGGAATCATGCGATCGGGTGGTGGACGGTGACCAGTTTGGTGCCGTCCGGGAACGTCGCTTCCACCTGCACGTCGGCGAGCATCTCGGGCACTCCCTCCATCACGTCATCGCGGGTCAGGACCTGGCAGCCGCTGGCCATCAGCTCGGCCACCGTGCGGCCGTCACGGGCGCCCTCGAGGATGTGGTCGCTGATGATCGCAACCGACTCGGGATGATTGAGCCGCAACCCCCGGGAACGGCGGCGCCGGGCGAGCTCGGCGGCGTAGGACACCAACAGGCGGTCCTGCTCGTGTGGCGTCAGGCGCATGTCTGGTGATCCTGCCACGCCGCGGTGCCGGGGCCGCCGACACCCCGGGCCGCCGACACCCCGGGGCGCCGTTCAGCCCGTGTCCGCCGCCGTCTGGAGGTTCTGCAGCCGCACCTGGCCCCGCGCCACGACCCGGTCGGTGGCGTCGGTGATCGTGACCAGCCACAGCTGCTGGCGGCGGCCGCGGTGGATCGGCTCGGCCCGGCCGTACACGGTTCCCGACCCGATGGAACGCAGGAAATCGGTGTTGTTGTTGACGCCGACGACATTCCCGCCGCCCTGGGTGGCGAGCCAGGTGTAGGCCGCCACACTGGCCATGCTCTCGACCATCGAGCAGTAGACGCCGCCGTGCACGAGACCCATCGGCTGCAGCAGCTTCGGCGTGACCTCGAGTTGCGCCCGGACGCCGTCCGGGCCGAGTTCGGTGTAGCGCAGGCCCAATTCGGTGTCGAACGGCGCGGTGAAGTCCGGGATGTTGCCGGGGGTGACCGTGTCTGGCGGTTGCACGTCCTTGTGTCTACACCATGGTGTCCACACCATCGGCGCGCGCGGCGGCCGGCGCCGGATCCCGTCCCGGAAACGGGCGAGCCCCGTGCGCAGGGCACGGGGCTCGCCGATCGAGTGGACCGGGGGTCACTGCAGCCCTCAGGACTCCGTCACGGTCCGTTGTCGCTCGATCACGGGCTAGCATAGGCAAGGCTGCCCTAAATTCGCAAGCCCGGCGGGCGACGCGGCCGGCTTTCGGTACGACGGCCGGTAGTACGCCGGGGTACGCTTGTCCTTACTCTTGAGGAGATGAGCAGACTATGGCCAAGCTGACCAGGTTGGGAGAACTGGAGCGCGCCGTGATGGACCACTTGTGGTCCGCGCCGGAACCCCAGACCGTGCGCCAGGTCCATGAGGCGCTGTCGGCGCGCCGCGACCTCGCGTACACGACGGTGATGACCGTGCTGCAGCGGCTGGCAAAGAAGAACCTGGTGTCGCAGATCCGCGATGACCGGGCCCACCGGTACGCGGCCGTGCACGGCCGCGACGAACTGGTCGCCGGGCTGATGGTCGACGCGCTGGCGCAGGCCGAGGACTCCGGGGGCCGGCAGGCGGCGCTCGTGCATTTCGTCGAGCGTGTCGGCGCGGACGAGGCGCAGGCCCTGCGGCGTGCGCTCGCCGAATTGCAAGCAAACCAACGCCCCGCGCCACCTGCTGGCGTGCCAGCGGAGGCCTGAGGGAGACTGGCAGCGTGTCCGCGCTGGCCTTCACTCTGCTCGCGGTGCTGCTGGTCGGTCCGGCGCCCGCCGTCCTGGCACGCGCGACGTGGCCGTTGCGCGCCCCGCGGGCGGCGATGGTGTTGTGGCAGGCCATCGCCCTGGCCGCGGTCCTCTCCACCTTCAGTGCGGGCATCGCGATCGCCAGCCGGCTGCTCATGCCCGGTCCCGACGGGCGGCCCACGGCCGGCGTCGTCGCAGCCGAGGGCACGCTGGGCTGGCCGCTGTGGACGGCGTGCATCGCCGCCTTCGCGCTGACCGTGCTGGTGGGTGCCCGGTTGACGGTCGCCGTGGTGCGCGTCGTGATCCCCAACCGGCGCCGGCGGGCGCACCACCGGATGGTGGTCGACCTCGTCGGGGTCGACCACGACGCCGCCCGCGTCCAGCCGTGCGCGCGGACCCGCGACCTGCGCGTGCTGGGGGTGGCGCAGCCGCTGGCCTACTGCCTGCCCGGAGTGCGCAGCCGCGTGGTCGTCAGCGAAGGGGCGCTGACCGCGCTCACCGGTGACGAGGTCGCGGCCGTGCTCACCCACGAGCGGGCGCACCTTCGGGCCCGCCACGATCTGGTGCTCGAGGCGTTCACCGCCGTGCACGCCGCCTTTCCCCGGCTCGTGCGGAGCTCCAGCGCGCTGCGCGCGGTGGCGCTGCTCGTCGAACTGCTGGCCGACGACGCCGCGGTGCGCGCCGCCGGGCGCGCTCCCCTGGCCCGGGCGCTTGTCGCCTGCGCGTCGGGGCGGGCGCCCTCGGGCGCGCTGGCCGTCGGCGGGCCGAGCACGGTGGTGCGGGTGCGCCGGCTGGCGGGGCGCGGCAACAGCCTGACCTTGTCGGCGGTCGCCTACCTGGCCGCGGCCGCCATCCTGGTGGTTCCCACCGTCGCCCTGGCCGTGCCGTGGCTCACCGAACTGCGGCGACTGTTCGATCTGTAGCGGGCGGCCAAACCGAAACTCCCCGGAGCGCCGATACGCCGCTGTGCCACAGTGTGTCGGAAAGGCTTGCAACAGAAGTTCTCCAAACTGAGAGGCGCGAAGACATGAGTTCGTCGGATGCCAATCCGAATTCCACGACCGGTACCGCGCAGATCGGCGTCACCGGCCTTGCCGTGATGGGCTCGAACATCGCGCGCAACTTCGCCCGTCACGGCTACACGGTGGCGCTGCACAACCGGTCGGTCGCCAAGACCGACGCGCTGCTCGCCGAGCACGGCGGCGACGGCGAATTCGTGCGCTGCCAGACCATCCCGGAATTCCTGGACGCGCTGGAGAAGCCACGCCGGGTGCTCATCATGGTCAAGGCCGGCGAGGCGACCGACGCGGTCATCAACGAGCTCGCCGACGCCATGGAGCACGGCGACATCATCATCGACGGGGGCAACGCCCTCTACACCGACACCATCCGCCGCGAGAAGGCGATGCGGGAGCGCGGCCTGCACTTCGTCGGCGCCGGCATCTCCGGCGGCGAGGAGGGCGCGCTCAACGGTCCGTCGATCATGCCGGGCGGTCCGGCCGAGTCGTACAAATCCCTGGGCCCGCTGCTCGAGGAGATCTCCGCGCACGTCGACGGCGTCCCGTGCTGCACCCACATCGGCCCCGACGGCGCCGGTCACTTCGTCAAGATGGTGCACAACGGCATCGAGTACTCCGACATGCAGCTGATCGGCGAGGCCTACCAGCTGCTGCGCGACGGGCTCGGCAAGAACGCCGCTCAGATCGCCGACGTGTTCGACGAGTGGAACTCCGGCGAGCTGGACAGTTACCTGGTCGAGATCACCGCGCAGGTGTTGCGCCAGACGGACGCCAAGACCGGCAAGCCGCTCGTCGACGTCATCCTGGACGAGGCCGAGCAGAAGGGCACCGGACGCTGGACGGTGAAGTCGGCGCTGGATCTCGGGGTCCCGGTCACCGGCATCGCCGAGGCCGTGTTCGCCCGGGCGCTGTCGGGTTCGGTGACCCAGCGCACGGCCACCATCGGGCTGGCCTCCGGCGAGCTGGGCGCAAAGCCGTCCGATGCAGAGCAATTCGTCGAAGACATCCGGCAGGCCCTGTACGCGTCGAAGATCATCGCCTACGCGCAGGGCTTCAACCAGATCCAGGCCGGCAGCACCGAATACGACTGGGACATCGCCCCCGGCGACCTGGCGACCATCTGGCGCGGCGGCTGCATCATCCGGGCGAAGTTCCTCAACCGCATCAAGGAGGCGTTCGACGCCGAGCCCGACCTGCCCACCCTGATCGTGGCCCCCTACTTCCGCAGCGCGATCGAAGCGGCAATCGACGGGTGGCGCCGCGTCGTGGTGAGCGCCACCCGGCTGGGTATCCCGATTCCGGGCTTCGCGTCGGCGCTGTCGTACTACGACGCGCTGCGCGCCGAGCGGCTGCCGGCCGCGCTGACCCAGGGTCTGCGCGACTTCTTCGGCGCCCACACCTACGGGCGGATCGACGAGCCGGGCAAGTTCCACACACTGTGGAGCGGCGACCGCACCGAGGTACCCGCCTAGCCCGTACCGGGCCGGACGGATCGCGTGACGAAGTGGGGCGACGGTGAAGTGGGGCGACGATGAGGTTTCTGGACGGGCATCGACCCGGGTATGACCTGACCTACGACGACGTCTTCATCGTGCCGAACCGCTCGGAGGTCGCGTCGCGCTTCGACGTCGACCTGTCCACCGACGACGGCTCGGGCACCACCATCCCCGTCGTGGTCGCCAACATGACCGCGGTCGCCGGGCGGCGCATGGCCGAGACGGTCGCGCGGCGCGGCGGCCTCGTGATCCTGCCGCAGGACCTGCCGATCCCGGCGGCGCAGCAGACCGTGGAGTTCGTCAAGAGCCGCGACCTGGTGCTGGACACGCCGGTCGTGCTCGAGTCCGACGATTCGGTGTCCGACGCGGTCGCGCTGATCCACAAGCGCGCCCACGGGGTCGCGGTCGTGGTCTTCGAGGGCCGCCCCATCGGCGTGGTCAGCGAAGCGTCCTGCGTGGGCGTGGACCGCTTCGCCCGCGTGCGTGACGTCGCCGTCAGCGACTTCGTCGCCGCACCGGTCGGCACCGACATGCGCAAGGTCTTCGACCTGCTCGAGCACGCCCCGATCGGGGTCGCCGTGGTGACGAATGCGGACGGCACGCTGGCCGGAGTGCTGACCCGCACCGGCGCGATCCGCGCCGGGCTCTACACCCCGGCCACCGACGCGCGCGGGCGGCTGCGCATCGGCGCCGCCGTCGGCATCAACGGCGACGTCGGGGCCCGGGCCCGCTCGCTGGCCGAGGCCGGCGTCGACGTGCTGGTCATCGACACCGCGCACGGGCATCAGGTCAAGACGCTGGAGGCGGTCGCGGCGGTCGCCGAGGTGGTCTCCGAACTGGACCTGGACCTGCCGCTGGTGGCGGGCAACGTGGTGTCGGCGGAGGGTACCCGGGACCTGCTCGAGGCGGGGGCGGGCATCGTCAAGGTCGGTGTCGGGCCCGGCGCGATGTGCACCACCCGGATGATGACCGGGGTGGGCCGCCCGCAGTTCTCCGCGGTCGTCGAATGCGCCGCCGCCGCCAGGGCACTGGGCGGCCGCGTGTGGGCCGACGGCGGGATCCGCCACCCGCGCGACGTGGCGCTGGCGCTGGCCGCCGGCGCGTCCAACGTCATGATCGGCTCGTGGTTCGCCGGCACCTACGAATCGCCCGGCGACCTGATGCGGGACCGCGACAACCAGCCGTACAAGGAGAGCTACGGGATGGCGTCCAAGCGGGCCGTCGTCGCCCGCAGCGGCGCCGACACGGCCTTCGAACGGGCCCGCAAGGCGTTGTTCGAGGAAGGCATCTCGACGTCGCGGATGGGGCTGGACCCCGCCCGCGGCGGCGTCGAGGACCTGATCGACCACATCACCGCGGGCGTCCGCAGCACCTGCACCTATGTCGGCGCCGCCAACCTGGCCGAACTGCACCAGCGGGCCGTCGTCGGCGTGCAGTCGGCCGCGGGGTTCGCCGAGGGCCATCCGCTGCCCCAGGGCTGGTGACCCGGGCGGGGCGGGACGTTCGCTACCATGGCAATTCCTGTGATTCCCGCCCGCAGCAAACCGCCGCGCGGCATCGAGCGAAGGGGATGACGTGCCGCAGGCACGCCTCAAGGCCGCTTACCCGCGGGTGAAGCCGCCGCCCGCGACGTTCCCGGGGACACCGGGAACACCGTGAACCTCACCGCCAGCCTGGTCGGCGTGCTGGCCATCGCCGTGCTGATCATCGCCAACGCGGTCTTCGTCGCGGCCGAGTTCTCCCTGACCGCGCTGGACCGCAGCACCGTCGAAGCCAACGCCCGCGCCGGGGCGCGCCGCGACCGGTTCATCCAGCGCGCCCAGAACAAGCTGTCGTTCCAGCTCTCGGGTGCCCAGCTCGGCATCTCCATCACGACGCTGGCGACCGGCTACCTGACCGAGCCCATGCTCGCCGACCTGCCGCACCCGTGGCTGGACGCGCTCGGGGTGTCCGATCCGGCGGGCGACGCGATCATGGCGTTTTTGGTGATGGTGGTCGTGACGTCGGTGTCGATGGTGTTCGGCGAGCTGGTCCCCAAATACCTCGCGGTGGCCCGCCCGCTGGCGACCGCGCGCGCCGTCGTGAGCGTGCAGCTGCTGTTCTCACTGCTGCTCACCCCCGCCATCCGGTTGACCAACGGCGCGGCAAACTGGATCGTCCGCAAGCTGGGCATCGAACCGGCCGAGGACCTGCGGTCGGCGCGCTCGCCGCAGGAGCTGCTGTCGCTGGTGCGCACCTCGGCGCGCAGCGGCGCCCTGGACGCGGCCACCGCCTCGCTGGTGCGGCGATCGTTGCAGTTCGGCACGCGCACCGCCGAGGAGCTGATGACGCCGAGGTCGAAGATCGTGGCCCTGCAGAGCGGCGACAGCGTCGCCGACCTGACTGCGGCGGCCGCCGAGTCCGGATTCTCCCGCTTCCCCATCGTCGACGGCGACCTCGACGAAACCGTCGGCATCGTGCACGTCAAACAGGTGTTCGCGGTCCCGTCGGCCGACCGCGCGCACACGCCGCTGACCGCGCTGGCCCGGCCGGTTCCGGTGGTGCCGTCGACGCTGGACGGCGACGCGGTGATGTCGCTGATCCGCACCAGCGACCTGCAGACCGCGATGGTCGTCGACGAGTACGGCGGCACCGCCGGGATGGTCACCCTCGAGGACCTGATCGAGGAGATCGTCGGCGACGTCCGCGACGAGCACGACGACGCGACCCCGGACGTGATGGCGGCCGGTCGCGGCTGGCGGGTGGCGGGCCTGCTGCGCATCGACGAGGTCGCCACCGCCACCGGCTATCGCGGGCCCGAGGGGCCCTACGAGACGATCGGCGGGCTGGTGCTGCGCGAGCTCGGCCACATCCCGACGGCCGGCGAGACCGTGGAGCTGACGTCGCTGGACTCCGACGGGCTGTCGGACACGCCGGGGCGCTGGCAGGCGACGGTGGTCCGGATGGACGGGCGCCGCATCGACCAGCTCGAGCTGACCGAGCTGGGCGGCCACGGCGGCCCCCCCGGGCGGGGACGCCGATGAGCGAGACGATGAGACTGCTGCTGGCGGTCCTGCTGATCGGGGTGAACGCCTTTTTCGTCGGGGCGGAGTTCTCGCTGATCTCGGTGCGCCGCGACCGCCTCGAGGCGCTGACCGAGCAGGGCAGGACCAGGGCGGTCACCGTGATCCGCGCCGGTGAGCAGCTGCCGTCGATGCTGGCCGGCGCCCAGTTGGGCGTCACGGCCGCCTCGCTGCTGCTCGGCCGGATCGGCGAGCCGGCGGTGTTCGACCTGCTGGCGACGGGCTTCGGGCTGACCGGTCTGCCCCCGACGGCGTTGCACACCGTGGCGTTCGCCATCGCGCTGGCGATCGTGGTGACGCTGCACGTGCTGCTCGGCGAGATGGTGCCGAAGAACATCGCACTGGCCGGTCCGGAGCGCACGGCCATGCTGTTGGTCCCGCCGTACCTGGCCTACGTGCGGATCGCCCGGCCGTTCATCGCGTTCTACAACCGCTGCGCCAACGCCGTCCTGCGGATGCTGGGCGTCGAGCCGAAGGACGAACTCGAGATCGCGGTCAGCACCGTGGAGCTCAGCGAGATGATCGCCGAGTCCGTCTCGGAAGGGCTGCTGGATCCCGAGGAGCACTCCCGGCTGACCCGGGCGCTGCAGGTGCGTACCCGGGTGGTCGGGGACGTGGTCGTTCCGCTGGGCGCGATCCGGGCGGTGCCGGTGGCCGCCACGGGCTCCGGGCCCACCGTCGGCAGCGTCGAACAGGCCCTGGCCGAGACGGGGTACTCCCGGTACCCGGTCGCGGGCCCCGACGGCCACTTCATCGGCTACCTGCACATCAAGGACGTGCTCACCCTCGGCGGCGATCCCGGGACCGCGATCGACCTGGCGGTGGTGCGGCCGCTGCCGCGGGTGCCCGCCTCGTTGCCGCTGGCCGACGCCCTGTCCCGGATGCGCCGCAGCAACAGCCACCTGGCCCTGGTGACCGGCGCCGACGGCTCCGGCGCCGGCGGGGTGATCGGCATGGTGGCCATGGAAGATCTGGTCGAAGACCTGGTCGGCGCCATGAACGAGGCGTAGCGGGAAGCCTCGGCGGGGCCCCTGCCGGCGCGGTGGGAGTGGCCGGCGGGTAGACCGGTCCGGACCCGTATGATCGCTACGGCTGCCAGTGAAGAAACGTGCTGGAGGGCCGAGGTTTCCGCGCCGCGGTGCGAGCGTTGCCGTCGAGCGGTGCTCGACGCCCGCCGCGGTGTCATCGGCGAGGCGGTCAGCGGGGCGTGACCTGCTGCTGCGGGTCGGCCGGAGAACGATCGTCAGGCTGCTTGTCGGTAGGCTGACGCCATTGCCAGCTGAGGGCCGGAGGTGCGAGCAGGCCCGTTACGGAGGAGAGAAATGACTGATCGCGTGTCGGTGGGGAACTTGCGGGTCGCCCGAGTGCTCTACGACTTCGTGAACAACGAGGCCCTGCCTGGCACCGACATCGACCCGGACAGCTTCTGGGCGGGCGTCGACAAGGTCGTCACCGACCTCAGCCCGCGGAACCGGGACCTGCTCGTCCGCCGCGACGAGCTGCAGGCCCAGATCGACAAGTGGCACCGGCAACGCGTCATCCAGCCCCTCGACCCGGACGCCTACCGCGAGTTCCTCACCGAGATCGGCTACCTGCTGCCGGAACCCGACGACTTCACCATCACCACCGCCAACGTCGACCCCGAGATCACCACGACGGCCGGGCCGCAGCTCGTGGTCCCGGTGACCAACGCCCGGTTCGCGCTCAACGCGGCCAACGCCCGCTGGGGTTCCCTCTACGACGCCCTGTACGGCACCGACGTCATCCCGGAGAGCGACGGCGCCGAGCAGGGCAGCAGCTACAACAGGGTCCGCGGCGACAAGGTGATCGCCTACGCGCGCAAGTTCCTGGACGAGGCGGCGCCCCTGGCGTCGGGCTCGTGGACGGACGCGACGGGGCTGAGCATCGCCGACGGCCGGCTGCGGATCGACCTCGGTTCGGAGTCCACCGGATTGGCGAGCCCGGAGAAGTTCGTCGGATACAGCGGCGAGCTGGGCTCCCCCAACTGGTCGGTGCTGCTGGTCAACAACGGCCTGCACGTCGAGATCCAGATCGACCCGGAGTCGCCGATCGGCAAGACCGACGCCGCCGGCGTCAAGGACGTGGTGCTGGAGTCGGCGGTCACCACGATCATCGACTTCGAGGACGCCGTGTCCGCCGTCGACGCCGACGACAAGGTCGGCGCTTACCGCAACTGGCTGGGCCTGAACAAGGGCGACCTGGCCGCCGAGGTGAGCAAAGACGGCAAGACGTTCACCCGCGTCCTCAACCAGGACCGCAGCTACACCACCCCCGACGGCGGCGAGCTCACCCTGCCGGGCCGCAGCCTGATGTTCGTGCGCAACGTCGGCCACCTGATGACCAACGACGCGATCGTCGACGCGGACGGTAACGAGGTTTTCGAGGGCATCCAGGACGCGTTGTTCACCGGGCTGTGCGCGGTCCACGGACTGACGGCCGGCGACTCCCACGGCGCGCTGGTCAACAGCCGCACCGGCTCGGTCTACATCGTCAAGCCCAAGATGCACGGCCCCGATGAGGTCGCCTTCACCGCCGAGCTGTTCAGCCGGGTCGAGGAGGTGCTCGGGCTGCCGCAGAAGACCCTCAAGGTCGGCGTGATGGACGAGGAGCGGCGCACGACGCTGAACCTGAAGGCGTGCATCAAGGCCGTCGCCGACCGGGTCGTGTTCATCAACACCGGCTTCCTGGACCGCACCGGGGACGAGATCCACACGTCGATGGAGGCCGGCCCCATGGTGCGCAAGGGCACCATGAAGAGTCAGCCGTGGATCCTGGCCTACGAGGACAACAACGTCGACGTCGGCCTGGCGGCGGGCTTCGAAGGCCACGCCCAGATCGGCAAGGGCATGTGGACGATGACGGAGCTCATGGCCGACATGGTCGAGCAGAAGATCGCCCAGCCCCGCGCCGGTGCCAGCACCGCCTGGGTGCCCTCGCCGACGGCGGCGACGCTGCACGCGATGCACTACCACAAGGTCGACGTGGCGGCGGTGCAGCGGGAACTGGCGGGCAAGCGGCGCGCCACCGTCGACCAGCTGCTGACCATCCCGCTGTCCAAGGAACTCGCCTGGGCTCCCGAGGAGATCCGCGAGGAGGTGGACAACAACTGCCAGGGCATCCTCGGCTACGTGGTGCGCTGGATCGACCAGGGAGTCGGGTCCTCGAAGGTGCCCGACATCCACAACGTGGACCTCATGGAGGACCGCGCCACCCTGCGGATTGCCAGTCAGTTGCTCGCGAACTGGTTGCGTCACGGCATCATCACCAGCGAGGACGTCCGGGCCGGGCTGGAGCGGATGGCCCCGCTGGTCGACCAGCAGAACGCCGGCGACAAGGCTTACCGGCCCATGGCGCCCCACTTCGATGACAGCATCGCATTCCTGGCCGCCCAGGACCTGATCCTGTCGGGCGCGCAGCAGCCCAACGGCTACACCGAGCCGATCCTGCATCGGCGCCGGCGGGAGCTCAAGGCCCGCGACGCGCAGTAAAATCGCCGTTGCCCGAGACCGGGCGCCCCATGCGATGACCCACGTGACCAGTCGACGGAAAGGCGGCGGACGCCGGTATGGGTAGGCACAGCAGGCCCGGCCCCGACGAACCCGTCGACCAACCCTCCGGCGAGCCCGGCCCGGGCGACGGGTTCGCGACGGGCGGGCCGTGGACGACCGACCCCTGGGGCGGCCTCGGCCACCCCACGCCGGAGTTCTCGCCGCGCGAGCCCGGCGGCGAGGCGGCGGCGGAGGCCGGCGCCGACGAGGACGACTTGCCCGACGCCGAAGATCGCTACCCGGCCGACGGCGCGTTCGGCGCGGGCACGCCCGACGAGTATCCGGAGTTCGCGCCGCGCCCTGCGGATGAGGACGGCGCCGGGCCGCGCGGCCCGGCACCGTCGGTGTTCCGGGGCGGGCACCGGGGCCTCGGCGACTGGCGCGGCGGCCACCGCAGCGTCGGCGGGCGCCGGGGCGTCAGCGTCGGCGTGATCGTCGCGCTCGTGGCCGTCATCCTGGTCGTCGGGACGGTGATCCTGTGGAGCTTCTTCGGCGACGCGTTGTCCAACCGCTCGCACCGCGCCGCGGTCCGCTGCGTGGGCGGCAAGGAGGACGTCGCGGTCATCGTCGACCCGTCGATCGCCGATCCGGTGCAGCAGCTGGCGGATAGCTACAACTCGTCGGCCGGTCCGGTCGGTGACCACTGCATGGTGGTGAAGATCAAGGCGGCCAACGGCGACGCCGTCCTCACCGGCTTCATCGGCCAGTGGCCGGCCGATTTGGGCGAGCGGCCGGCGCTGTGGCTCCCGGGTAGCTCGGTGTCCGTGGCGCGGCTCGCCGCGGCCACGGGCCCGAAGACGATCAGCGACAGCCGGTCGCTGGTCACGTCGCCGGTGGTGGTCGCCGTCCGTCCCGAACTCGAGCAGGCCCTGGGCAACCAGACCTGGGCCGCGCTGCCCGGCCTGCAGACCGACCCGAACGCCCTGGACGGGCTGAAGCTGCCGGGCTGGGGGTCGCTGCGGCTGGCGTTGCCGACGAGCGGCAACGGTGACGCCTCGTTCCTGGCCGGAGAGGCGGTCGCGGTCGCCTCGGCGCCTGCCGGTGCCCCGGCCACCCAGGGGATCGGCGCGGTCCACACACTGGTTGGCTCCCAGCCCAAACTGGCGGACAACTCGGTGGTGGAGGCGATGAACGCGCTGCTGGGCGCCGGTGACGCCGCGTCCGCGCCGGTGCACGCGGTGATCACCACCGAACAGCAGGTGTTCCGGCGCGGCGAGTCGCTGCCGGATGCCAAGGGCAAGCTGGGCGCCTGGCTGCCGCCCGGGCCGCCGCCGGTCGCCGACTATCCCACGGTGCTGCTCAGCGGCGAGTGGCTGACACAGGAGCAGGTTGCCGCGGGCAGCGAGTTCGCCCACTTCATGCGCAAGCCCGAGCAACTCGAGAAGCTGGCCGCGGCCGGGTTCCGGGTCAACGGCGTCAAGCCGCCGAGCAGCCCGGTGACGAGCTTCCCCGCGCTTCCGGCCGCCCTGTCGCTGGTTGATGACGGGCTGCGCGCCACGCTGGCCGAGGCGATGGCCGCACCGTCCAACGGGCTGGCCGCGACGATCATGCTCGACCAGTCGATGCCCGCCGACGACGGCGGCAAGACCCGGCTGGCCAACGTCATCGCGGCGCTCACGGGCAAGATCACGTCGCTGCCGCCCTCCGATGTCCTGGGGCTCTGGACCTTCGACGGCCACGAGGGCCGCGCCGAGGTGACGACCGGCCCGCTGTCCGACCCGGTCGACGGCCGGCCGCGGACGGCGGCGCTGCTGGCCGCGCTGGACAAGCAGTACTCCTCGCCGGGGGGTGCGGTGTCGTTCACGACCCTGCGCATGCTCTACCAGCAGAGGCAGGCCAACTACCTTGTCGGCCAGACGAACTCGATCCTGGTCATCACCGCCGGGCCGCACACCGACCAGACGCTCGACGGTGCCGGGCTGCAGGAATTCATCCGCACCGGCGCCGATCCGGCCAGGCCCATCGCGGTCAACGTCATCGACTTCGGCGCCGACCCGGACCGCGCGACCTGGGAGGCCGTCGCCCGGCTCAGCGGTGGCGGCTACCAGAACCTGGCGACGTCGGCCTCCCCCGACCTCGCCGCCGCGGTCAACACGTTCTTGGGCTGAGCCGGCCTCGTCGCCGGGTTAGGCGAACGACTCCACCGGCGGGCACGAGCAGACCAGGTTGCGGTCGCCGTAGGCGCCGTCGATGCGGCGCACCGGTGGCCACACCTTGGGCCGGAAGTTCTTGCCGAGCGGGTAGGCGGCCTCCTCCCGGGTGTACGGGTGGTCCCAGTTGGCCACCAGCAGGCACTCGGCCGTGTGCGGTGCGCCCCGCAGCGGATTGTCGTCGACAGTCCACTCCCCCGCGCCGACCCGGTCGATCTCGCGTCGGATGGCGATCATCGCGTCGCAGAACGCGTCGACTTCGGTCAGCGTCTCGCTCTCGGTGGGTTCCACCATCAGCGTGCCGGCCACCGGAAAGCTCATCGTGGGCGCGTGAAAACCGTAGTCGGCCAGCCGCTTCGCGACGTCGTCGACGGTCACGCCGGTCGCCTTGGTGATGCCCCGCAGGTCGAGGATGCACTCGTGGGCGACCATGCCGTTCTCGCCGGTGTAGAGCACCGGGAAGTACTCGTCGAGACGCCGCGCGATGTAGTTGGCCGAGGCGATCGCGGTCAGCGAGGCCGCGCGCAGTCCTTCGGCGCCCATCATCCTGATGTAGGCCCAGGTGATCGGCAGGATCGAGGCCGAGCCGTAGGGCGCCGACGCCACCGGGTGGCCCCCGGGCAGTTCGGGGGCGAACGGGTGCCCCGGCAGGAACGGCGCGAGGTGCGATCGCGCCGCCACCGGCCCGACGCCCGGGCCGCCGCCCCCGTGCGGGATGCAGAACGTCTTGTGCAGGTTGAGGTGGCTGACGTCGCCGCCGAACCTGCCGGGCCGGGCCAGTCCCACGAGCGCGTTGAGGTTGGCGCCGTCGATGTAGACCTGGCCGCCGGCGTCGTGTACGGCCGCGCAGATGTCGGCGACGTCGTGCTCGAACACCCCGTGCGTGGAGGGGTAGGTGATCATCAGCGCCGCCAGCCGGTCGGCGTGCTCGGCCACCTTGGCGCGCAGGTCGTCCAGGTCGACGTCACCTGCCTGACCACCCTTGTCGCGGCAGGCCACCACGACCACCCGCATGCCGGCCAGCGCCGCCGACGCGGCGTTGGTGCCGTGCGCGCTGGACGGGATCAGGCAGACGTCGCGGTGCGGTTCGCCCCGGCTGGCGTGGTAGCCGCGGATCGCCAGCAAGCCGGCGTACTCGCCCTGCGAGCCGGCGTTGGGTTGCAGCGAGACCGCGTCGTACCCGGTGATCTGCACCAGCCAGCTCTCCAGGTCGGCGATGAGGCGCCGCAGCCCCGGAGTGTCGGAGGCCGGGGCGAACGGATGCTGGCGGGCGAATTCCGGCCAGGTGACCGGCTCCATCTCGGCGGCCGCATTGAGCTTCATCGTGCACGAGCCGAGCGGGATCATGCTGCGGTCCAGGGCGATGTCCTTGTCCGCCAGGGTGCGCAGGTAGCGCATCATCGCCGTCTCGGTCCGGTGCTGCGTGAAGGCCGGGTGGGTCAGGAACTGCGATGTGCGGGTGGCGATATCGGCGGACACCGGTTCGGCGGGCAACGCCCCGAACGCCTCCAGCACCGCGGCCACGTGGTCGGCTGTGGTTGCTTCGTCGCACGCCACCGACACGTGGTCGGCGTCGACGCGCCACAGGTTGACGCCCTTGGCCTTCGCCGTGGCGACGACGGCGTCCGCGCGTCCGGGCACCCGGGCCAGGACGGTGTCGAAGTACGTGTCGTGCACGGTCGCATCGCCCAGCCCGGCGGCGATCGCCTCGGCGTGACCGTGCACCCGGCGGGCGATCGCGGTCAGCCCTTCGGCGCCGTGGTAGGCGGCGTACATGGCGGCCATCACCGCCAGCAGCACCTGCGCGGTGCAGATGTTGCTGGTCGCCTTGTCGCGGCGGATGTGCTGCTCGCGCGTCTGCAGCGCCAGGCGGTACGCCGGGGTGCCGTCGTCGTCGACGGACACGCCGACCAGCCGGCCCGGCAGTTGGCGCGCATGCTGGGGGTGCACCGCGAGATAACCGGCATGAGGTCCGCCGAATCCCATTGGGACGCCGAACCTTTGGCTGCTGCCGAACGCCACGTCGGCGCCGATCTCGCCGGGCGGGGTGATCAGCGTGCACGCCAGCAGGTCGGCGCCGACGGCGGCCAGCGCCCCGCGGTCGTGGGCCTGCGTCACCAGGGCCGCCCAGTCGGTGATCCGGCCGCTGGCGCCGGGCAGCTGGGCGAGGACCCCGAAGAACTCGCCGTCCGGCAATCCCTCGCGCAGGTCGGCGGTGACGATCTCGATGCCCAGCGGCCGGGCCCGCGTGGTCAGCACCGCGGCGGTCTGGGTGAAGACGTCGACGTCGACGGCCAGCCGGTTCGACGCGCCCCGGGCCGCGCGGTGCATCAGCGTCATCGCCTCGGCGGCCGCGGTGCCCTCGTCGAGCATCGACGCGTTGGCGATCTCGAGCCCGGTGAGGTCGGCCACCATCGTCTGGAAGTTCAGCAGCGCCTCCAGGCGGCCCTGACTGATCTCGGGCTGATACGGCGTGTACGCGGTGTACCACGCCGGGTTCTCCATGATGTTGCGCACCAACACCGGTGGGGTGAGCGTGTCGTAGTAGCCCTGCCCGATCATCGACACGGCCACGGTGTTCGCGTCGGCCAGCGCCCGCAGCTCGGTCAGCGCCTCGGCCTCGCCGGCCGGCGACGGCAACCCGTCGAGACCGGGCGCGGCACCGCTGTCGGTGAGCTTGTCGAGGATGCGGCTCGGCACCGCCCGGGCGGCCAACTCGTCGAGCGAGTCGACACCGATGACCGCGAGCATGGCGGCGACGGCCCGGCCGTCGGGACCGATGTGGCGCGTTGCGAAGGGTGCGTGGTCTGGCACTGGCGAACTCCTGACTGGACGGCCTGCAGAGGCATCGGAGGCATCGGAGGAAGAGGAATGCGGCCCTCTCCCTCTGTCTTCGCCCGTTCGCCAGGCGCCTGAGAGATTCGGCGCCGCTGATGCTCGGAGCGCCTTTCCCCATCGGCGGGTGCGGACCGATCCGGGTCCGCACCGCTTTCCAGAGACGTCGTAAACTCGCGCGGTCCGGGTGCCTGAGAGGTTGGTGGAGAGGTCTTGCTCCTTCGGCGCCCGTGACTGGCAGCCACGGAACTCTCCCGCCCGAGTGCGACGCGTCGTCCAGCTTACTCGCGCGGGCGTCCCCGCCGCGAGCGTGCGTGTCCGTACGGCGACACGCCGTAGAGCGTGTGCAATTGCGCACCCTCGCGCCGACGCGAGCGGGCTCGCGCCGGGAAAAAGGCGCGGCTAACCGATCTTGCGGTCGCGGTGCTTGCGCCGGGACGCCAGCTCGTCTTCCGGGGCGGCAATCGACTCGCCGCCGTCGGCGCGCTCGCCGGGGAAGTCGGCGATGACGCCGGTCAGCTCGCGCATCGCACCGGATACCGCGATGCCGAACACCCCTTGGCCGCCCTGCAGCAGGTCGACCACCTCTTCGGCCGAGGTGCACTCGTAGACGGTGGTGCCGTCGGAGAACAGGGTGATGTTGGCCAGGTCCTCGACGCCGCGCTGGCGCAGATGGTCGACCGCGACCCGGATGTTGTGCAGCGAGATGCCGGTGTCCAGCAGCCGCTTGACGATCTTGAGAACCAGGATGTCCTTGAACGAGTACAGGCGCTGACTGCCCGAGCCGGCCGCGCCGCGGATCGACGGGACGACGAGCGAGGTCCGCGCCCAGTAGTCCAGCTGGCGGTAGGTGATGCCGGCGATCTGGCAGGCGCTCGGCCCGCGATAGCCCACGAGGGCGTCGGGCACCGAGTCGTCGGGAAACAATCCGGGCTGCACGGGCTCGTACGGCCCGGTCGCGCTCTGATTCCCCTTGCTTGCGGCGTCCGCGTGGTCGGCTAGGTCCAGCTGTCCTTGACGTGGCTGCTCGCTCACGGTGCTTCCTCTCGCCGATCGCGCTCTCGTACTAGCTTCGTCACTGGCTGCACCGGCAGCCACGCCTGCTCGGGCCCGAGTGCTAGAGAGCTTACGCTGTTCGGTCGCCGCCGTGCCCTGTCTGGTCCTCAAAGTATGGCCGCCGCAACGGTGAGTAGGTGTGCTATCCGCCAGGCGTGTCGAGATCGCGGCGAGTTGAGACCCGTCCGTGACGTCCCCATCCGGGTGGCGGTCAACCGTGCGAACGTTTCCGGGACCGGGTGCGACCCGCGGTGACGGGGGAATCGATCCCGCAGGCTAGGAGGCCTTGAAGTCGTCGGGAGACACGCTGTCGAGAAACTCCTTGAACTTCTCCACTTCGTCCTCGCGGACAGGGGCGTTGGCGTCCTCGTCGCTCTCGTCGGGGATGAGCAACCCCGCCTGGGCGAGCACGGCTTCCTCCACGTAGATCGGAACGCCGACCCGCAGCGCTATGGCCACCGAGTCCGACGGGCGCGCCGACACGGTGATGTTGCGGTCGAACACCAGGTCGGCGTAGAAGGTGCCTTCCTGCAGGTCGACTATCCGCACTTCTTTCAGCGAATGTCCAAGCGCCGCAATCACATCCCTGATGAGGTCGTGCGTCAACGGGCGGGGCGGCTCCACGCCTTGCTGCTCGAGCGCAATGGCCGCGGCCTCGGACTGGCCGATCCAGATCGGCAGGTACCGGTCGCCGTCGGCTTCGCGGAGCAACAGCACCGGCTGGTTCTGCGGTTGCTCCACGCGAATGCCGACAACACGAACTTCGCCCATTTGTGTCTGACCTCCGCAACCTGCCGCCGTCTACAACCCATACTCGGCGCGACGTAGCGCCCGAACACCAAGTTTCGCTAGAAGTCTAGTCCTCAGCGGCGCAGAACGTCGCGAACGGCGGACTTGATCAGCGCTGTGTGCAACGTGATCGCGAGCGCCGCGACCTCACGGGCGAGATCGTCGGCGCGGTCGCGGGCGCCGGCCTTGCCGGCCTTGACCACCGGGCCGGCGATCTGCGCGATCAGGTCGGACTGCCGGTCGGCCGCGGAGCGAAAAGCCCGCAAATGCCGCGGCTCGACACCGTATTCGGACAGCGCCTTGGCGCACTGCAGGATCACGACGGCGTGCTCGTCGAAGAATCCGCCCGGGCCGGTGGTGACCACCCCGGCTTTCAGGAGCGCCGTCAGAAGGCCGTCGTCGACCCCCGAGCGCTCCAGGAGGTCCTCGCGACTCAGCCGCACGCGAGTCGGAGCCACCGCGGCCGTGTCGGATCCGGCGACCTCCCCGTCGTCGGTCACCGACACCAACCGCGGGACGCCGTAGGGCGATCCGGCGGCGGGCAGCTCGCCGTCGGGCTGGGCGTCCAGTTGCGCCCTGATCACCTTCAGCGGTAGGTAGTGGTCGCGCTGGGCGGTCAGGATGAACCGCAACCGCGCGCAGTCGTAGGCGGTGAACCTGCGATATCCCGACGCGGCGCGCTGCGGCGTCACCAGTCCCTCGGCCTCTAAGAACCTGATCTTGGAGATCGTGACATCGGGGAAGTCCGGCCTCAGCAGATCCAGTACCGCCCCGATCGACATCCCGGCCAGAGCCGGGCTATCGGGCGCGCTCACTGTCCTGAAGAACCTCCGTCGCCGTCGCCTTGCTTGGGCCCGGTCAGAAACACCAGGCGGAATTTGCCGATTTGCACCTCGTCGCCGTTCGCCAGCACCGCCGAATCGACGGGCTCGCGATTGACATAGGTCCCGTTGAGGCTGCCGACGTCGACGACATGGAATTCGTGGTTCTCCAGCCGGAATTCGGCGTGGCGGCGGCTGACGGTGACGTCGTCGAGGAAGATGTCGCTGTCGGGATGCCGGCCGGCGGACGTGGTCGGCTGGTCGAGCAGGAAGCGGGATCCCGCGTTCGGTCCGCGCTTGACGACCAGCAACGCCGAGCCCGCCGGGAGACCCTCCACCCCGGACACCGCACTCTCGCCCCCCGCCTGCGTGGGGGCGTCGAGCTCGTTGAGGAAGTCGGCCCGGAAGACGGAGGTCGTCTCCACAGTGACTTCGTCAGAAGTCTGGTCTTTGCCCATACCGGAGTCCATGTCCGTCACGCGCTGCTCCTCACTGGCCGCTGTGGCGTTGTCTGACCGGGCCGCTCGGGCCGGTCACCCACTTGTTTCTGTTCGCCCCGTACTGCTTGTCACTGCCTGCTCGGCACTGCCTGCTTATCCTGATGTGTCGACCGTACCGCGCGCCGCGTGACAATGGGCCCACCGCCGCGGGATTGGCAGCCCCTGCCCAGACCTACCCCCGCAAGCGGGAGTGACACCCCCATGATCGAGCTCGCCGCGCCGCACGCTTGGTCGCCGCGCACGGCTGGCAGGCACCTTAGCAATCGTCATTCGGTCAGCGTGCCGCGGTACGCCTGCGCGTCGAGCAACCCCGAAATCGCCGACTCCAGCCCGGCCACGTCCGAGGCCTGAACATCCAGCAGCCAACCGGCGCCGTAGGGATCGGAGTTGACCAGTTGCGGGCTGCCGTCCAGGTCGCCGTTGACCGCGGACACTTTGCCCGAGACCGGGGCGTAGAGGTCCGACACCGATTTCGTCGACTCCACCTCACCGAAGGGCTCGCCGGCGGTGAGTTCGGTTCCGACTTCCGGCAACTGGACGAAAACGACGTCCCCCAACGCCGCCTGGGCAAAGTCGGTGATCCCGATCCGCGCGGTGTCGTCCCCGCTGCGGCGAACCCACTCGTGTTCGGCGGTGTAGTGCAGATCGGGCGGGATATCGCTCACGGTAATCCTGTTCTGGTCGGGTTCACTTGACGGGCTGAGCGTATTGGTGCGGTTTTGGTTGCCGCAAGGTGGCCACCTCGACCCTGTCGGCCTGCTGCACCGACATCCGCGCACCGACGCGCTTGATGCTGTCCTCTGCGCCGCCCGGAATGTTCATCGCTGCGGCCAGCGTCGGCGGATCACCAATCGCCAGAACCGAATACGGCGGCGACAGCGTCTTGTTGTCGACGGTCAGCGAGCCGGGCACACCCGCTACCCAGGTATCCACACCTACCCGCACCGACTGGCGCGCGTCGTTGACCTCGATCGCCTCGGCGCCGGCGGCACGCAACTCGTTAATGACGTCGAGCATCGCCTCCGGCGACACCCCGGGCCCGGGATCCTCGATGGTGACGGTGACGCCCGGCCCCGTGGCCCCCACGGCGCCGGCGAGGATGGACAACGCGGCGAGTCGGGCCTGCGCGCTCTGGATCGCGGCCTGGTCGGTGTTTCCCGACGCCTGCAACGAATTCAGGGTGTTCTGTAGCTCGCTCACTTCGGTGTTGAGTGTGGCTTCGCGCTGCCGCAGCGAGTCCAGCAGCACGAG
Organism: Mycobacterium helveticum; assembly: GCF_007714205.1. GTDB lineage: Bacteria > Actinomycetota > Actinomycetes > Mycobacteriales > Mycobacteriaceae > Mycobacterium > Mycobacterium helveticum. The sequence continues at coordinate 68,268 of NZ_VMQU01000005.1, read as the reverse complement.
CAGGTCCGCGGGGCGGGCCGTATCCAGGGAGTCGCCCGTCTTGGTCTGGCGGACCTGTGTGACGATGGCGATCCCCAGGAGCAGGCACAACACGATGGCCAGCGTCCCGAAGGCCGGACTGCTGCGGTCACCGCGCAGGAATCCGGACCACCCGCTACGGTGCACCACCCCGATCTCGGGCCGCGGACGGTGGGCCGGTAACTCGTGGCGGCCGCCCCGCTGCTCCGCCCCGGAGCCGTGGGGTTCCTCGGCGGCGCGCTCGGGAGGGTCCTGGTTCACGCCGGTCCCCTCCCCGTCACGCACCGAACAACCGGCGGCGCAGCGCAGCGGCATTGCCGAAGATACGGATGCCCAGCACGACGATGATCGCCGTGGACAACTGGGTGCCGACGCCGAGCTGGTCGCCGACATAGACGATCAGCGCGGCCACGAACACGTTGAAGACGAAGGACACCACGAACACCTTCGAGTCGAAGATCCGCTCGAGGTAGGCACGCATCCCGCCGAACACCGAGTCCAGCGCTGCGACCACGGCGATCGGCAGGTAGGGCTGGATCGCCTCGGGCACCGCGGGGTGGAAAACCAGGCCCAGCAGGATGCCGGCGGCGAGCGCCGCGATACCGATCATGCGCGGGTTCCCGCCCGCAGCCGCTCTCGGGGGTGGTGTGCCACGAGGACTCCGCTCACTGCGACCCAATCTGCTTGGCGAACTTGACGTCCCGGATCGATCCGGCGGGCAGCGAGAGGCCGTCGGCGACGTCGACCGCGACGTCCACACCGTAGGACACCTCGAGCAGCCTCAGACGCTGCAACCCGGGGCTGTGGTCGAACACGTCGCGCATCGCGTGCGGCGCCCCGACCGCCAGGATCGTGTAGGGGCTGCTGGTGGGATTGTTGTTGACGAGAATCGCCCCGCCGGCCTGCCGGATGGTCGCGTTCGGACCGATCCGCACCCCGCCGACCGAGATGGCCTCGGCGCCGCTCTCCCACAGCGAGTTCACGACCAGCTGCAGGTCGCGGTCCAGGATGATCTGGGTGCTGCCGCTGACCCGTTGTTTGGACACGTCGGACAGGTTCGGGCTGACACCCGGGTCGGTCACGGTCACCTTCAGGCCCGGCCCGATGACCGGTGTGCTGGCGGCGGCCAGGCTCAGCGCGTCGAGGCGGGCCAGCAGCCGCTGCCCCGCGGCGTCGTCGGCCAGCGCCCGGCGCTGCACGTCGTCGACCCGCGTCGACAGGGCGCCGCGTCGCTGTGCCAGCTCGCCGGCGGTGGTCTCCGCCGAACGTACGCCCCGGACCAGCAGCTGCTGCTCGCTGCGGACGCCGGGCGCAACGGAGCGGGCCTGGGTGACCGCGAGCGCGAACACCGTCGCGATCAACAGCGCGGCCAGGGTCTGCCAGATCCAGCCGACGGCGCGCTCGCGGGCGGTGCGCGGCGTGGTCGAGCGGCCGCGTTCGGCGGCCGCCGCGGCGTACCCGGGGTCCAGGTGCTCGGACAGCAGGGCGCGCAGCAGGGAGGGCACCGGGATGTGTTGCGGCCGCGCGGCCGCGTGGGCGCTGCGGCCGGCGTTGGGGTCGTAGCCCCCGAGCCTGCGGTCAGCCTCTGCCATGGTCACCCCGCTCCTGCGCGACCGCTTGACGGGCGGGCCGGGCGAGCCTGGGCATCCGGCGCACCACCAGGGTCACCTGCACCGCGTAGAGCACGAACGCCCACAGGTACAGGTACATGCCCCAGAGCAGAAACGCCCATCCGCAGGCCCACACCACCCGGCTCCATAACGCGTCCCAGGTTCCCAGCAGAACCAGCGGAAAGCCAGCCATCAGCGCGAAGGTCGCGGCTTTGCCGAGGTAGGTCACCGGCAGCGCGGACAGTCCACGGCTGCGCAGCGACGGCAACGTCGCGGCCAGCAGCCCGTCGCGCGCCAGCAGGACGATCACGAACCACCAGGGCACGATGCCGCCGAAGGCCAGCACGATCGGCACGCTGACCATGTAGAGGCGGTCGACCGCCGGGTCGAGCAGGACGCCCAGGCGCGAGGACTGGTCGAGCAGCCGCGCGATCTTGCCGTCGGCCCAGTCCGAGGCGCCGCTGAACATCAGGATCGCCACCGCCCAACCGTTGGCGTGCGCGAACAGCAGGACGTAGACGAACGCCGGGATCAGCGCCAGGCGGAGAACGCTCAGCGCGTTCGGCACTGTCAGCACCCGGTCGGGCGGAGGCAGCGGCTCCATGAGCCGTGACCTTAGCCGACACTCGAGGGCCGACGTCCGCGAGCCGATGCCCGGGCGTGCGGCCGTCCTTAGCGGAACACCCCGGGCAGGCTCAGGGTCGACAACGTGTCGTCGGACAGCGGGTTGTCGTTGACCATGTAGGTCCACGTCGACGTCGGCCGCGCGAGCTTGGACAGGTCCAGCCCCGGCTCCTCCTCCAGGACGTTGGCGGTCTCGAACGTCTGCTGGGCCGCCTCGATCGCGTCGGCGGCCAGCGACGCGAACGCGTCGACCGCCAACCGGTGGAACTCGTCCAGCGGGTTCTGCCGGCCCAGCGCACGCAGGTGGATGCTTTCGCGGATGTCGGCCAGGTACGCCAGGTGATCGGCCCAGCCCCGGTCCAGGTGGTAGAGCATGATCTGCCGGCAGATCGTCTCGAGGCGTTCCTCGGAGATCTTCTCCGACAGCTCCGCGTAGCGCCCGGGCGCCAGCTCGGCCAGCTCCTCGCGCGCGGTCACGGAGCGCAGCAACGTGTTTCGCCGATCGACGATGATGGCGCGCTGCTGGGCTATCAGCTGGTTGTAGCGCCAGGTGTTGGCGTGCACGTCCAGCATCCGGCCCTCGGCGACGCGTTGGGCGTGGTCGAGCAGGCCGGCCGCCTTCGGGCCGAGGATTCGGCCGTCTTCGTCGGTCTGGGTGGGCAGCTTATTGCGGTCCAGGTTGGCCACCACGACGTCGTCCTCCCAACTGGAGAAGAACACCGTCGACCCCGGGTCGCCCTGGCGTCCGGCGCGCCCGCGCAGCTGGTTGTCCAGCCGCTCGGTGTGGTGGCGGCCGGTGCCCACCACGTGCAGCCCGCCCAGTTCGGCGACCTTGTCGTGGTCGGCCTCATCGGACCCGCCGAGCCGGATGTCGGTGCCCCGCCCCGCCATCTGGGTGGACACCGTCACCACCCCGTATTTGCCCGCCTCGGCGATCACCTGCGCTTCCTCGGCGTCGTTCTTCGCGTTGAGCACCACCGCCGGTATGTCGCGGCGCAGCAGGCGTTCGTGCAGCTCCTCGGACTCGGCCACGTCGCGGGTGCCGACCAGCACCGGCTGGCCGGTCGCGTGCACCTCGCTGATGTGCGCGACGATCGCGTCGTTCTTGGCGGCGGCGGTGATGTAGACGCGGTCGGACTCGTCCTCGCGGATATTCGGTTTGTTGGGCGGGATCGGCGACACGCCCAGCTTGTAGAACTGGCGCAGTTGCTCGCCGGCGGCCAGCGCGGTCCCCGTCATGCCGCACACGGTCGCGTAGCGGTTGATCAGCGCCTGCACCGTGATGGTGTCGAGCACCTCGCCGGTCTCGGTGGTCTCGATGCCCTCCTTGGCCTCCACGGCGGCCTGCAGGCCGTCGGGCCAGCGCTGCAGTTGGGCGATGCGGCCGCGGGAGGAGTTGATCAGGTGCACCGCGTCGTCGCGGACGATGTAGTGGACGTCGCGCTGCAGCAGCACATGGGCGTGCAGGGCGACGTTGACCTCGGTCAGCGTGGTGCCCACGTGTTCCTCGGAGTACAGGTCGATGCCGCCGAGCGCCTTTTCGACCTTGTGCGCACCCGCTTCGGTCAGATGGACGTTGCGGCTGTCGGCGTCGGTGTCGTAATCGGTGCCGGCGACGAGTTCGCCGACGAGCTTGATGATCTCCAGCCGCGGCGTCTCCCGGTGCGTGGTGCCGGCCAGCACGAGCGGCACCAGCGCCTCGTCGACGAGCACGGAGTCGGCCTCATCGATCAGGGCGACATCGGGGTTGGGCGAGACCAGGTCGGCGACGTCGGTCACCAACTGGTCGCGCAGCACGTCGAAGCCGATCTCGTTGACCGAGGCGTAGGTGACGTCACAGTCGTAGGCGGCCCGGCGATCCTCCCGCGTCGACTCCGCGGTGATCCAGCCGACGGTGAGGCCCATGGCCTTGAGCAGGGCGCCCATCCACTCCGCGTCGCGGCGGGCCAGATAGTCGTTGATGGTGACCACGTGCACGTGTCGGCCGGCCAGCGCGTACCCGGCCGCCGCGATCGCCCCGGCGAGGGTCTTGCCCTCACCGGTGGCCATCTCGATCACGTCGCCGGCAAGCATCCGCAGCGCCCCCAGCAACTGCACGTCGAAGGGACGCAGCCCGGTCGCCCGCTCGGCCGTCTCCCGGGCGATCGCGAGGAACTGCGCGATGTCGTCGGACTCGGCGAGGTCGTCGAGTTTGAGCAGCCCTGCGGCCTTGCGGAGCTGCTCGTCGGTGAGACCGGCGGCTTCCTCGTCGTACTCGGACGAGGAGGTGACCGCGGAGAGGGAGCGGCTGCGGTCCTTTTCCGTGCTGGCGCCGAGCAGTCGCCAGAACCGGCTGGTCAGGCGCCCCGGCTGGGCGCGGCTGGTCTTGGGCACAGCACAACCGTACGCGGGCCGACGCCGGGCGCGAGGGTGCGTGTCTGTACTGCGACACGCCGTAATCCCTGGCAATCTGCGCACCATCGCGGCCCGGCGGCCCCGTCAGGCCAGGTTGGAGCGGCGCGGATAGGCGACGGCGGGGTCGGTCAGGACGTTGACGACGGCGGGCAGGCCGCTGGCGAAGGCGCGGTCCAGAGCGGGCCGCAGTTCGGCGGGCGCGGACACCAGCTCGCCGTGGCCGCCCAGGGCGCGCGCCACCTCGTCGTACCGCGTGCCCGGACGCAACTCGGCGGCCACCGAGTAGCCGTACAACGCCTCCATGGGGTGCTTCTCGAGCGCCCAGATTCCGTTGTTGCCGACCACCGACACGACCGGCACGTTGTGCCGGACCAGGGTGTCCCATTCCATGCCGCTGAAGCCGAACGCGCCGTCGCCCTGCAGCAGGACGACCTGACGGTCCGGGCGGGCCAGCTTGGCGGCCATGGCGTAACCCGGGCCCGAACCCAGGCACCCGAACGGTCCGCTGTCCAGCCAGCAGCCGGGCAGATAGCTGTCGATCAGCCGACCGGCATAGGAGCCGAAATCGCCGGCGTCGATGACGACGATCGCGTCGCGGTCCAGCATCGGCGCCAGCTCGGCGTACACGCGCATCGGGTGCAGCGGGACCCTGTCGTCGCCCAGGTCGGCCTTTTCCGCATGGCGGGCGGCGGTCTCGGTCGCGCGCAGCTGCCCGATCCAATCGTGGCGGTCGGGTCCGCCCGCCCCCCGGGCGAGGGCCGAGAGGATCGAGGTGAGGTCGCCGTAGAGCGCGGCGGCGACGGGACGCGGGTGCTCGCGCCCGGGTTCGGCACGGTCCGCCACGACGAGCTGGGTCTGCGGTCCGAACACCCCGCCGAAGCCGAGCCGGAAATCCATCGGTACCCCGACGACCAGGGCCACGTCGGCCTCGCCCAGTGCTTTCGCCCGCGCCCGCGAGAATGCCATCGGGTGGTCGGCGGGCACCACGCCGCGGGCCATGCCGTTCATCAGCACCGGAATCTGCCGTTCCTCGGCCAGACGGAGCAGTGCCGCCTCCGCGTGCCCCCACCACACGTTGGTGCCCGCCATGATCACCGGCCGGCGCGCCGCGGACAGCAGCGTCGCGGCACGGTCCAGCGCCCGGGTGTCCGTGTGCGCCGGCGCGGTTGCGGATGCCCCGTCGGCGAGAGCCCCGGGCCTGCCGTCGTCCTCGGTCATCGAAAACACGTGGTCCATCGGGAAATCGACGAAGGCCACGCCCGACGGGGCGGTCACCGCGGCGCGCAACGCCTCGTCGACGAGTCGGCCGGCCGCGTCGGCGGACTGCGCGGTGGCGGCGAAGCGGGCCAGCGGCGCCACGAAGGGCACGTGGTCGATCTCCTGCAGCGAACCCATCCCCCAGCGCCCGGCCGGGGCCCGGCCGGCGAGCACGACCAGGGGCGACTGATTCTGCTGTGCCGCCGCCATCGCGCTCATCCCGTTGGTGACGCCCGGCCCGGCGGTCAGCGCGGCCACGCCCGGCACCCTCGTGACCTTGGACCAGCCCTCGGCCGCGAAGGTCGCCGTCTGCTCGTGGCGGGTGTCGATCAGCCGGATACCCTCGTCGTGGCAGCCGTCGTAGATGGAGAAAAGGTGGCCGCCGGATAGCGTGAAGATGGTGTCGACACCGCTGGCCTTGAGTCGCCGCGCGACGAGCCGGCCGGCATGCATGGTCTGGGTGGAGACGGCGTCGGTGCTCATCACCGCAGCCTATCCGCCGCCTTCCGGATACAAAGGAGACTCCGAGCTTGGGCGCGAAACCGTTTAAGCCGTCGATCAATTGGTCGACGGCACCCGTGGAGTCGTTGCACTGGGTCGCCGAGGCCTGGGTGATCAGCGCCGTCTGCGTGCTGCTCGTGCTGGTCGCGTTCAGGTACTTCACGCCCTGGGGCCGGCAGTTCTGGCGGATCACCCGCGGCTACTTCGTCGGAGCGCGCAGCGTTCGGGTCTGGGCGATGCTCGGCGTGCTGTTGCTGTCGGTGGTGCTGTCCGTGCGGATCATGGTGCTGCTCAGCTACCAGGGCAACGACCTCTACACGTCCGTGCAGATCGCGGTTCAGGGCTTGGCGGCCGGCAACGACAGGGTCCGGCAGTCCGGGGTGCACGGTTTCTGGATGTCGCTGGTGATCTTCAGCGTGCTGGCGTCGCTGTACGTCATCCGCATCATGACCGACATCTATCTGACGCAGCGTTTCATCATCGCCTGGCGGGTGTGGTTGACCGCCCACCTCACCGACGACTGGCTCGCCGGCAAGGCCTACTACCGGGACCTGTTCATCGACAACACCATCGACAACCCCGACCAGCGCATCCAGCAGGACGTCGACATCTTCACCACCAATGCCGGCGGCACACCGAACGTCCCGTCCAACGGGACCGGAAGCACGTTGTTGTTCGGGGCCGTCAACGCGGTGGCCTCGGTGATCTCGTTCGCCGCGATCCTGTGGAATCTGTCCGGAGACCTCGACGTGCTGGGCGTGACCGTCCCGCGCGCGATGTTCTGGGTCGTCCTGGTCTACGTGCTGATCGCGACGGTCGTCGCGATCTGGCTGGGTCATCCGCTGATCTGGCTCAGCTTCAACAACGAGAAACTCAACGCCGCCTTCCGTTACGGTCTGGTGCGGTTGCGCGACGCCGCCGAGGCGGTGGGCTTCTACCGTGGTGAGCGGATCGAGCGGGTGCAACTGTGGCGGCGCTTCACCCCGATCATCGACAACTACCGCAGGTTCGTTCGCCGCACCATCATCTTCAACGGATGGAACTTCTCGATGTCGCAGGCGATCGTGCCGCTGCCATGGGTGATTCAGGCGCCGCGGCTGTTCGCGGGCCGCATCGACTTCGGAGATGTCGGGCAGAGCGCGACGGCCTTCGGCAACATCCAGGACTCGTTGTCGTTCTTCCGCAACAACTACGACGCGTTCGCGGCCTTCCGGGCCGCGATCATCCGATTGCACGGGCTGGTCGACGCCAACACGCAGGGCCGGGCCCTGCCGACGATCCTGGTCAAAGACAGTGAGCAGTCGGCGGTCGAACTCCGCGGCCTGGAAGTGCGCACCCCGGCCGGAGACCAGCTGATCGACCCGCTCGACGTGCAGCTGGACCAGGGCGAGTCGCTGGTGATCACCGGGCGCTCGGGGTCCGGCAAGACCACGCTGCTGCGCAGCCTGGCCGAGTTGTGGCCGTACGCGTCCGGGACGCTGTGCCGCCCTGAGGGGGCCAACGCGACGATGTTCTTGTCCCAGTTGCCGTATGTGCCGCTGGGCGACCTGCGCAGCGTGGTGTGCTATCCGAACTCGCCCGAGGAGGTCTCCGACGCCGAGTTGCGCGACGTGCTGGGCAAAGTCGCGCTGAGCCCACTGATCGCCCGGCTCGACGAGGAGCAGGACTGGGCCAAGGTGCTCTCCCCCGGCGAACAGCAGCGCGTCGCTTTTGCCCGCATCCTGCTGACCAAGCCCAAGGCGGTCTTCCTCGACGAGGCGACCTCGGCGCTCGACGAGGGGCTGGAGTTTGCGTTGTATCAGCTGGTGCGCGCCGAGTTGCCGGACTGCGTGCTGGTCAGCGTCAGTCATCGGCCCGCCGTCGAACAGCACCACGAAAGAAAGCTGCACCTGCTCGGCGGCGGTGACTGGCGGTTGGGCCCGGTGGAGAAGGAGCCCGCGCAGGTCTAGCCGGCTGCAGACCTCTGCTTGTATTTGCTCTGCAGAATCACAGTCTCGGCGCGGGGTTTCAACGCTCCTGCGCGCCCAGCGCCCCGTGGGCCGCGTGCGCTCCGGCGCGGCGCCCGAAGAACGAACCCTCACCCAGCTGCGTGCCGCTGGCATAGCCCTTGCCGTCCTGCGCGATGTTGGACGCGCACGCCCCGACCGCGTACAGCCCCGGAATCACCGTGCCGTCGCCGCGTCGCACCTCCCCGTCGACGGTCACCGCCAGGCCGCCCACGGTGAACCCCGAGTACATCGCCCGGCCCAGCGACAAGTCGAACACCGCCCACGGGCCGTTGTCTTGTGGCGCAACGTATTCCGGCTGCTTATGGAAATCGGGGTCCTCGCCGGCGGCCGCGAACTTGTTGTAGCGGTCCAGCGTGGTCGCGACGTTGCCGGCGGGGATGCCCAGCGCGGTCTCCAACTCGGCGATCGTCTCGTAGCCGTCGAGGAACCGGATAAGCGGCATCTCGGGCATCTCGGTGTGCCCTTCGTCGACGATCAGGTATGCGGTGTGGTCCGGCTGTTCCAGCACGAACGCCGAGGTGCGCGAGTGGTAGGAGTCCTCGGCGACGAACCGCTTGCCCTCCTTGTTGACGATCAGGCCGGTCAGCAGGACTTCCGGCGGATAGGCCGCCGCGGTGATGAACAGCTCGTCCATGTATTTGGTGGCCCCGCCCGCCGAGACACCCAGTCGGATGCCCAGCCCGTCGTCGTTGGGGTTGCCCAGGATGTAGGGCGCCACGAGCCCGTGGTGTTTGGTGCGGCGCGGCTGGCCCAGGGCGGGCGTGTGCTCGGCCACCATGTCCGGGTTCATCGCGAAACCCCCCGCCGCGATGACGACCGCTTTGGCCTTGACGGCGCCCGTTTCGGTGAAATGCTTCCAGGCGACGCCGACCACCGCCCCGTCGTCCACGACCAGGTTGGTGGCCCCGGTCTCGTACTGGACCCGCACTCCCAACGCGTCGGCACGCTTGACCAGCAGGTCCACCACCATGGACGCACCGCCCAACTCGCCGGGCACCGGCACGGAATGCCCGCGCGGTGCCGGCATGGCCTGTTCGCAGAAGGGCCACACCTTTTCGTTGCCCGTGTAGCTCAGGCCCTCGGTGCCCGGCGGGACCACGACCTTGCCCGGGTAGTAGCTTCGCTCGAACTGGAAACCCAGGTCCTCCAGCCAGTTGAAGTGCTCGACGCTCCCGTCGCAGTAGGCGCGGATCTTGTCGAGTTCGGGTTCGCGTGACACCGCGACGAGGTACTTGTACATTTCCTCGGGCGAATCGGCATGACCGGTGGCCTGCTGCACCGCTGTTCCCCCGCCGAGGTAAAAGTGCCCTCCGGCAAGGGAAGTGGTGCCGCCCGCCGCGGCGGCGCGCTCGAGCACCAGCACCCGCGCGCCGGCGGCCGCCGCGCTGACCGCGGCGCAACCGCCCCCGATGCCGAATCCGATCACGATGACGTCGACGTCATCCGACCACGACGTCACGTCGTCCGCGCTGATCGTTGCCGGTGTCTTGCTGCTCATTGGCGCCACTCCTCCTCATCGCTGCGCTCTGCATCGTCGCCGGCGCTGCTCATTGGCGCCGCTCCTCCTCATCGCTGCGCTCTGCATCGTCGCCGGCGCTGCTCATTGGCGCCGCTCCTCCTCATCGCTGCGCTCTGCATCGTCGCCGGCGCTGCTCATTGGCGCCGCTCCTCCTCATCGCTGCGCTCTGCATCGTCGCCGGCGCGGCTCAGCGCTGCTGCTCTTTGATGTAGTCGTAGAACGCCCGCATCTCGGGTGAGATGTAGGCGATCTCCAAAAACGGCACGCCCGCCCGGGGTGCCGACAGATAGGCGAACCGAATGCCGCCGGGCATCACGCCCTGTTGCACGACGGCGGCGCCGCGGTCGGCGGCCCGCGCCAGGGCCGTGTCGAACTGCTCGGGGCTGTCGGCCTCCGTGCAGATGTGGTGCAGTCCCGGTCCGGAGTCGCGCAAAAAGTCACTATAGATGTTCGGGCCGCGGACCGGTGAAATCAACTCCAGCTGCATGTCCCCGAGATAGCTCAGGGAAATGCTGGCGACGAAATCTGCCGGCGCGCCGAGGTAGCTGCAGCTGTCCGGGGCAAAGTGTACGTCCGGAATCCGGATCCATTTCCGGGCGCCCAACAGGCCGGTAAGGGCCGTTTCGGTGGCGTCCAGGTCCGAGGTGACCCAGGCGATCTGCGTGGGCGCTGAAACGGAGGGGGTCATCGTCTCGCAGGATAGCCCAGCGTGCCGACCGCCAGAAAGGGCGCGGGGCATTTGCCGCGGCCCGCCTAGTCGAGTCCTCCGGTGCCGGATGAACACGTTCTAATTCAGCTGCGGTGACGGGCGCGATGGCCGCCGGTCAGGGCCGGCCCAGCACGTCGACAAGCAACTGAAGCTGAGCGTCGAAAACCGCCTCGGGTTCGGTCAGGGTGTCGGTGCCGTACTGGCCGAACACCTCCAGACTGATCGCGCCCAGCACCCCCGCCCACAGCAAAAAGCATTTGGTGACAACGCGATCGTCGCCGGGAAAGCCGAATTCCTGGCGGAGCCGCTGGAAGTCGGCCGACGTCGGTTGTGAGGCAACATCATTGGTCAGGCGGATGTCCCCGGTCGCGATGCCGGCGGACACGGCGTCGAGGAACGCACCGGCGACCCTGGTGCCGGCCGCAGCCGTACGCTGCGCCGGGGCGTGATACCCGGGGACCGGGCTGCCGTACAGCAGGGCCCAGCGGGACGGGTGGGTGATCGCCCAGCCCCGCACGGCCCGCGCGATCGTGACGACGTCGTCGCTCCAGAGCTCGCCGCCCGTCTCGCGGGCCCGGTCCACGGTGTCGGCCAGGTCGGAGTAGGCGTCGACCAGCAGCAACGTCAGCAGCTCGTCGCGGCTGGACACGTAGCGGTATACCGCCGACGACACCATGCCCAGGTCGCGCGCTATCGCGCGCAGCGACAGGCCGGCCGCGCCGCGGTCCACCAGGTGGCGGCGTCCCAGCTCGACGATCCGCGCCTCGATCTGTTCCCGCGACTCCTGGCGTTTGCCCACGCGACCAGTCTCGCACAACCGAGATCACCGCTCTTGATTCTCGACGTTGGATGTGGCAGCGTGTCGAACACCGAGAGCGGTGCTCTCAAGGGAATGCCGGGCACCCCGGCCGAAAGGACCCACCATGGTCACGCAATACCAGCAGCCGAACCGGGCCGCCCGCGCCGCCAACGCTGCGATCCGCTGGCTGGCCGAGATGGGGATCAGCATCGCCGGGACCCGCGCGCTGCGGATCCGGGGCCGCAAGACCGGACGGCCACGGTCGGTGGTGGTCAATCTTTTGACCGTCGACGGCGTGGATTATCTCGTCTCACCGCGTGGAAACACGCAGTGGGCGCGCAACATCCGGGCCGCGGGCGTCGTCGAGGTGGGCCCGCGCTGGCACCGGGAGCGCGCCCTTGCGCGCGAGTTGGACGACGCGGCCAAGCCCGACGTCCTGCGGAGCTACCTGGCCAGGTGGTACTGGCAGGTCAGGGGGTTCGTCCCCGGGCGGCTGACGCCGGACTCCGGTGACGAGCAGTTGCGCGCCGCCGCGCCGTCGATCCCGGTCTTCGTGCTGGCCCCGGAACCGGGCACTCCGCGCTGATCAGCCGGGGTTCGTGGTCGCGCCCAGGTCCTGGCGCACCTGGTCCGAGGCGGCCCGCCACGACACCGCGGCGGGGAAATCCCCCCACATGCTGTTGAAGATCCCGACGATCTGCCCGGGTCCGCCGTCGGGCGCCAGGTACACCGGCCCGCCCGAATCGCCCTTCTGGCTCTGCACCCCGTGCGACATGGTGAACCACCCGTTGTTGACGCTCTCGACGGTCCCGCAGGTCTCCCCGGTGGCCACCCCGAAGTGGCACACCGGTTGGCCCGCCTGCACCGTGACGGCCGGATTCGACTGCAACAGGCGCCCGCCCGGCAGCACGGTGCTCGGCGTGACGCCGTCGTCCAGCACGATCGCCTCGTAGTCGTTGATGATCTGGTCGGTGGCGACCGTGGTGCCACTGGGCGTGTTGTCCCGGAAAGTGGCCATCCGGCCGATCGCGTTGCCGCTCTTGTCGTAGACGGCTCCCCCGCCCCGGCAATGCCCGGCCGTGTACGCGACGCGCATCGTCGGGTCGACGTAGCCCAGCGTGCACAGCCGGTTGTCCTGCAGGATCTCCATGCCCGGGTACACCACGGTGGCCTGCGCGCGGGCCGCCGCGGACGGCAATGTGGGCACGAAGGCCGCGACCATGACCGGGGTGGCGAATACACGCAATGCTCGGCGACGCACCTTGAACTCCGATCCGCCGGTGCCAAATCTCGACCCAATCGAGACTAAGGCGTTACTTTCCGTTACGCAGGAGTCTTCGCGGCGACCGGTGCGGGCGTTACAGTGTCGTGACCATCGGGTCGGCGGTCCCGGCCCGGGCCGCTTCGCGCGGCGCCCAGCCCGGCGGACCGAACACGTATCCGAGCCGGTCGCGGAAGCGGCCGGCCGTTCGCCAGTCGCGGGCGATGGCGACGTATTCGCGCGTCTGCAGCTTCCAGATGTTGAACGTGTCGACCTGCTTGGTGAGCCCGTAATGGGGGCGGAACACCTCCGGTTGGAAGCTGCCGAACAGCCGGTCCCAGATGATCAGGATGCCGCCGTAGTTCTTGTCCAGGTAGAGCTTGTCCATGCCGTGATGCACGCGGTGATGCGACGGCGTGTTGAAGACGAACTCGAACGGCCGCGGCAGTTTGTCGATCCGCTCGGTGTGGATCCAGAACTGGTAGATCAAGCTCACCGAGAAGGAAAAGAAGACCATCCACGGCGGAACCCCCAACAACGGCAACGGAATCCACATCAGGATTTCGCCGCTGTTGTTCCACTTCTGGCGCAGCGCGGTAGCGAAGTTGAAGTATTCGCTGGAGTGGTGCGCCTGGTGCGTGGCCCAGATCAGCCGTACCCGGTGGGCGATGCGATGGTAGCCGTAGTACAGCAGGTCGACGCCGAGGAGTGCGACGACCCAGGTGTACCAGCGGGTTGCCGAGAGGTGCCAGGGTGCCAGGTAGGCGTAGATCGCGGCATAGCCCAGCAGCGCCAGGGCCTTCCAGCCTGCGGTGGTGGCCACCGACACCAGACCCATCGAGATGCTCGCCACGGAGTCTCGGGTCTGATAGGCCCCGGACTCCGGCCGGGACCCGTCGACGTCCGACGCGAGGCGTTCCAGCTTGCGGGCCGCGGTCCACTCCAGCGTCAACAGCAGCAAAAAGAATGGAACAGCAAACAGAACAGGATCCCGCATCTGGGGCGGGAGTGCGGACAGAAAGTCCGAAACGGAATGCACCCGAACAGACTATTACGCTGCTGTGCCCGCCGAGTTCGGACAACGGTTCAATTCGGCGTCGCCGTCAGATCTGCCGAGATCCGGGTTGCCCCGGGCATGGGCGGTTCATGTCGCGCGCCGGGTCCTCGGTGCCGCTACTGGGCCGTCTCCCCCGCATACCACTGCACCGTGCGGACCCCCGGTTGCAGGGACAGTTCGGCGACCAACCGCTCGAGCTTCGCCGGGGTGTGGCCGTCCATCAGCAGATGCGCGCTCAGCGTGATCTCGTCGTCGCCGGTCTGCCGGGCGTGGATGCCGCGCAGCGTCATGTCGTTGCTGCTGGCGTGCTGCACGACCTGGGCGCGGACGTACGTCTCCGATTTGGGTCGGCAGGTCACCTGGACCAGGTACGGCTGGAGGCCCTCGTCGTCTTCGACGTTGTCGTCGCGGTCGATCAGCCGCCCGAGCGGGCGCCCGAAGAGGTGGATCGCGATGACGGCGCCGGTGGCGATCACCGTGAAGGCCAGGTGTCCCGACGCGGCCAGCACGCCTATCGCCGCCGAACACCACAGGGTGGCCGCCGTGTTGAGACCGCGGACGTTGACTCCCTCGCGCAGGATCACCCCACCGCCCAGGAACCCGATCCCGGACACGACGTAGGACGCGACCCGGGTGGCGCTGGTGTCCTCGGTGGCGGCCCCGTAGAGCACGAACAGGGTCGCGCCGGCGGCGACGAGGGCGTTGGTGCGCAGCCCGGCCCGGCGCGCCCGCCACTGCCGCTCCATACCGATGAGGGCGCCGCACCCGACCCCGACGGCCAGCCGGAGCGCGAAATCGGCGACGCTCAGTGTCTGCATGACGGAACATCCCTCCCCTCGGCAACGACACCGGCACCGCCCGGGCGGTGCTGGACCGCGGCAGCTAACCACGCGCAGGTGAACGGGAGGTGGACCCCGGTCACAACCGATTGCGCCGCGCCCAGTCGCCGGTGCGCAGCCGTCTGGTCAAGCCGCAATCCACCTGCGCGCGTTGACTATTCGTCCTCTCCGGAACGCGCCGGTGTCGGGGCTAGTGCGTCGTGGCGAGTCGTTGTGGACAGTAGTACTTCGCCGAGATCGCCACGAACAGGGTGGCGTGGTCGGTGGTCAGTCCCGGGTTTTCGTCCTGCAGGTTGTGGACGAGCTCGGGGCCGGACTTGCCGCTCCCGATCCAGCCGCACACCGCCTTGCCGAAGGCGATGGCCTGGTCCGGGCTGGCGTAGCGCAGACCCGCGTCGCGCACCGTCGCCAGGAAACCCGTGTCGTCGAACGCGTCGTCGGGGCCGGCGGATGCGGGTGCGGCGCAGCCGATCACGGCGGCGGTGCCGAGCAACGCCAGTAGCCGTCCCATGCCGGCGCGGCCCGTGTCCGTCAGGCCTTGGACAGCTGATGGGGGCAGTAGTACTTCGCCGAGATCAACGCGAAGTTGGACGCGTTCTCCATGTCCATCCCGGGGTTGTGGATCTTCACGTCGTGCACCACTTGCAGGCCGCTCTCGCCGTTGTCCAGGAAGGAACACACCGCCCTGCCGGCGGCGACGGCACCCTCCCGGGTCGCGAAGGAGATGCCGGCCTGGTTCAGCGCGGCGACGAACCCCGCGTCGTCCCCGTCCGGTTCCGGCGGGTCGGCATAGGCGGGCGCGGCAAAACCGATCACCGCCGCTGCGCCGAGCAGCGCGACAAACATCCTCATGAGTTACCCCTTCCCTCGCATCGAGGAAATTGTGCCGATTCGGTATTCGACCAAAGCGGCGGCTTCGAAAAACTTTACCGTCGACTTTGCCCGGTCGACCGCTGTCCCTACCATTCTCCCAGTTGGTTCTACGCTTTTACGCTTTCGGCGAACCTCGCCTGAGCTGCTCGAACCGCCTCGCACGCCGCTGCTCTCGGCGCCGGATCCGGTCGTTGCGCGGCCGGCGGGATGCTCTGAATACACGTTGCCACTTAACTCATCTGCGCTTCCGACGGCACTACTTTGGGCTTGCCTTTCGACAGGTGCACCGCGTGAATGCCGGGTTTCTTGGCCAGCTGCTCGAGCAGCGCGTCGAGCCCTTCTTGATCGACGTTGTGGTGCTGCACGCTCTCGGGTTTCTCCGATATCTGTGCGACCACCTTCTTCAGTTTTTCCGGTGAGGTGCCGTCCTTCAGCTCCTTGAGTGGGGTGAGGCGCCCGCGGACGGTGGCACGGCCCGCCACGGTGGGGGCGCCCGCCCCGAAGGCGCTGCCGAGCATGCCCGCCACCGACATCGAGCTGAGCAGCCCACCCTCCCCGAGGGCGGCCGCCGGCACCGCTTCCGGCCCGGCGGCCGTCAACGCGGCGGCGACCGTCCGGATGGCCGGGGTGGCCGAGGCCCAACTGGGCGGCACCGTCAGCGCTCCGACCAGGGTGCCGCGCCCCAGGCCGGCCGCCACCGGGCTGACCGCGTTGTACAGGGTGCCGCGCCCGAAGCCCAGCCCGCCGAGTCCGGCCCCCAGCGCGTCCTTCGGAAGCGCGCCGTAGGCGACCGGCGGGGCGAACTTCAGCCACTGTGACACCGGGAAGTTGATCAGCAGCCCGATGTCGTTGAACTGCGTGGTCAGGCCAATCGGAATCTTGAAGGCGTTGTACAGGTTGGCATACCAGCTGGCCCCGTTCGGAACAACGTTCAGGAGATTTTCCGCGAGGGTTTGGTACCAGGTCGCGAATCCGGCGAGGTATCCGAGTAGCCCGTTCGCCGGGGTGAACGGGGGGATGATCGAACCAAGGGTCGCCGCCGCATTGGCGGCCGGGGTGGCAGTCGCCGTGCCGACCGCGGCGGCCTGCGCCGTCGACGCCGCGGCGTTGGTGGTCGGCGGTGGATCGGTGAACGCGGTCAGCTGGCTGGTTGCGGCCTCCGCCGAGCCGACGTAGGTGTCCATCGCCAGGGCGTCCTGGGCCCACATCTCGGCGTACTGGGCCTCGGTGGCCGCGATCGCGGCGGTGTTCTGCCCGAAGATGTTGGTCGCCACCAGCGACGCCAGCTGGGTCCGGTTGGCCGCGACCTCCTCCGGCGGGACCGTCGCCGCGAAGGCCGACTCGTAGGCGGCCGCCGCCGCGGTGGCCTGGTTGGAGGTGTGCGCGGCCTGTGCGGCGGTGGCCTGCATCCAGGACAGGTACGGCGTGACCGCGGCCACCATGCTCATCGACGACGGCCCCACCCAGGGTCCGCCGCTCAGCGTGTCGATCACCGACGAGTAGGCGGAGACGGTGGACTGCAATTCGGCGGCCAACGTGTCCCAGGCAGCGGCCGCGGCCACCATCGATTCGGCTCCCGGCCCGGCATACATGCGGCCGGAGTTGAACTCCGGTGGAAACGCTCCGTAGAACATCTCTATACCCCTTGCCCGGTCGCGCTGCTGTCGGTTGTTGATGTGTCGGTCATGGCGCTCAGTCCTCCAAGGCCGGAATCACGATGATGGTGGCCGTCGCCGCCTCGGCCGCGATGACGCCGCCCAGCGAGCCGGTCGCCGCGGAACCAGCTCCGGAATACGTCGCTCCGGCCGCCATGGCGCGTCCTGCCAGGCTCGACAGGGCCATCTGGCCGAAGACGCCGCCCTCGGGGGTCAGCGAGGCGGTGGGCGCGGCCGCCACATTGGGGAACACCGAGGCGAGTGTCCTGATCGCCGGCGCGGCCTCGGTCCAGCCCTGCGGCACCGACATGCTTCCGACCAGCGCGGCCCTGCCCATCGACGCCGACACCGGCGCGCCGCCGACGGCGGAGCTCAGCATCGGCTTGAGGGCGCCGCTGGTCAGCGGCGCCAACGCCCCGGAGATCGCTTTGGGGCCGGCCAGATAGGCGGCGGCGCCCTGCCCGTTCTGACCCCAGGCGTATGCCTGCCCGAACGACAGGAACGGGCCGCCGGGGACAAGGGTCCACGACTGGGGTGAGGACACCCCGGTGAAGACGGCCCAGATGGTGTTCCAGTTGGTCAGCGCGCTGGGCAGGGTCGACGGCAGCGTGAGTCCCGAGGTCGGCACCGCCGCGTTGCCCGCGATGCCCGATGCCAGGCTCTGCAGGGCGTTCGGCACGGCGCTGGTCAGCTGGGACAGTTGGGTGCCGACGTTCAGGCCACTCGAGGTCCCGGACTGACTGACCGCGGCGGCCTGCATCGGGCCGCCCGAGTCGGTGGTCGTGCGCGGCGGTTCGACGAACGGGACCAGCTGCGAGGCGGCCGCCGAGGAGCCGGCGTAGGCGTACATGGCGGCGGCGTCCTGGGCCCACATCTCGGCGTACTGCGCTTCGGTGGCGGCGATCGCCGGGGTGTTCTGCCCCAGGATGTTGGTGGCGATCAAGGCCGTGAGCAACGCGCGATTGGCCACGATCACCGGCGGCGGGACCGTCGCGGCGAAGGCCGTCTCGTAAGCGGCGGCGGCAACCTTGGCCTGGGCCGCGGCCTGCTCGGCCTGAGTGCCGGTGGCACTGATCCACGAGACGTACGGCGTGGCCGCGGCGGCCATCGCGATCGAGGAGGGACCCGTCCACGGCCCGACGGTCAGACCCTCGACCGTGGATCCGTACGACGCGGCCATCGACTGCAGTTCGGCGGCCAGGTCGTCCCAGGCCGCCGCCGCCGCCAGCATCGGCCCCGACCCGGGACCGACATACATCCGCCCAGAGTTGACCTCCGGCGGAAGCGCGCCGAAATCTATCACCTATCTACCTCCGGTCCTTTCAGGTGGCCGTCATCGTAACGACGACGCGCGTCGCCCGCCCCCAAAACTGTCCCAGCTCTTATGGAATCCAAAAAACGTTAAATTCTGCGTCTCAAAAGGTTTGCTGTAGACGCTGCTTGTGGCGGATCTGCGCAACCTTGGGCCATCGTGATGCGACAGTAGTGGCATTGTGTTCCGGCAAAGTAATCACAATGTTACGAACACGTGTCGCGGCGAGGTGGGCGGTGGCGAGAGCGCTTTCGGGCAGTGACCATGCTCAAGGCGAGATGACCTATCTTGCAGTGTGTTCCGCGTCGCACGCGCCACCGACCGCAGCTCGCAGCGGTGATGCCCCGCGCCATACGAATGAGCGACGAAACCCAGCTTCAACGACGACAGACCGCGTGCGCTGTCCGGTTCTTTTGGGGACAAAAAGGATTCTCTTCCGCCGCACGTTTTGGCAATCCAATACAATTTGCCCACACGGCCAAGTAAGAACAATCGTCACTGGCTTTTGGAGCCGGGTTTGCGCGATTGAGGGAGTCCAGGCTTTCGGCCACGGTCATTTTCCCGCATTGAAACTTCCCGCAATGAACCGAAACGCGTCGCCGCCGGCGGTGCCCCGGACGTCAACGGGATGCGCGGTCCGCCGGCGGGTGCCTGCCGGCTCGAGCCACCGGACGGCCGCAGTCCACCGGGCTGACACATCCCCGGTGCCCGGCCTGCAGGGCAGCACGATGGGTGCCTCTATGGCTTTCGGCCTGCGGTGCGGGCGAGTGAACAGCAAATTTCATCAGCGCTCCCCGTGATGGACTTCACGTAGGCTAGCGGGGCATACCTGCGCCAGCGCTGATTAGCTGCTGTGTGTTTCCTGCCAAGTCGCTTTGCCTCATTCCCCATGCTGAGCCAGCCAACAGAGCGCCCCGCCGGATCGCCCGATCCGGCCTGCGTCGTTGCCCGACGCATCCCGTGGCCGTCGGGTGGGGACTACCGCAGAGTCCGGCGAGTTATCCACCGGAGGCCGCTGAGCGCATGGCGAACGCGGCCGCGCCGGGGCCGTGGATCGCGGGGCACGCTGCTTGGGCGGGGCGTGTTGGCCGGCGTGCCACCGGCAGCAATCAACAGCAGCTGGTCACCGACACCGCTTCCGCGGTCACAGGCACACATGCAGGTCAAACACTCGCCTCACGAGTTTTCCCGAGGCCGTGCCCCATGCAGCTCACCTGCTCTTGTCGCTGCTGCTTCCGTCCCCGAGTTGCTCGGGGCAGAAAGACCGGGCGGCGGCTTCGGCGAATTTGGCGGCACCGTCCAGGGTGAATCCGGGGTTGAGCTGGCGGATGTCCTTGAGGATCTCAGGCTCGCTGGTGCCCGCACTGGCCATGCCGCAGACCGCTTGGCCGGCTTTGACGGCGCGGCCCGGATCGTGGAACGCGATGCCCGCCTTGCGGATGGTCATCAGGAAGGCCGCCGCGTCGCCGTCATCGGAATCGGCGTGGGCCAGCGGGCTGACGGCGAGAACGGTGGCGAGGCCGGCCGATGCGGTGAGAAGTTTGAGCGTCATGGCGTGTCCTTTGTCCGTGATGTCAACCGGGTCTTGATTTTGGTGAGTCTTGGATTTTGGTGAGTCTTGGATTTTGGTGAGTCCTTGGTTGTGGCCGGCCCTTGCCGCCCGGCGGCGGTCTCGACCGGTCGTGGGTCAACCCGCTGCAGGTGGCCGGGTGATGATGCGGGGGCGGAATCCGTAGATCGGGGCGCTGAACTCGTCCTCGTGCGGCCCGGTCATGCCCGCCAGGGGCAGCCCGGGCATGCCCACGGGCCCGGTCTCTTCCATCACCATGGGGGTGGCGTTGCTCAGGCTGTGGTAGGCCCCGGCGCCGATACGGCTCGTGGCAGCTGCGACCGGGTTGACCGTCGCCCCGCTCGCACCCCAGGCCGGGGGCACCGATACGGCCCCGACGAGGCTGGCGTGCCCGAGTTGAGCCGACACCGCCGCGGCCGAAAGGCTCGGCAGGCCCGGGGCCACCCCGATCGGCCCGGTCAACGCCAGCCCGGCGGCCAGGTCGGACATGTCGAACGAGGCGGCGCCTTGGGTGGCGAACAGGAAGCTGTATGCGGTCACCGAATCGATCACGGACGTCGGATTCGTCAGCCCGCTGGTGGTGAGGGCGTTAGAGAAGTTTGCGACAGTTGCATCGTTGAGGAAGCTTCCGACAAGTGACCCGTTGGTTCCGTCCAGATAGTTGAGCAGTCCTGCCACGCCTGCGGTGGAGTTGTTCGTGTTGGGCGCGATACCGAGCCACTGGAGGAGTCCGGACATCGATCCGGCGGGAGTCGTGGAATCGGCTGGTTTCGCATTTGCTTGGCCGGCTTGCCCGTCGGTGTTGGTGGTGGACGACGGCGACGTCAACGGCGCCAAGCGGGTCGCCGCCGCCGACGCGGTAGCGTAGCCGTTCATGGCGGCGGCGTCCTGCGCCCACATCGCCGCGTACTGAGCTTCATTCGCGGCGATTGCAGCGGTGTTCTGGCCGAGGATATTGGTGGCCGACAGGTTTGCCAGTTGGGCGCGGTTCGCCGCGACCGCCGGCGGGGGTACCGTCGCTTCGAAAGCGGCTTCGAAAGCGGTCGCCGCCGCAAAGACCTGGGCGCTGGCCTGCTCGGCTTGGGAAGCGGTGACAGCCAACCATTCGAGGTAGGGTGCGGCCGCTGTCGACATCGACGCCGACGAAGGGCCGAGCCAGGTTTCGTCGGTCAGCTCGGTGATGATCGCGCGGTAAGCGGTTGCTGTCGAACGCATCTCGGTGGCGATACGATTCCACGCCGCGGCAGCGGCGCTCATCGATTCCGAGCCCGGCCCCGAGTACATGCGGGCCGAATTGATCTCTGGCGGTAGCACTGCGAAATCCAGCATGGCTATCCCCTCTTCTGAACTTCGTTGGAAGGCTCTTATCCGGCCGCCGGAGGGCGGGGTATCACGACGGGTCGGAACCCGTACTTAGGGATAGCGCGTCGACGGCCCGCAGCACCTCCGACCGGTGCGGCGAACCCACCCGGACCGCCCGTGCCAACGGGGGATCCGATGTCACTTAGACCGGTCACCGGCATCGCCGCGTCGGCCGGACGGATCGCCGCCGCCGAAGCCCAACCGGGAGGCACCGACACTGCACCGACCAGGTTGGCATGACCAACCATTGCTGAGATCGGGGCGCTGAAGCCGCTGAGCGCTGCCGCCGGGGAGACGTCGGCGCTCGCCGAGGCGATGTCGCCGAGGCCCGGCAGCAGGCCGCCCCCTTTCGTCGCATTCGACAGGAAGTTGAAACCGGCGATGGTCCCAAGGAGGAACTGCGGGTTGAACGGTCCACCCGCCAAAGCCCCGTTCACGACGAGAGTGCTGAAGTAATTGCCTTGCATGAACGTGCCCACAGCCGAGTTGTTCGCGCCACTAAAGATCCCCGACAGCAATGACTTAAAGTCTTCCGCGGAGGCCGCGTTCGCGGCTGTCGACGCTACCGCGGAGAGGTTCGCCTGCACGGTTCCGGCTGGTGTCCGGGCCGCCTTGGTGACCGCCGCCGATTGATTGGCAACCCCGTCGGTCTGGGTGCTCTTCGGCGGAGCGGCGAGCGGCGTCAATTGAGTGGCCGCCGTCGAGTCGCTGGCGTAGCCGTTCATCGCGGAGGCGTCCTGGGCCCACATGGCGGCGTACTGGGCTTCGTTGGCCGCGATCGCCGGAGTGTTCTGGCCGAAGACGTTGGTGGCCACCAACATCGCCAGCTGTGCGCGGTTGGCGGTGACAACGGGTGGGGGGACCGTCGCCGCGAACGCCGACTCGAAGGCGGTCGCGGCCGCGAAAGCTTGGCCCGCGGTCTGCTCGGCCCGGGTGGCGGCGGTGTCCAACCAGGTCAGGTACGGCGTGGCCGCGGCCACCATCGAGATCGACGACGGGCCCAGCCAGCCGGTGCTCGTCAGCTCCACGATCACCGATCTGTATGACGCCGACGCCGAACGCATCTCGGCGGCGATCGTGTTCCATGCGCCGGCGGCGGCCAACATCGAACCGGATCCGGGACCGGAATACATTGTGGCCGAATTGATTTCGGGAGGTAGCGCGGCGAAGTCCAACATTGGTGCTCCTGCCGGGTTAACGGGCCGCGGCCGCGTTGGCTGCCTCGGTGGCGGCATACGATCCGGCGCTGGCCGCCAATGTGGCCACGAACTTCTCGTGGATTTCGGCGGCCTGGGCGCTCAATGCCTGGAAGGTCTGAGCATGCCGGGCGAACTGAGCGGCCGTCAGCATCGACACGATGTCGGAGGCGGCTGGTACCACCCCGGTCATCGGCGGGGCGGTGGCGGCGTGCTCGCCGGCCAGCGTCGAACCGATCTGCGCAAGGCGAGCGGCAGCAGCGGCCAACGATTCCGGCTGCGCGGTAACGAACAGCATTCCAAGTCTCCTCACAGGCCCGTAGGCGCCGATGAAGGCAGCCTAGATGAAAATGACAATCGTTTCTATCGCACGGGTAAACTGTCGTTCCGACCGGGCAGCTGCTGACGGTCCCGGGAGTCCCGGCCATGACGGCTCGGCACTTAGCTTACCCAAACCTTAGGTGCTTCATGCAAGTGAATTGCAAGAGAATTCACCCCGTACAACCGCAGTCACCAGAGGTTGAAAGTGCCCTGTTTCAGGACTCGCTCAGAGGTTGGGAGCGGCCACGATCGGATCGAAATGGTCGTCGAACTCGGGATGCGGACTATCGCCAGGGCTCATTTCGGTCCTCACCTCCTCGCGGCCGGGGCATACGCTGATGCCGTCAGGGCACTTCGGAAGGTGTGAGCCCGAGCGGGAAATCCCGGGAGCCGCACCCCTCTCGTCAGAGCTTTGGCACCACACGGCGTATTCGGCCGGAGCCGAAAGCCACTTGGGCTCAACCCTTAAGCCGGGAGGAGCTGTCCTGACCCTGGGCGTCTTTCGACGTTCGAGGTCAGTGGCCTGTATCCGTGTGGACGCCTCACCTAGCGAGGTGCCTACGTGCACGATTGTTACACTCCAAGGCGCCGGGAGTCAACGCGGCGCGACGTGCCTCACCGGCTTTGATCGCGGAGGCGGTACGGCTTGCCCCATGTGGCGGCAAGTACCCGGTGGTCATCGAGCAGGCCGATCCGAAGGCGATGAGTGCGGCGACGGTGGACCGGCAAGGTGAGATGTCTCTGTCGTTTGGATCATGATCCATCAGGAAAATGGCTGGTGGAAGCACCGGCGAAGACATGGGGTGTCGTTTGAGGAATCTGAGGTCAGCCGCGAGGGTTACACCGCAACGCTCATCCGGGCCGCGAAGATCGAACTGTTTCTGCGCCACCAGTTTCACGGTTGTGGCTCCCGCACCCAACTCCGCGGCCACGGTCAGGGCACGCCAGCGTCGCCAATCCGGTGCTTCGCCATAGATCCTTGGATTTTGTTGCCGCGCTTTTCTTGCCAGAAATGCCATCGGGTTCGCCTGACGCTCCCTCCGACCCGCTGCACCGTCTCGGTACCAAATCGCTGACCCGGCAGGGGACGGCGCATTCGCACGGCCGGCCCATCAGTCAGGTGAGATGACCTCCAGCGTCGGCAGAAGGTCCAGGTACTGAGGGCGATCACGGGTGAGCAGTGCTCGTCCGGTCGTCGCGGCATGGGCGGCGATGTAGAAGTCGGGTAACGGCGAACGGCGCGCACCACCGCGGCGGCGGTACTGCAGAAAACAACGCCCCGCCAGGAAAGCGGCCTCCCAGGGCAGGTCCTCGCGTTCGATGCGATCGGGCAGTGCCTCCTCGAGGTCCTCGATCCGATCGAATCCGACGGAGAGTTCAGCAAAAATCAGCGGGTTGATGGTGACCGGGCCGGCGTCGAATGCTTTCGCCAGGTGCTCGGCAGACCACTCGCCCCAACGGGGGTCATCGGTGAATACGTCGAGCAGCACGTTGGAGTCCACCAGCGTCCCAAGCGGCATAGCTCAGGATTCGCCGCGAGTCAACGCCATGATCTCGTCGGTGGTCATTGGCAGGTGACGCCCGCGCATCTGCTCGACTAGAGCCGCGCCGCGTCCCTCAGTGCGCCGCACGAGCCGGACGCCGTCGGCGTCGACCTCGAAGTCAACCTCGCTGCCAGCCACGATGCCCAAACGCCGGCGAACATCCTGTGGGATGGTGACCTGTCCCTTGCTTGTGACGCGCATGAGGTAAGGGTAGCAGCAGTAAGACCAAGCAGTATTACCGTTGTGGTCTAGCTCCAAGAAGTGCCTCGGGCTGACCGCGGGGCTAACGAGTCCGGCACGAAAACAAGCCATGCGGGTCGCCAAGGCGAAGGGTCGTCTGCCGCACGGCGCTCTTCCCGCTCGGTGGTGGGTGCGGCACGCAGGGGGTAGATTTCCAACCTGCGACAAACCTCAACCTAGTCCGGCTTCTTCTCGGCCACCGCCGCGCCGAGGCCCTCGGCGAGGTCCTCGCGGGTCAGTTCCTTGAAGCGGCGCAGTTGCGCCTCGCTGAACTCGGTGAGATCGCTGGACAGCACCGCGTCGAGATCATCGTCGTCCAAGCGGAAGCTGCGGTGGTCGCGGGCCTTCTCCACGACATTGCGCACGAATCCCGCATTGCCCAGGATGTCGATGCCGCGAATCAGGTCTCCGTCTTCGGAGTAGCTCTCGTCGAGGTAGAACTTCGTGTAGGAGGGCAGCAGCGCCTCGGCCGCTTCGTCGGTGATGACGTCCTCGTTCTCCGCCCCCATCAGTTTGGTCAGCGCGACCAGTTCGTTGGGGGTGTAACTGAAGAATTCGATCACCGTCGAAAAGCGCCGCCGCAGACCCTGGTTCACGTCGAGCATCTTTTCCATCGCCTTGGCGTAGCCCGCACCGAAGACCACCAACTCGTCGCGGTGATTCTCCATGTACAGCAGCAGCGTGTTGATGATCGCGTTGCCGTACGGGTCGCCCTGGGAGTAGCCCTTTTCGTGCAGGGTGTGCATCTCGTCGAAGAAGACCGCGCCGCCCAGGGCGCCCTCGAGCATTTCCTCGGTGTTCTTCTCCGCGTCGGCCATGTACCGGCCCAGCAGCTTGGTGCGGCTGGTTTCCACCACCAACGGCTTGCGCAGCACCGTCAACCCGCACAGTTGCTTGCTGAAAGCTCTTGCCACCGAAGTTTTTCCGGTTCCGGGAGGGCCAAGCAGCAAGGTGTGCCGCGAGGTCACCGGCACCGGGAGACCCATCTTGGCGCGGGCCAGGTTCACCTTGGTCGTCGACTTGATGAGCTTGATCTCGCGCTTGGCGCGCTCCATGCCGAGCATCGCATTGAGCTCGGCATCCCCTTCGGCGAGGTATTTTGACGCCGCCTCCGCGTGGCGAGCGGCCTCCGTCTGGGCGCGGGTCGGCGCGCTGTCGGGGTCCCACGGGTCGGTGCGGGCCTCGATGGTCTCCGGATCGGTCAGAATCAGCCGGAAGTTGGGGTTGTCCAACGCTTCGCGGGCCGGGGTGAACTTCGGGTCGCGCGAGTAGACCCGGCGCAGCAGTTCGACGGCCTCCTCCTCGCGCCCGACGTGGCGCAGGCACATGCCCTGGGTGTAGAGGGCGATGTTGGCGGCTCCCGGCACGCGGTCGCCCTCGACGGCGTCCTGTCCGCGCCGGAATGCCTCCTCGAAGACGCCGAGCGACGCCAGCGCGGTGGTTGCCATCGCCGCCCCCGCCGCCTTCAACTCGGGGTGACGCCAGGTCTTCCCCTCGGGAAACTGGGCGAGCACCTCGGGCCAGCGTCCGGTGCGGAAGAACAGCACCCCGCGCACGTAGTTGAACAGTTCCTCGTCGAAGGCGTGGCGCGGCTCGATGCTGTCGAGCAGCTTGGCCGCTTCCTGGTAGCGTTTGGCCTCGGCCAGCACCGCGGCGTAGGCGCACGCCAGCGACTCCACGCTGGTGACGGCGAGCTTCAGGAACAGCCCGTCGGACACCTCGGGCCGAAACTGCAGGTCCGTGACCCCCAGGCGACGGGTTTCCCACCCGAAGGTCCTGACCGCCGCCCACGCGCCGGACAGCACCTCGATGCTCTGCTCACCGGCCAGGATCCGCGCCAGCCAGCCGTCGCACATCGCCGGGTCAAGGCTGGTCGCGGTGGTGAACATCTGCGCCGCCACCTGCGGGTTGTTGCTGGGCTGGAGCCCGTTGACGGAAATTCCCGACGCCAACAAACCGGCGACCATGGCGTTACGGGCGTCCTCGGCGGTGGTCTGCGGGCGTGTCATCGCCCCGTGGGCACGCTTTCAGCGTCGTCCCGCACCTGGCCCACCGGCAGCACCAGGTCGTCGTCGTGGAGGAACTCACGGCTCGGTACGACCAGCAGGGGCCGGGTCGTCGGGGCGGGCAGGCTGGCGCGCATCGCGGCCAGCTGGCGGCCGGTGAGCCGGTTGAGGCCCGCGGACAGCTCTTTGGGCAGCCGGCCCTCGCTGTGGTACCGCACCCAGGCCGACAGCCGGGGCTGTCCGCTGCGGGTGTTGAGCCGGATCGTGATCACGGTCGCGCCGACGGCCTCGTCGTCGGTGAGCAGCAGCTCTTCCAGCGACCCGGTGGTGATGTCCGACGGCGTCAACCAGAAGCTGGTCGCGAAGCCGTTGAAATGCTTGAGATGGCGCCAGCCGGGACGGCTCCACGTCGCCTCGAGGTCGGCCAGCACGGCTTTGTCGACCTCGGCGAGTTCGTCGGCGGTCAACGGCTTGGCCACACAGGTCTGCCCGTCGAGATCCTGGGCGATCCTTTCGGTGGCCGCCACCAGCGTCGACGCCAGCGAATCGCGTGCCGCTACCGCGGCGACATTGCGCTGCGGGTCCATCCGCAGCACCAGCCACGTCTTGCGTACATACGACGTCGGGGGGTCGCCCACGAGCCCCCATTCCTCGGGACCCCAGTCCTCGAGAGCCGACAGTTCTGCCGCGTTCCCTCCGCGGCGCACCTTCACGGTGACGATGTCGACGTCGTCGAGGTGGATGTCGAACTGCTGCAGCTGCGCGGCGACCGCCTGCACCGGCAGCGTGGCCGAGCCCGCACGGTGGCGGTGGCGTGCCGCCGAGTCGTCGTCGCCGTCGTCGATCCCGATCACCGCGACCAGGTGGCCGTCGTATTCGCGGACCCCGACCTTGTCGCGCCCGAAACGGCGCTGGTAGTCGACGGCCGGCGTGCAGCCCGTGGCCAACGCGGTGCCCGGGTCGGCGGACCAGTCCCACACCCAGGTGGCAAGTCCCGAGATCACCGTGATCCCGTGGTAGGTGATCAACGACAACAGAGTGACCAGCACCGCCAGCCCCACACCGACCCACCACGCCACATGGTGGTCGCCCTGCCACGAGTCCGGGCAGTGGCTCGCCACGATCAGGATCGCGATGTCGGCCACGAAAACCGCCGTGACCCGTGACCAGGACAACGACAAACCAAACCTGCGCTGAGCCTTCATTACCGTCCCGCCCTCATCGCTGCTTACGCGATCGCTTCATCAACATCGTGACACCAAACACTGCGCCGCCTATCAGTAGCGCCCCGGTCAGCCCCCCTGCGGCCACCCAGACCGGAACCTCGTCGCGAGGCGGGGCCGGCTTGGGCGTGTTCAGCGGTGCCGAAAGCTGTTGTGGCGGCTTCACCGGACCTTCGGGAACGTCCCACGTCAGCGCGGCCACCGGGTCAACGACACCGTACCCGACCTGATTGTCCACGCCGCGCGCGGGCGCCCGGGCCGTGCGGGTCAACCGATTGATGATTTGGTGGGACGACAGCTCCGGGTATTTCGCGCGCACCAGGGCGGCCACCCCGGACACGATCGCGGTCGAGAAGCTGGTGCCGCTCGGAACCAGCAGCGTGTTGTCGGGCCCGTCGATCGCGTTGATCAGGCCGTCGTCACGCGGCGACAGTCCGACCACGTCGGTGCCCGGCGCGGCGATCCCGACCCAGGGTCCGGCGATGCTCGACGAGCCCTGTCCCTGACCGCCCTGGCTGAGGGGACGGCCGTCGTTGTTGACCGCCCCGACCGTCAGGACGTAGTCGCTGAACCAGGACGGCGTCACGACGGTGGTGACCGCGTTCCAGTCGCGCGGATCGTTGGGCTGCAACGGGTCGAAAAGCGGGTTCTGCTTGCAGTCCTTCTTGCTGCTGTCACCGGCGGCGGCCACGATGACGACGTTCTTGTCGACCGCCGCGTAGCGCACCGCGGCGCCCAGCGAGCGCTGGTCGACCACGTTGCGGGCGCTCATGCAGGTTACGTCGGAGATGTTGATCACCTGGGCGCCCATGTCGGCGGCGTGCACGATGGCCCGCGCCATCGTCTCGACGCTGTCGACCTTCGCCCGGGTCTGGGGATCCTCGTCACCGGTGTAGGCGTCCTTGAGGCCGAATGCCTGGCTGGACTGCCGGATCGAGATGATGTCGACGTCCGGGGCGATCCCGCTGTACGCGTCGGAGGCCTGCGTCGGCGCCGCGCCGATCATCGACGCCACGATGGTGCCGTGCGCGTCGCAGTCGGACAAGCCGTCCCCGCCCATGATGTAGTCCCCCCCGGGGATCAGGCGGGGAAGCCGGGGGTGCGGAGTGACGCCGGTGTCGATCACGGCGACCTTCACACCCGCGCCCCGGCCGAACTGCCACGCCTCGGGCAGGTTGAGCATGTCCATGTACTGCGGCGGCACCTTGAAATCGGTGCCGGGCAACACGCCGACCTCGGTGCAGTAGGCGGTCTGCTTCATCGGCGCCGGCGGCCCGGGGGGACCGTCGGGTGGCACTGCGGCCGGGTCGATCGTCGGTGGGGAGATGGCAGAGGCGGGTGGCAGGCCCGCCAATGCGCCCGAGGTGAGTAGGAGCGCGGCGACGGTCGCACGGGTCGCACGACCGCGCCACACCTTCCGGTCAGCGGTAGCGGATCGCTGCATAGACATTCATCAACCACAATGCCAGCGGGAAGATCGGCATCAGGCAGAGGTATTCAATCCACTCCACGAACTTGCGGAACAGGGGGCTGTAGATGGTGTTGGGGACGACCGCGGCCGCGGTCAGGCCCGCCGCCGGAAGCAGCACCAGGATCGCCACGCTGATCGAGATCGCCAGCGGGGACTGCAGCACGATCGCGTACCTTGCCACCACCGCCGCGACGATGATCACGGACGTGCCGGCCAGGGTGATCGACTGCCAGCGGTCGACGTAGGAGCGGCCGCGCAGCATCAAAAAGCCCGCGGTGAAGCCGGTCAGCAGCAGTGGCAGCCAGCGCTGCCCGCCGCGCGGGTCGGAGAGCACGGTCAGGGAGAACACGGTCAGCACGCCCAGCCCGGTCAGCAGACCCGTCAGGAACGAGCGGGCACGCTCGGCCTGCAACACCACGTCGCGGACCGACGCCGGTCCCTCCAGCACCGGCGGGCCGCCTTCGGAGCGCACCACCGTGGTGGGCAGGTCGGGACGGGCCTCGAAGACCCAACGGCTGGTGGCCGACGGGAACACGGGCAGCCGGATCCCGGCCAGCCGCCGGGACAGGGCCGGCGCCGCGTGGTAGGCCAGCACGCACACCAGCACGATGGAGGTGAACATGGTCACCGTGCTGGTCATCGCGACCATCCGCGCCAGGCTGGCGACCGTCGCCACCGCGCTGATCGTGACGATCGCGGTGTAGATCCCCAGCCGCCGGCCGGTGAAGCGCAGGACCAGCGCGGCGGCGACGCTCAGAACACCGAAGCCCAGCACCGCCTGCGGGGATCCCGCGCCGCCGGGAGGCGCCCCCGCCGCGGCGACCGCGAGTGGCGCGAGGCTGCTCAGCAGCAGGATGTCGCCGACGAGTCGTTCGGCCGGCGTCTTGGCCCTCATCAGCAGCATGACGGCGACTGCCATGACGGCGGCGCCGATCAGCGTGCCATAGACGGTGGGCAACCACGAGTTGTGGTCCCAACGCCACCAGCCCATCAGCGCTGCCGCGGCGGTTACGCCGATCGCGACCATGGAGGCCCCGACCTGCACCGCGGTGCCCGGGTCGATCGCGGCGAATCGTTTGCTGAGGTTCGCCGAAACGGCCGTCGAGATGTGTTCGATGACCTGCGAGCGGCGTTCGGTGTCCGCAATGAACCGGATCCACAGCCGGTCGCCGTCGTAGACGTCCTGCTCGGTCAGCGACTGGGTGGCCCGCAGCGGAGTGCCGTCGACCAGGCACAGCGCCCAGCGGCCTCGGCCGGTGGCCTCGAGCGTGGCCTCGCCGAGCTCCCGCAGCCGGCTGTTGACCACCTTCAACAGCGGATCGGTCATCACCGAGACGGGGGCGTTGGCGTCCAACAACACGCCGATCTGTACCCCCGTGCCGGCCATGATGCCGACCACGACTGACCGAGGTTGTGCGACTCCCTCTACATCAGTCTGTGGCGCTTCAACTACCGCGGTCATCGCCCTGCACCCCCTGCAATGGTTGGTGTGTAACTCCGTGTCTCCAGCCACGCGCGGGCATCGGCCCATGCACTACCCGAGGCGTCGTCGCCCCCCGGTACGTGCAGTTCGACTAATTCGGATCTCATCTGCCTGGCCTCGCGATTAAGAGTTGTGGTGACACTCGTGTGGAATTTGCTGATGCTTCTCCAGAAGTATGCCGTGTCCGTATCCTCACCGCATGTTGTGCGTAAAAGCATCGGTAAACTCTGTGTTTCGTCTGCGGGTCAAACCCTGCTGTGCGTTTTCCATTCGCCGTAAGGCAGGGTGTCCAGTACGGTCTTGACGCCCACCTGCACGAGCTGGGGCGTCGCCGGGCAGATGGCCAGCCAGGCCTCCCCCGAACCCGCCGTCCGCGCCTGCTGGTACATGGCGATCCGGCCGCCGGATCCATCCTTGAGCGACAGCACGGAGGTGCTGGGTCCCTTCGCGTCGTCCCGGTACTGACGGGCGTACACCGCGACCTCGGCGGCCGGGTCGGACAGTGCCTGTCCCAGCGCGGCCACCGTGGCGGCGCTGATGCCCATGCGCCGCAGATCGCCGCCGGAGAACACGTTGAAGCCCGACTCCTGCCACGACTTCGTCGCCTCGAGCATCTCCTCGAGAGGCACGTTGACCGCGTTGATCGCCGCGGGCTCCGCGTGGTGGATCGATTCCAGGCCGTCCATCACCAGGGCCGCGATCGAGGCGCTGTCGGCGACGGCGACGTCGTCGACCGTGATGTCGCTGCCCACCCGGACCGCCGACACCCAGTGCTGGCCGCGCCGGGCCAGCACCACCCGGAACTCGTTGTCGGGGATGTCGCGCGAACCGGGCGGCTGATTCTCGTCCTCGACCACGCCGTAGAGGAGCTTGCCCCGCGACAGCAGGGCGACCACCTCGAGGTCCGGCGCGGCGAGCACCCGCATGCGGGCGGCCACCTGCTCGTTCACCTCGTCGTTTTCGACGATGCCCTGCTCGCGCATCACCGCCATGCCGGGATGCTCGTTGAGCCAGTCGTTGGAGTCGGTAGACACGAATGGCCGGCACCGCAACTCCGGCGCAACGTGCCGGATGTCCAGGAGAGCCTGGAGCATCCAGAAACCATCGACGTTGACGGTGATGTCGGTGCGGGTGCTCTGTTGGTCCATCAATCCCTCGAAGGTCGGTTTAATCGGTAACCGCAGGACGCAGCAGCACACCGGTGTGTGGTGTGCTGCCGCGCCTGAAGTTGGGGTTTAGGCCCAGCTGGACCCGACGGCACTGTCGGTGCTGGCCATGTTGGAACCGGCGCTCTGCACCTTCTGGCCGTGGGCGTTGGCCTGCTCGTAGATCACCTGGAAGTTGCGACCCAACTGGGTGATGAACTCCTGGCAGGCCACCGAACCCGAACCACCCCAGAAGTCACCGGCGGCCAGCACATCACGAACGATGGCCTGGTGTTCGGCCTCCAACGAGGCGGCCTGGGCGCGAATGGTGGCGCCGTGGGCGTCCACATCGCCGAACTGGTAATTGATTGACATGACAGTTCTCCTAACGTCTGGAATGTTACGCAGCGGCGCGTTTCGGCGCTAGCTGCCCAGGATCTGCTGCGAGGCCTGCTCTTGCTGCTCGTAGTTGTTGGCGTCGCGGATCAGCCCGTCACGCACCCCGTGGAGCATGTTGACGATGTTGCGGAAGGCCTGGTTCATCTGGCCCATGGTGTCGTACGAGGTGGCCTGGGCCTGACCGCTCCAGCCGGCTCCGGCGATGTTCATCGACGACGCCCACATCTTGCGGGCCTCGTCCTCGACGGTCTGGGCGTGCACCTCGAAGCGGCCGGCCATCGCGCGCATCTCGTGCGGGTCGGTCATAAAACGTGTTGGCATGTTGCCTGTCTCCTTTGTCCTCTGGTGATGTCGTCTGGCGATGTCGTCTGGTGAACTGCTCTGTTTATTCGAGTCGGACGGGTCGGACCGCTCTCGGTCTGACCCGGCGATGCGTCGACATGGTCGACGCCGGCCGGACGGTTACACGCATGCAGACCGTCGAACCGAATACCTGAAGAATGTTCCCCCCCTTCCCGTCAGCCGAGGGCCGTCCGGGCGCTGTACCACTGTGAAAGGCGCCTGACCCGAACCGGGACGTTCGAGTCAGGCGTGCTGCCGATGCTGCCGGGCGGTTACCCGGGAAACCGTGCAGGTGACGGTGAACCCAGAGCCCCCCAACCGCCGGCCCGGTCAGCCGGCAGCGACAGCGTTGGCGGCCTCGGTGGCCGCGTACGAGCCGGAGCTCATCGACAGCGTGTTCACGAACATCTCGTGGATGGCCTGCGCCTGGGCGCTCACTGCCTGGTACATCTGGGCGTGTGCGGCGAACTGGGCCGCGGTCAGCGCCGAAACCTCGTCGGCGGCGGCGGGCACAACCCCGGTCGTGGGGGCCGCGGCAGCCGCGTTCTGAGCGCTCATGGTGGCGCCGATGCCCTGCAGGTTCCCGGCCGCCGCAGCCAGCGCCTCCGGTTGTGTGGTCACGAACGACATACTGTTCCCTCCTCGATAGTTTTCCAGCAATCGCTCTCGGATGAGAGTAGATGACTACGTAGCCCCAGGCTGCCTTCGGCGTCCCCTGTTCGCAACTGTTCACGAAACGGCACGCCGAATTCACCTTCGGTTACGCAAGGATAACAGCGCACCACCCCGCGCGGGGGCTCTGACGATGCTTCTGACAACACAGTCACAGCAATCGTGCGTCTGCTAGTCCGGCCACCGGGCCAGGTCACGCGGAACGCCATCGGCACGCGGCTCCGACCGGCGATGCCTCGGGTCCCGGGCCGTTCGTTTGCGGTCATTGCGCGCGTGCGAACCGGTCGGGACGGCCTAACCGGCAAACGGCGGCCGCGCCATGACGGTGGGGCGGAATCCGTAGCGGGGCCCGGACCCGACTCCGCTACCGGCGCCAGCGCCGGACAGCGGCATGCCGCCGAGCAGGTTCCCGGGTCCGCCACCGGCACCGGCCGCTGCCTCGGGGGCGGCGCTGACGGTGCTGACCAGCTGGGCCGGGGCGTGTGTCAGGGGCGCGGTGGCACCCGACCAGGCGACCGGCACCGCGAGCTTGCCGCCGAGGGAGCCGGCACCGCCCATGGTCGCCGACGCGGCGTGGGCGGCGATGCCGCCGCCACCGCCACCGAGCAGGCCGCCCAGCCCGCCCAGGCCGGGCAGGGCCTTGGCCGCACCGGCGGCCGCGGGCGCGGCGCCGCCCAGTGCACCCGTGGTCTTGGCGATCTGCACGGCGAAGTTACCCATACCAACGGAGAAGTAGGGCAGACCTTCCGTGTTGTACCAGAGGGCCGAGTAGCTGTTGTAGCCGGTGATGAACGTCCCGATGTTGCTGGGCAGCACGCTTTGGCCACTGATCACGAACCACAGCTCTTGGAGCATGGGGTTGGCGTTCTGGAACTGCGCCACCAGGTTCGAGGTCCCGGTGGGATTGGCGAGGCCCTGCAACGTGCTCGGCAGCGACGAGATGATGTTCTGCAGGTTGTTGGTGGCCGATCCGCCCGCCGCGGTTGTGGTGGCGGCGGTTTGCAGGCTTTGGGCGGCGGGGTTGGCGATGGCCGGTGCGTTCTTGTAGGGCGTCACCTTGGTGGCTGTCGAGGACTGGGCCGCATAGGTGTACATCGCGGTGGCGTCCTGGGCCCACATCTGGGCGTACTGGGCCTCCAACTGGGCGATGATCCCGGTGTTCTGCCCCAGCACGTTGGTCGCGATCGCCCGGGCCGTCTCGGTGCGGTTGGCCGCCACCAGCGGCGGGGGCACCGTGGCGGACAGCGCACTCTCGTAGGCCGCCGCGGCCGCGCGCGCCTGGGCGGCGGCCTGCTCGGCCTGGGCCGCGGTGGTGCTCATCCACGCCACGTACGGCGCGACGGCCTGAGCCATGGACGCCGAGGCCGGCCCCAACCACTCCTCACTGCTGAGGGCGGTGACCACCTTGTCATAGCCCAGCGCCGTGGAGTTCAACTCCGCGGCCAGCCCGTTCCACGCCGAGGCCGCCGCCATCAGCGACGACGAGCCCGGACCCGAATACATCCGCGCGGAGTTGATCTCCGGCGGAATGGCACCAAAATCAATCACCTTTGACCTCCTTTAGCCGGTCGCGGCCGCGTTGGCCGCCTCGGTCGCCGCATACGACCCCGAGCTCATGCCCAAGGTGTTGACGAACATCTCATGAATCGCCTGCGCCTGAGCGCTCACGGCCTGGTACATCTGCGCGTGCGCGGCAAACTGCGCCGCGGTCAACGCCGACACCTCGTCGGCGGCCGCAGGCACCACCCCCGTCGTCGGGGCCGCCGCTGCGGCGTTCTGGGCGCTCAACGTCGAGCCGATCCCCTGCAACGTCCCCGCCGCCGACGCCAGGGCCTCAGGCTGCGTAGTCACGAACGACATGCGGTCTCCTTTCCAAAAACCCTCGAGCGAAACCGCTTTCGAGATTCAGTGGGCATGGTCATGTTCTTGTCCGGGCTTATCCGGCGGAAGGCGGGCGCACCACCACGCTGTAGCGGAACCCGTACTTGTTGACGTAACCGGAAGCCGCGCGCCGGCTTCCGGACCCGAGTGGAATTCCGCGCAACAGCGCGTTGCCGGGTGCGTTGTTCGCCGCGGCGTGGACGGGGGTCCCCCCTATTCCCTTGACGACGGAGCCGACCTCCGTTGCCGGCGTGGTCCACCCCGACGGCACCGACAGGCCCCCGATCCGGCCGGCCCCGCCCGTGCCGGCCGACACCGCCGAGGCGGTGTGGGCGCCCAGGCCGATTTGGGCGAATTGCGGCGTCGGGTACCAGTAACCGCCCTCACCGGCCGTGGTGCCGAGGCCGGTCACGGTTTGCTGTCCCCACTGGAACCCGTGGTAGCCCGCACCGTAGCCGTTGTACGCCTGGAAGAGGTTGTGGAACAACGTGTAGTAGCTCGCCTGGGTGATGCCGGAGGTGTTCCACGGGGTGGGGATCTGGTTCAGCGGCCACGGCAGCGCCGCCGGGTTCGTGGTGGCCGTCGTCAACAGGTTCTGCAGCTGTTGCAGCGGCTGGGGCAGCGCGGTGGCCGCCGAGATCGCGTGCGGCGTCACCACCGCCGGGACCAGCTGCGGGGTGGTGGTCGCGGTGGTCTGCGCCGAGTTGCCGGCCGGGGTGGCGACGGCCTGGGCCACCGCCATGGCCTGGTCGGCACCAGCGTTCGGGGTGGTCGTCTTGGGCGGCGAGTTGAACGGGACCAGCTGCGAGGCACTCAACGACGATCCGAGGTAGCCGTACATCGCGGCCGCGTCCTGCGCCCACATCTCCACGTACTGCGCCTCGGTGACGGCGATCGCCGGGGTGTTCTGCCCGAAGAAGTTGGTCGCGATCAGCGTCAGCAGCAATGCCCGGTTCGCCGCAACCACCGGCGGCGGCACCGTCATCGCGAACGCCGTCTCGTAGGCGCCCGCGGCCGCCCGGGCCTGGTTGGCGGTCTCCTCGGCCTGACCTGCCGCCGCGCTGAGCCAACTCACATACGGCGCAACGGCCGACATCATCGAGGCCGACGCCGGCCCCACCCAGGGTCCACTGGTCAATTCCGTGATCGCCGAACCGTAACCGGTGGCGGCCGTACCGAGTTCGGTCGCCAATCCATCCCATGCCGACGCGGCGGCCATCATTGGCGCCGATCCTGGACCCGTGTACATGCGACCGGAATTGATTTCGGGCGGTAGCGCCCCGAAGTCAAACACCGTGCCCTCCCTTATCGGGCCGTGGTCGCCAGGCGACCCCGACGTTCGGACAAGACCTAGCGGAGGCCGCGGTCACGGCCTCGTCACATTCGCTACTTCCGGGCCGCTGAGCCGGCGGAGCCTTGACCTGTGCGTTCACAGTCAGCAAATCCATTCGAGGGGCAAGCCGAACAAGTTGGCGCGTCATATCACAGTGGCGGACTAGTGATCCCTCAACGGGATTCCCCTGACTCCGGTCACGAGCGACGCGCACATCCTGTTTGGACACCCCCATAGTCAGCAACCGAGCGACAGCTCGCTTCTGCGCTGACCTGTCGCTCGCCAAGACATTAACCCGTTATAAGCGGGACACCGACCGGAGACGCCAACTGTTCATTGCCCGCCGACCACTGTTCACTCGAAGTCAACCGCCGTTCATCCGCAGTTTGCTCGGCTGTCGACTCAGCGGACAGTGCTGTCAATCCTGCTCGAGGACGAGCGCCATTTCCGGGCAGGAGGCCACGCCCTCGCGCGTGAGCTCCTCGTCCTCGGGCCGCACCTCGTGCTCTTCGAGGATCGAGTAGCCCGAGTCGTCGATGGGGAACAGCTCGGGACTGACGGCGTAACACTGGGCGTGCCCTACGCATTTCGACTTCTCGAGACGAACC
Source organism: Mycobacterium helveticum (assembly GCF_007714205.1). Taxonomy (GTDB): domain Bacteria; phylum Actinomycetota; class Actinomycetes; order Mycobacteriales; family Mycobacteriaceae; genus Mycobacterium; species Mycobacterium helveticum. The sequence goes on along the minus strand of NZ_VMQU01000005.1, from coordinate 31,035 downwards.
TTCACCTGGGTTCCTTCTTCGGCGGCTCCGACAAGCACGCCAGGTCGGATTGACAACTCACTAGGTAGATTAGTCGGTCGGTAGGGTCGACAGCCTCGCCGCATCGGGCGATCACGAAGACAGATGGGCGGACACCAGCGCACATGAGCATTCTCGACGACTGGCAGCCGGGCGCCTCCCCCATGCCGCGGCTGGAGTATTCGACGCTGCCGATGGCCGAAGACCGGGGTGTCGGATGGAAGACACTACGGGACGCCGGGCCGGTCGTGTACATGAACGGCGCCTACTACCTGACCCGTCGCGAGGACGTGCTGACGGCACTGCGCGAGGCGAACCTCTTCTCGGCGCAACTGGCGCTGCAGCCCCCCGGCAGCCCGGTGCCGGTACTGCCGTCGGCCTTCGACCCGCCCGAGCACACCCGCTACCGCAAGATCCTGCACCCGTACTTCAGCCCGGAGGGTCTGAGCACGTCGCGGCCCGTGCTGGAACGCCACGCCGCCGACATGATCGCGGCCCTCGCGGGCCGGGGCGAATGCGAGGTGATGGCCGAGTTCGGCCGCCTCTACCCCTATCAGGTGTTCATGGACCTCTACGGGCTGCCGCTGGAAGACCGCGACCGCGTGATCGGGTGGAAGGACGCCGTGGTCGCCGGCAGGTCCGAGGGGGACGAGCTGTACGACTATTTCGCCGACGTCATCCGCCGACGCCGGCAGAACCCGGGGTCGGACCTGTTGACGCAGATCATGACCGGCCCGGGCGAGCTCACCGATCTCGAGCTGCTCGGCATGACGCACCTGCTGATCCTGTCCGGTCTGGACACGGTGGCCGCGGCGATCGGCTTCTCGCTGCTGGAATTGGCGCGCAGGCCGCAGCTGCGCGGCAAGCTTCGTGAAAATCCAAGGCAAATAAGGGTTTTCATCGAGGAGATCGTCCGGCTGGAGCCATCGGCGCCGGCTGCTGCCCGGGTCACCACCGACTTCGTCAAGGTGGGCGGCATGACACTGCCCCCGGGCACCCCGGTGCGGCTGTGCACGGCCGCCATCAACCGCGACGGCAGCGACGAGACGTCCACCGACGAGCTGGTCGTGGACGGAAAGATGCACCGGCACTGGGGCTTCGGGGGCGGACCGCACCGCTGCCTGGGCTCGCACCTGGCCCGGATAGAACTGACCATCATCGTCGGCGAGTGGCTGCGACAGATCCCCGACTTCAACCTCCCGGACGGCTACGTCCCGGAGATCCCGTTTCCGTCGAAAACCTTCGCGCTCAAGTCGTTGCCGCTGCGCTGGAACTGAGCATGAGCACTCACGGCGAACCCCGGCCGGGTGCGTTCGAGCTGCCGCGGCTGGAGTACGCGGCCTTGCCGCTCGGCCAAGACCGCGGCGCCGGCTGGAAGGCGTTGCGGGATGCCGGGCCGGTGGTCTTCATGAACGGCCACTACTACCTGACCCGCCGCGAGGACGTGCTGGCGGCGCTGCGCGACCCCACGCTCTTCTCGGCCCGACTGGCGCTGCAGCCCCCCGGCAGCCCGGTGCCGGTGGTGCCGCTGGCGTTCGACCCGCCCGAGCACACGTTCTACCGCACGATCCTGGACCCCCACTTCAGCCCGCAGGCGGTGGGCAGATCCCGCCCCGTGCTGCAGCACCACGCCGCCGACATGATCGCGGGCCTCGCGGGCCGGGGCGAGTGCGAGGCGATGGCCGATTTCGCGCGCCTCTACCCGTTCCAGGTGTTCATGGACCTCTACGGATTGCCGCTGGAGGACCGGGACCGCGTGATCGGGTGGAAGGACGCCGTGGTCGCCGGCAGGTCCGGGATGGGCCAGGGCGACGAGCTGCTGGCGTATTTCGCGGACGCCGTCGACCGGCGTCGTGGCCGCCCCGGCTCCGACATGCTGTCGCAGGTGATGCACGGGCCCGGCGAACTCAGCGACCTCGAGGTGCTCGGCACGGTTTTTCTGCAGATCCTGGCCGACCTGGATGTCGTGGTCGCGACGATCGGGTTCGCGCTGTTCGAGCTGGCGCGGCGCCCCGCGCTGCGTGGTGAGCTGCGCGAGGACGCCAGGCAGGTCAGGGTGTTCATCGAGGAGATCGTCCGGCTGGAGCCGTCGGCGCCGGTGGTGGCCCGGGTCACCACCGACTTCGTCAAGGTGGGCGGGATGACGCTGCCCCCGGGCACCCCGGTGCGGTTGTGCATCGCCGCCATCAACCGAGACGGCAGCGACGAGATGTCCACCGACGAGCTGGTGATGGATGGAAAGGTGCACCGGCACTGGGGATTTGGTGGAGGTCCGCACCGCTGCCTGGGCGCCCATCTGGCCCGGCTCGAGCTCGCCGTTATCGTCGGCGAGTGGCTTCGGCAGATCCCGCACTTCGACCTGCCGCCGGGCTACACCCCGGACGTCGAATTCCTGTCGAAGGCGTTGGCGCTGAAATCGCTGCCACTGCGGTGGGGCTGACCCGGTCACCGGCGGGTCCGGGCCAAAGATGCAAGATTGGTGTGCCATCACGACCCGAGACCCCCTTGGATCTGACCCCCAGCATGCGGAGACCAGAGAGCATGAGCGCTCCCGACGAAGGCCAGCCCGGCTCGTTCTACCTGCCGCGACTCGAATACACGAAGCTGCCGATGGCCGAAGACCGTGGCCTCGGGTGGAAGACGTTGCGCGATGCCGGTCCCGTGGTGTTCATGAACGGCCACTACTACCTGACCCGCCGCGAGGACGTGCTCGCGGCGCTGCGCAACCCGAAGGTGTTCTCCTCACGCTTGGCACTGCAACCCCCGGGCAGCCCCCTGCCGGTGGTGCCGCTGGCATTCGACCCGCCGGAACACACCCGCTACCGCAAGGTGCTGCAGCCGTATTTCAGCCCGCACGCGCTCAGCAGGTCCCGGGCGGTGCTGGAGCGCCATGCCGCCGAGATGATCGGGGCGTTCGCGCGGGTAGGCGAGTGCGAGGCGATGGCGCAACTCGCCCGCCTGTACCCGTTTCAGGTCTTCCTCGACCTCTACGGCCTGCCCCTGGAGGACCGGGACCAGGTCATCACCTGGAAGGACGCGATCGCCGCCGACAAGCCGTACCTCACGCAGGAGGACCTGGCCGAAGGCAACAAGTTGTTGACCTATCTCGCCGAGGCGATCCGGCGGCGGCGGGAGAATCCCGGTTCTGACATGTTGTCGCAGGTGATGACCGGCCCGGGGGAATTCACCGACCTCGAACTGTTGGGCATGACCCACCTGCTGGTGCTGGCGGGCCTGGACACGGTCACCGCGGCGATCGGGTTCTCCCTGTACGAACTGGCGCGCCGGCCCCAGCTACGCGCCCAACTCCGCGGCAACCCCAAGCAGATCAGGGTTTTCATCGAGGAGATCGTCCGCCTGGAGCCCTCGGCGCCGGTGGCGCCCAGGGTGACCACGGAGGTCGTCACCGTCGGCGGTATGACGTTGCCCGCGGGCACGCCGGTGCGGTTGTGCATGGCCGCGATCAACCGCGACGGCAGCGACGAGACATCCACCGACGAGCTGGTGATGGACGGAAAAGTGCACCGGCACTGGGGTTTTGGCGGTGGCCCGCACCGCTGCCTGGGTTCCCACCTGGGCCGGATGGAACTGACGGTGGTCGTCGGGGAATGGCTCGACCAGATCCCCGACTTCGAACTGCCCGCGGACTACACTCCCCAGATCACGTTCCCGTCGAAGACGTTCGCGCTCAAGGCGTTACCGCTGCGCTGGGGCTGACCCGCTCGGCCCCGGGCCGCCCCGGCGCAGCGCGCCGAACTACTTGCGGACCTCGGTCGCTGCCACCTGCACGAACACACCGGTGTCCTCGGCCATCAGCAGGCCACGGCCACGGGGCAGCGGACCGCCCTTCATCTTGCCGCGGATGAAGCCCTCGTCGGGGTCCGCGTCCATCACCAGCAGCGGGGCATTCGCCTGGTGCAGCGCCCGCAACATCGGGTCGCTGCCCGCCGAGGACCAGCCACCGAACGACCGGGTGACGATCACGTGCAGGCCCACGTCGGCGGCCCTGGTCACCCACGGAACGGCCTTGTGCAGCGGCGAATCGAATCCCGTCGGCAGCTGCTGGATGTCGTCGACGATCAGGAAGATCTCCGGGCCGCTCCACCACGACCGCGACAACAGCTCCTCGGCGGACAGACCGGGCGGTGGCTCGCGGCCGGCCAGAACCGCCGCCAGCTCGCCCATCATCGCCTGGACGCCGTCGAGGTTGTAGGCGAACTTCTCCACGTAGTCCGAACCCAGCGCGGTCAGCAGTTGTCGGCGCGGGTCGACCAGCCACACCTGGGCCGAGCGTTGCGACGTGGCGGGCGCGCTGGTGGCGCCCGGGGCATACAGCCGCCCGATCTCGGCCATGATGGTGGCCAGGCTGGTGGTCTTCCCGCATTCGCGCCGCCCCGTCACCATCAGGTGCGAGTTCTCGGCGAAATTGAGGTAGACCGGGTTGAGATCCAACTCCGAGATCGCCCAGGCGATCCCGCCGGCGCCGACGCCCTGGCGGGTGTCGCGGGCAGCCAGCTCCCGCACCTGCTGGACACCGAAGGTGGCCGGCAGCCGCCGCACCGGCGGGGCCTGCCCGCTCGTGAGCCTGCTGACCGCTTCGACGATGCTGTCGGACTCGAACACGTTGCTGGGCGTGCTGTTCAGTGCGGGCCGGCCCACCAGCGTGTGCAGACCCGACTGGGGGTCGGCGTCGAGGCGGACGTAGTTGACCGCGACCATGCCGCGGCCCGGCTTGACCGGTACGTCCTTGGCGAACCGGGAACGCACCAGCTTGGCGTCCTCCACGGCGGCCAGACGCAGCTCGACGCGCGAGCCGAACCCGCTGCGCACCGGCGGGCGCAGCTCGGACTCGCGGTCGGCGGTGACGATCACGTGCACACCGAACGAGGGGCCCTGGTTGATGATCAGGTTGACCTGCTCGATCAGGACCTCGTTCTCCTCGGCCAGCGCCCGGTAGTTGTCGATCACCAGATAGACATCGCCGAACACGTCGGGCACCGGGCCCGGGGCGCCACCGAACTTGCGGCGCCGCAACACCTCCATCGAGGGGATCCCGTATTCGAGGAATGTGCGCTTGCGGTCGCGCACCAGCGCCAGCAGCTCGGCCACGGTGCGGCGCACGCCGTACGGGTCCGTCGGGCCGACCACCTCACCCACGTGGGGCAGCTGCGCGATGGTGGTCAACGCGGTGCTGCTGTAGGCCAGGCAGTAGAACTGGACCTGCTCGGGGGTGTGGGTCATCGCGGCCGCGCAGATCAGCGTCTGCAGCGCCGTCGTCTTGCCCGAACCGCCGGCACCCAGGATCAGGACGTTGGCGCCGGGACCCGAGGTGTCGACCGTCCATGGCGGCTGGTCGTGCTTGAACGGGCGGTCGATGATCCCGATCGGGAACACGAGATCGCGGGCCGTCCCGTAGTCCTGCTGCCACGGGTGCCCGAGGTACCGGTTGACCAGCTCGTCGATGGCGACGGGCTGGTTCAGCGGCGGCTGCCACAGCCGGTAGGGCTCGAACGGGATCTTGCGCAGCTGGTCGATGATCACGGTACCGATCTTGGGTACCCGGATCCCCTCGTTGTCTTCCTCCTCGGCCTCGATGGGCAGCGCCACGTCGGCCGACTGGCCGTTCGTCGGGATCGCGGCCTGGTCCGGCCCCTCGACGCTGACCTCGAGCGGGGTGAAGGAATTGGTGAACAGTTGCGGGCGCACGTAGTCGATGCTGTGCACCAGCCTGGGCGTCTCGTCGCCGTCGATCGTGATTCCACGCGAGATGTAGTCGCGCCACAGGAACTCCGCCTGGAACCGGACGGTGTCCTCGAGGCTCCGGCGGAAGTAGCCCAGACCGGCCTGGGCCGGCAGGTTCACCGCGTTGGGCACGCCGGCCGCCTGCGCGGCACCCGCGGTGCGGGCTTTCAGCACCAGGCGGTAGCCCATGTTCTCCATGAGCTTCTCGGCGCGGCTCTCGATCGTCTGCGACGCCATCATCAGGTGGATCCAGTAGGCCCGGCCCTGCCGGCCGATCGAGTCGAGCACGTCGACCGCGGTCGGCATGATGCGGAACCACTCGTAGAACTCGTCGATGACGACCACGAGCATCGGCAGCGGCGGCATGTCCTGGCCGCGGGCCCGCATCCGGAGGCGTACCGAGTTGTACTCCTTGGCGTCGTCCACCCCGGCGCTGTCGCAGATCGCCTTGCGGCGGGCGATCTCGCCCCACAGCGCGTCCAGGAAGCGCTCCATCAGCGCCTGGTCTTCTTCCAGGTCGGTGATGATCCGCGACACGTGCGGTACCCCGGCGAACGGCTTGACCGCCGACCCACCCTTGAGGTCGGCCAGCACGAACTGCAGTTCCTCCGGCGGGTGGCTGAGCATCAGCGACTCGATCACGGTCCGCACCAGGGTCGACTTACCCGAACCCGTCGTACCGGACATGACGCCGTGCGGGCCGTCGCCGCCTTCGTCCAGCGATTTCATGTCCAGGAACAGCAGTTCGCCGTTGTCGGAGCGGTTGCCGAACGGCGCGCGCAACCGCGACCGGCCCATGTGGTCGGAGCGGCTGCCCCACAGCGCGTGGAAGTCGATGTCGGCCGGGTCGTCGATCCCGTAGTAGGCCAGGATGTCGCGGGCGCCGATGTGGGCGACCCGCTGGCCGATCTCCTCGTAGGCCTCGGCGAGCCGCCAACGCGCCAGCTTCTGCGCGAAGTCCTCGGCCTCCGCGAGGCTGAAGTGGTCGGTGAGCGCGAAGAACCACGGCTTCTCGTCGATCACCATCCAGGTGTCGCGGTCGCGGGGCAGCGCCTCGATGATGCCCGTCTCGTCGAAGGTGAGCATCCGCTCCGGGACCGAGGTCCACATCGACGACCCGGTCAGGTCGAAGAAGGTCACCCCGTCGATGCCCTCGGCGCTGATCACGAACTCCCACTGGGGATCCGCGGCGTCGGTGATGATCACGGTGTGCGGCGTCGGCGTCTGCGCCGAGGAACTGGCATGTCGGGGCGTGAACGAGCCGCGGCCGGCGAACAACTCGGCCTGCTCGGCGGCGAACTCGCGCACCGAGGCGTACACCATCCGCGCGTTGCCCGCGGCGTCCTGACGCCGGGGGTCGCCGAAGTGGGGCAGCCACTTCACCCAGTCCCATTCGTCGAGATCGGAACTCACCACGATCATCTGGACGTGGTCGGGTCCGTGCGAGAAGGCCAGCTGGCAGACGATCGCCCGCATCAGCCCCAGCACCTGCTCGCGATCCCCCCTCAGCGCGTACCAGGGCTCGACGAGCAGCGAGATCATCTTGGGCAGGTTGTAGACGACGCTTTGGTAGCGCCCGAACTCCTGCAACGCCTTACCGGTCACCGGCTCCAGCTCGATGTCGGTCGGCATGTTCTGGGGCTCACCCCAGGTCACCTCGGGACGCGTCATGCCCACGCCGACCCGCACGACACCGAAGTTGAGGTCCTTGCCGTCGGGCTTGCGCTCCCACATCCGCGACGAGCCGACGGCGGCCGCCAGCGTGCTGGGTGCGGGGTGGAACCACCGGTAGTTGGCGTCCATGCTGTCGGCCGACTCGTGGGCGGTCTCGCGCAGCATGTCCAGCATCAACATGAACTGGGCGCGCATCGCGTCCAGCTTCGGCCGGCTCATCTGCTGCTGGCCACCCATCCGGCCGCCGAACATCATCATCATCATCCCGCCGACCATGAAGATCGGGAAGATCGAGCCGACGCCGCCGAACACGTGTGACCCGCTGGCGAAGGTCATGGCCACCATGCCGCCGAGGAGGCCGATCACGACGACGCCGATCACGATCATGTACCAGGGCTTGCCCTCCGGCGGCGGAATGCTCAGCGGAGTGGGGAGGACGATGTTCTCCGGCTTGATGACCGGAGGCTTCTCCGGTGTGGGGCGTGCAAATCCGCGTTTCACTTCGGTACCACCAACTCTGCAGGGGACATGTCCATCGGTAGGGTGTCGTGCTCCACCAGCGCGTCCGCCCGCGACAGGGTCGGACCTTGTGGCAGCAGCCGCAGCGCCACCCAGGGCGCCAGGCTCGGTGTGGTCTTCAACCCCAGCGCCTCGCGCACGTCGCGGGTGTCGTCCACCCCGAACCGGGCGCCCGCGTCAGTCAGCCACCACAGCGACTCCGTGGTCTTCGCACCGGGATCGTTGCCGGTGACGGCGACGAAGTTGGCATGGTCGGGACCGAAGTAGACCTGGTCGGCCTGCCGGCCCGTCGTGTCGGCCTTCACCAGCGACACGACCTTGTTCGTGTCGTGGGACGCGACCGGGATCGTCGACCCGGAGATGACCTGGACGCGGGCGCGGTTCTCCCCGGAGGTCTTCTCCCACCACCAGCAGGTGGCCGGATTCTCCCGCATGTCCATCACGTTCAACGGGCTGTCCGGGTACGACGACAGATCCAGCTTCTTGACCACCGGCATCTTCGCCAGCGCCGACGGTTCCACGGTCACCGGTCTGGTGCTGACCGGTCCGGAGTTCTGCAGGATCTGGGCCACCAGCGGCGGCAGCGTCTGCACTCCGTCGGACAACACCAGCGAGTACTGCTGCGGACCACTGATCTGGGGGGTGACGATCACCGTGCCCACCGGGCCGGGCGCGCCCGGGAAGGACGCCGGGCTGCCCGCGTCCGTCACGTCCGGGACCGTCAGCTCGGGTCCCACCGGCAACGCGTCGAACAGGGCGCGGCTCATCGGCTTCGCCGCGCTGACCTGCTCGGGCGTCAGACCCAGGGGCAGCAGCACCGACCGGTTCGTCGCGTCGATGCGCGAGCGCCGTCCCTCGCGGATCACCCAGGCGTCGCCGCCGTAGCTCAGGACCGCGGCGTCCGATCCCGTCAGCACCCGCCGGTGACCGCTGAGGTCCGGGTTGCCGTCGATGACGGTCACCGTCACCCCCGAGGGCGAGCCGGGTCCGGACCCCATCGCGCCCGCGGAACCCACGGTGTCGCAGACCAGCCACGACGACTTGGTCGGGGTGCTCGGTGCGAAGTTCGACGGCGCCCCGGGGATCCCGACCAGCGGACCGCGCGGGAAGCTGGCGATCTGGCTGGAGCGAACCAGGTGCGGGTTGTCCGGCCGGCCGGTGATGAGCCGGGCCGATGCCAGGTTCAGCGCCGGATACAACCGGTCGGCCACCCGCACGTAGAGCGCACCGGAATCGCGGTCGGCGATGATGGGCGACTCGTTGACCTGACCGGACGGGCTGAGGAAGGAGTACAGCAGCGAGCCCAGGCAGATCACCAGCGCCGCGGAGACCGACGCCACCACGGCCAGGTTCTGCCGCCGGCCGGGCTCGATCTCCATGCGGACCCGCCACCGGGTCAGCGCCATCGCGGTTCGACGAGCAAGGAACTGATAGCCCGTCACCTGCGTCCGCGTCGACAGCCCGAGGCCGTAGCCCGACCCCCGCTGCCCGCGACTCTCTTCCGCCACCTAAGTCACCATCCGGTCTGTTGAAACACTTCGGGGATCCGCGACACCCGGGCGCGAATACCATCGTTAACCGTAAGCCACCCGCACGGACCTCGCCACGCTGCGCTTGCCCAAGGGAGGAATCCGGCCGCTGTGCCCGGAACGGGTTCGCGCACGGTGCCCGCGGCGACGTGCGTCATTGAGCTGGCACTTTCCGCTCCCCCACCCGATCCTCGGCCGGAATATTCGTGTCTGCACGGGGCCTATCTCCACGGGGCCTATCTCCACGGGACATGTCTTAGAGGACATGTCTCCACAGGGCATGGTAGCTGCGGATCGCCGCCCCGTCCTGTCGAGCGACGACTTTCGGCGAACACGGCGCTGAGCTGGGCAATGTTGTGGTCGCCCGGAGCTCGCCGCGGCTGCGGAGGCGATGGGCGCGCCCCCAGGGAAGGATGGGCGGCATGACTGAGCATGCGCCGTCGCTGGTCGAGCTGGCCAGGCGCTTCGGCATCGCCACCGAGTACCAGGACTGGACCGGGCGGCAGGTGTCGGTGCCCGCGAGCACGCTCGTGGCGGTGCTGGCCGCATTCGGCGTCGCCGCCGGCAACGAGCAGGAGCGCAACGTCGCCCTGACCGCGCACCTGCGGTCGTACTGGGGGCGCCGTTTGCCGGCCACCCTCGTCGGGCGCAGCGGCGATCAGATCCGGTTCTGGGTCCACGTGACCCACGGGGACCCGGCCGAGGTGTGGTTGCAGCTTGAGGACGGGACGGTGTGCGGCGGGATCCGCCAGGTCGACAACTTCACCGAGCCGTTCGACCTGGACGGCCGTTGGGTCGGCGAGGCCAGTTTCGTGGTGCCCGGCGACCTGCCGCTGGGCTACCACCGGGTGCACCTGCGGTCCGCGGGCACCGAGGACAGCACCGCGCTCGTCGTGACGCCGGACTGGCTCGGCGTCCCCGAACGGCTCGGCGCCCGGCGCGCATGGGGCCTGTCCACCCAGCTCTACAGCGTGCGGTCGCGCCAGTCGTGGGGCGTCGGGGACCTCACCGACCTGACGGACCTGGCGGTGTGGTCGGCGTGCCGCCACGGCGCCGACTACCTACTCGTCAACCCCCTGCACGCAGCGGCCCCCACGCTCCCCATGGAGCCGTCGCCGTACCTGCCGACGTCGCGGCGTTTCGTCAACCCGCTCTACCTTCGCGTCGAGGCGATCCCCGAGTTCGCCGAGCTGGGCAAGCGCGGCCGCGTGCGCCAGCTGCGGTCGGACGTGCAACGCCGGGCGGCCCGGGTCGACTCGATCGACCGCGACAGGGCATGGGCCGCCAAGCGCGCCGCGCTCGAGCTGGTGCACCGGGTCCCCCGATCCGCGGGCCGCGAGCTGGCCTACGCGGCCTTCCGGGAGCGCGAGGGCCGCCCGCTCGACGACTTCGCCACGTGGTGTGCGCTGGCCGAACGGTTCGGCGCCGACTGGCATCGCTGGCCGGACTCGCTGCAGCATCCCGGCGCCGAGGGCGTCGCCAGGTTCGCCGAGAAGCATCCGCACGCCGTCGACTTCCACCGTTGGATGCAGTGGCAGCTCGACGACCAGCTCGCCGCGGTGCAGTCGCAGGCGGTGCGGGCCGGGATGGCCCTGGGCGTCGTGCACGACCTGGCCGTCGGCGTGCATCCCGACGGCGCAGACGCATGGGCCCTGCAGGACGCCCTGGCACCGGGCGTGAGCGCCGGCGCGCCGCCGGACGAGTTCAACCAGCTCGGTCAGGACTGGTCCCAGCCGCCGTGGCGACCGGACCGGCTGGAACAGCAGGAATACCGGCCGTTCCGCGCGCTGATCCGGGCCGTGTTGCGGCATGCGGGCGGCGTGCGCATCGATCACATCATCGGGTTGTTCCGGCTGTGGTGGATCCCCGCCGGCGCCCCGCCCACCGAGGGCACCTACGTGCGCTACGACCACGAGGCGATGATCGGCATCGTGGCCCTGGAGGCGCACCGGGCCGGGGCGCTGGTGGTCGGCGAAGACCTCGGCACGGTCGAACCGTGGGTGCGCGACTACCTCTTGTTACGCGGCCTGTTGGGCACCTCGATCCTGTGGTTCGAACTCGACCGCGACGGCTGCGGCGGCCCGCTGCCGGCCGAGCGCTGGCGGGAGTACTGCCTGGCATCGGTCACCACCCACGATCTGCCGCCCACCGCCGGCTACCTGGCCGGCGACCACGTCCGGCTGCGCGAATCCCTCGGCCTGCTGACCCGGCCCGTGGCGGAGGAACTTGCGTCGGACCGCACGGAGCTGGCGGCCTGGCTGGCCGAGCTGCGCCGGGTGGGCCTGCTCGGGGACGGCGACGACGACCCCGAGCAGGTCGTCGTCGCCCTCTACCGGTATCTGGGCCGCACGCCCTCGCGGCTGGTGGGGGTGGCGCTGACCGACGCGGTCGGCGACCGCCGCACCCAGAACCAGCCGGGAACCACCGACGAATACCCCAACTGGCGGGTTCCGCTGACCGGGCCGGACGGCCGGCAGATGATGCTCGAGGACGTGTTCACCGACCGCCGGGCGGGGGCCCTGGCCGAGGCGGTCCGCGCCGCGATCGCGCCCGCCACCGGCAGGTCGGGTGACCGCTGAGCCGCCCGGTGCAGCCCCTGTAGCTTTGACGGCCATGAAGGTATCGGTGGTGGCCCCGGTCGCCGACGGTGTGACCGCCGACCCCGGCTGGATGGCGAGTTTCGCCGAGCACCTCGAGTCGTGCGGATTCGAATCCATCGTGGTCGTCGAGCACACTGTTCTTCTCACCCGCTACGAGAGCGTCTATCCCTACGACAGTTCCGGGCGCGTCGGCCTGGCGGCCGACTGCCCGATTCCCGACCCGCTCGATCTGCTGGCCTTCCTGGCCGGCCACACCAGCCGGCTGGGGCTGGCCACGGGAGTGCTGGTGCTGCCCAACCATCATCCGGTGGTGCTGGCCAAAAGGGCCGCGACCGTGGATGCGCTGTCGGGTGGCAGACTGCGGCTCTGTGTGGGGGTCGGCTGGCTCAAGGAAGAGCTGGAAGCCTGCGGTACGGACTTCGACGGCCGGGGCCGGCGCGCCGACGAGCAGTTGGCGGTGTTGCGGGCGCTGTGGGCCGACGAGCCCCGAGGTGCGTCGTTCCACGGCGAATTCTTCGACTTCGACGACGTCATGTGCTATCCCAAACCCGTTGCTGCCCAACGGCTCCCGGTGCACGTCGGCGGGCACAGCCGAGCGGCGGCGCGCCGCGCCGGCCGACTCGGCGACGGCTTCCAGCCACTCGGCGTGAGCGGCCGCGAACTCGCCTCCCTGCTTGCGGTGATGCGCGAGGAGGCCTCGTCGGCGGGACGGGACCCGGCAGGCCTGGAAGTCTCGCTGGGCCATCTGGTGACCAAGATCGACGCCGAGCGCGCGGGCGCACTGGCCGACCAGGGCGCCGACCGCCTGGTCCTGGCGATGCCACCCACCGCCGACATCGAGCAGGCCAGGGACCTGCTCTCGGCCTGCGCGCAGCGCCTGTCGCTGGCTTCGTGAGCGCGACGCGTCGGCGATGACACTTTCGGCGGAGGACCGGGTGGCCCTGAGCGACCTGGTGCATCGCTATGCGGCCAGGGTTGACGACCGTCGATTCGACTCCGCCGCAAAGCTTTTCACCCCCACGGCCGAACTGGCGGTGCCCGATCCGCCGGATGTGCTGTCCCCGGTCCACGTGCACCGGGGGCGGCAGGCCATCGCCGCGGCGGTGTCGGCGGTGGCAGCGGTGGTGCGGACCGAACACGCGATCGTCGGCGAGGTGTACGACGAGTCGCCGGGCCCCGGGTACGCGCGGGGACGCATCGCGTGCGTCGCGCATCACTGGAATCGGCGCGGCGACGAGGTGACCGACGTGGCGTGGCACCTTCGTTACGATGACGAATACACGTTGACGGATGCGGGCTGGCGGATGGACCGGCGGGCCCTGACGATCAACGCCATCGAGACGCGGGCCGTGCGGCGGTTGCTGCCCCGCGATCCGGGCTGACGGTTCGATCTCGTTTGTTCGAAAGCCTTTTCGGGTAGCTCCTACGAGAGATCCGCGTCGGCCACACCGGCGGATGCGGCCGCAGGGTAAGCAGAGGGGGCGCTCATGGCGCACAGTGCGCGCGGTCTTGTCGATGACGATCGGGCCACCCGCCGGGACATGAATCCGCCGATGCAGGAGGGGCAACGAACGCCCGGCCACGTCGTGGTCGCGGTGGCCGCGCTGGTGCTGCTGGTGGGTATCGCGAACTTCGCCCTGGGCCACGCCCGCGCGGGGGTGTACGCCGCGAGTATCGGCCTGCTGGCCTTCGGCGCCGGGCTGGCGTGGCTTGCCATGGACCGCAGGCGAATCCGCCAAGCCGAGCGCGACTGGCTGGTCGGTGGCCGGTAGCCCGCCGACCCCGGGGTCACTGCAACGACGCGAGGTTGTCCACGGACTTGCGGACGTCGGACCGGATCACCCGCGCGACCAGGCTGCCGATCGGGCTGCTCAGCAGACCGCCGCCCAGGTCGGCGGTGAGATGAAGGTGACCTTGACGCACGACGACACCTCGGTGCCCCTTTCTATCGTCGATGGCACCGAGCCGCGCCACCCGCCGAATATCGTCATCCACTCGTCGAATCGGCGCAGGTCGGAAGCGAGCTTCCAGGCGGTCGCGGGCTCCACGTCCGAGGCCATCGAAACGTCCACTCGTGCCAAGTTCTTCGCTCCTCCACGTCGACATGGGGGCATGGGCGATCGCGGGAATGCATACCCGGATGCGCGCGGGCTCACACCTGCGCGGGACCGTCTACGGCCAGGCCTCGTTCAGGTGCTGGGCCACGTCGATGACCTGTGCGGACTGGGAATGGGGCGCGTCGATCTCCTCGGCGACGTACTGGGCGACGAATCGACGGATCTCACCGTCGACGCCGGCCAGGATGCGCAGCACCTCGCCGCGGAGGGACTTGGACGACACGTTGACGGTGATGTCGGAGGGGCGCGGTTTGGAGACGTCGACGATCAGCAGCAGCGGCTCGGCCGCGCGGGCCGTCGCGCGCAGGGCGATGTCACCGGAGACGACGAACCGCTGCTTGTCGAGCCGCAGGTCGAGGAGCAGGTCGATCGACAGCGGGATATGGATGACGAAGGTGATGCTGTCACCGAGACGGCGCGTCACCCGCGGGTCGTGGATCTTGACGTTGGCGCTGACCTTGGCGATCCCGCCGGGCCCCTGGGCGATCGGTTCCATGGCGAACTCGCTGCCCGCGATGTCGGCGAATGCGGCCGCGACGCGCTCGGGGGTGACGGCGTATTCGAAGAATCTGCGACCGAATTCTTCGTAGGTGAGGTAATCGTGGTTCTGCATAGGCTTATACCGTCTCACGTCGCCCGCCGGAACGGTCGCTGATCTGGTCGCGTCGCCGGAAGCGATCCCCGTCCGCCCTGCCGACGGGTCTGTGAACAGCGCCACAGGCGCGCGCCGCGACCCGGCACGCCGGCCCGGTGGCGTCGTGGCCATGCGGGGCCGCGCCCGGTCCCGGGTAACGGCGTAACATCCAGCTTTTAACAGCAGAACATGGATTCGGTGGGGGTCGGCAGCAATGGCAGGGCAGCAATGGCAGGGCAGCACATGGTGTCAACCGGACGAATGACCGCGGCTCCGGCGGTCGCATGAAGATCAGCCTGTTCCTCGCGGACGCGGCACAGGCCGACGCGCAATCGGGCAAGGTCAATGCCCTCGGATTGGGCTGGCGGCAGTGCCAAACACCTACTCCCGCCATCGCTTTGGTGCTGTTTTTGGACATCGACTGGAATGAGACCAACAAGCCGCACAAGCTGACCTGTCAACTGCTGACCACCGACGGCGGCCCGGTGTCGGTGCCGGGCCCGAACGGGCCTCAGCGCATCTGCTTCGAGGCATCGGCCGAGGCAGGTCGCCCGCCGGGGGCCATCCACGGCACCTCGGTGCGCATGCCGCTCACCCTGAACATCCCGGCGGGAATCCCGTTGGAGCCGGGGATCTACGAGTGGCGCGTCGAGATCGCGGGTTTCGAGCAGGACACGGCGGTCGAGGCGTTCGTCGTGGTGGGCCCGTCCCCCACGGCCAAGCCGCCGGCGCAGCCGTGAGAACCCCGCGGCGCGCTGACCGCTGGTCGTCGTGCCGACCCGGCCTGTCCCGCGCGCACACTGACGTCAGCCCTGCGCCAAGGCCTTTCGGTCAGTGCCCGGCTGGAGGGGGTTGGCGACGGCCGCGGTACCCCGCGAAAGCTCGGCCGTGCCAACCTCTTTCACCCTCACTCAGCAGGTCGCGGCGGCGGCCCCGAACAACTGTCCCCACTCCTGGCGGGCCGCGGTCTGCGCATCCAGGAAGCTGGAGGTCTTCTCGCCGCCGCCGGCCAGGTGGACCAGCGCCCAGGCCAGTGCGAACACCGGCACCCGGTGACGCTTTGCGGCACTGTGCAGTTCGTCGAAAGCGAGGTCGGAACGGCACCGGCGCAGCCCGATGATAATGCCCCGCGCCGTGTCGAGGATGCGCCCGGAATGCGGGCCGTACGATGTCTGGGCGGGAACCCAGTTCGCCATCATGTCGTGGATACCTCCCGTTGTCCCCCACCCCGATCCGCCGTTCGCACAGCGGGGCGCGTCGCCGTGCACGCGCGAAATCCGTAACAGTGATCCCCTTTGACGCGCTGATTCCCTTTGACGCACGTAGCCATGATTTGTTCATCGCGCGCGAGTACGCCAGATATCCGTCCCGATCGGTATGCACCCGTGACCGTTTCGGGATCGGCCGTTTCGGAGCGAAATCGGATTACTCTGCCAGCGCCAGCAATTCGTCGAACGAGGCGACCATCGCGTCATGGAAGACGTCGTGGTCGGGTATCGCGGCGGTGTCGACGTTGATGCCCAGGGCGCAGGTGTCGACGTAGGTGAGCAACGTGACGTTGACCGACGAGCCGATCGTCGGGCCGAACGCGTATTGGGCGCGCACCGCCGCGCCGCCGAGAAAGACCGGGACCGGCACCCCGGGCACGTCGCTGGCCAAAAAATCGACATGACGCAGGACGGAACCGATGTACCACCGTGGCATGAGGTTGAGGGCTCCGGCGATCGCCTGCGTGTAGGGCAGGGACCGTTCGTCGCGCACCGCGCTGCTGCGCTGATGGATCGCCCTGATCCGCGCTGCCGGGTCGGTCTCCCCGGCGGGCACGTCGAACCGCATGAGCGTGATGCGGTTCCCCCCGATGTCGTCGACCGGTGTCCGGAGGCTGACCGGCATCGTCAGGTGCAGGTCGCCCACCGTGACGCCGTGCTCGTCGTGATATCGCCGCAACGCCCCGGCCACCCCGGCGACGAACGCGTCGTTGAGCGCCCCGCCGCACCGGTGGGCCGCCTCCCGCAGCAGTGGCCTCGAGACGTCGTGAACCCACAGACGACGGTTCAGCCCGCGGTCGGTCACCAGCGGCGACCCGGCCCGGGTGATCGGCCGGACCGTCCGGTACACGGACGCCGTGGTGGAGGCGGCCGAACGAATGGTCGCGGCGGGCCGTCGCACACTGTCGACCATCAGTCGCGGCACCCACGTCACCGCGCCCGCCACGGCGCTGCCGAGGACGCCGGTGTCGTACCTCAACGCGTCGCGGTAGCGCTCGAGCAGCGACGGCCCGGCCGCTCGTGGCTCGGGGGGCATGGGCTCACGCGCATACACGTCTTCGGAGAGGTTGAACAGGTTCATCGAGATCTGAACACCACCGATCCCGTCGGTGAGCGCGTGGTGGAACTTGCAGATCACCGCCGCGCCGCCGTCGTCGAGGCCCTCGACCAGCGTGGTCTCCCAGAGCGCCCGGGCCCGGTCGAAATCCTGCATCCCTGCCAGCCGGGCCATTTCGAGCACGTCGTGCAGCGTGCCGCCGGCCGGCACCGCGACCCTCCGCAGGTGGTAGGCGAGGTCGAAGTTCGGGTCGTATTCCCACCGCGGCGGAGCCGGCCGCGGTGACGCCACCACCCGCTGGCGGAATATGGGCAGCTTGCGGCTCATCAGGTCGAAGCGCTCGCGCACCGCCTGCCAGTCCGGGGATCGGTCCAGCAGCATGACGGTGACCACGGTCGACCTCAGCCGCGGGTCACTTTCCATTGCCCACGTGAAGGCGTCGCTGTTTCGCATGAAGGCGGTCATAAGGGCTCCACGCACCAAGCTAAGGCTGGCCGATGCAAAGGTCAGCAGTCGACCGGCACGCCGTGACTTTGGTCCTTCAAGGTCGTGCCATTCGTCATCGGACCCTAGACGCCCGGGCCGGCCGGCCCGGGCGTCTATGACGTCTTGGCGTCGGCGAATTCACAGAATGCGCTGTAGGCCCGGGCGCCGTAGATGGTGGCCGGCCCGCCGTGCATGAGGAAAGTGACGCCGATCGCCTCGGCGGCTTCCTCCGGTGTGGCACCGGCGCGTGCGGCCGCCTGGGCGTGCGACGCGATGCACCCGTCGCACCCCTCGACGACGCCGATCGCCATCGCGAGCAGTTCTTTGACCTTGCGGCTCAGGGCACCCTCGTTGAATGCGGCCCCGCTGAGGGCCGCGAAACCCTTATAGACCTCGGGGATCTGCTGGCGAAGTGCGCGGTGCTGGGGCAGGAGGTCCTCGAGGACCTTGTGGTGATTCTGCTGGTCTGACATGGCTACCATCTTATACCCCCGCGGGTATACGTCCCTATTCGCCCGCGGGCACCGGTGAACTGTTCTTCAGGGAGTCGATCATCGCTTGCAGTTTGCCGGTGACTTCCTCGGCGACCGGGCGCAGCTCCGGCTCACCGGTGAACTCCACCATGAGGCCGGGGTTCATCGCCTCGACGAGCACGGTGCCGGCGTGGTCGGGGTCGGTGCGCACGACGACGTTGCACGGTAGCAACAACCCTATCTGGCGGTGCGCCGACACGGCGCGATGCGCCAGGGGCGGGTTGCAGGCACCCAGGATCAGGTAGTCCTCCATTTCCTCGCCCAGTTTTGCCTTCAGCGTTGCCTTCACGTCGATTTCGGTCAGCACCCCGAACCCCTGCTCCGCCAGCGCGGCGCGCGTCCGCGCGACCGCGTCGTCGAAGGAGGTGTGCAGCGGTGTCGCGATTGAGATATCCATGACGACTCCGTCCTTTCTTGCCTGGGCTGTGATCCCCCGCATCACGCGAGGGCGAGGAACAACTTCTCGAGTTCGGCTTCGCTCATGGGAGCCGCGCCGCTGGCCGTGGTACCCGTGACGCATTCCTTCAATCCGGTCGCCACGATCTTGAATCCCGCACGATCGAGAGCGCGCGACACCGCGGCCAGCTGCGTGACGACGTCCGTGCAGTCGCGTCCCTGCTCGATCATCGAGATCACCCCGGCAAGTTGGCCCTGCGCACGCCGCAGCCTGTTCAGCACCGCGGTCATGCTGTCTTGTTCGCCGATCACTGGTTCCTCCATCGTGGTTGCCTACCCCATCATAGTACCCAGGGGGGTATATGTGCCCTGGTTCGACGAATCGGTCCCACGCCCCGGAATATACCCCACCGGGTATTTCGTTCGCACCTGCGGAACCAACCTCAGGAGAGAAGATGACCACCGCCAACCTCACCCATGACACGTTCGCGTCGACGATCGCCGGCAATTCGATAGTGCTCGTTGACTTTTGGGCCGCATACTGCCGACCCTGCCACGCCTTCGCGCCCGTCTACGAACGGTCGGCACGGGCCCATCCCGAGATCGTGCACGCCAAAGTCGACACCCAGGCCGAGCCCGAGTTGGCGGCCACGCTGGGAATCCGTTCGGTACCGACCATCATGGCGTTTCGCGACGGCGTGCTGGTCTACAGCCAGGCCGGCGCGATGCCCCCCGCCGTGCTGGAGAACCTGATCGCGCAGGTGCAGGCGTTGGACATGAGTGCGGTCCGCGCCAAGATCGCCGGCCGCAAGGCCGCAGCGCAGCGACGGCAACCCGCCTGAAAACCGATCCGACATCAGTTGCCCGACGTGCCCCGGCCGTCACGCGCGTGCCAGCAGCCAGGCATGGCCCTCCCCTTCGCCGGTGGCCAGCACGTCAAGGTCGGCGAACGCGCGCGGGAGCTCGCCGGCGGCCGCACGGTACGGGCCGGGGCCCCGCCCGACTTCGCTGAGCACGGCGACGGCCAGTAACCCGCCCGGCGCCACTCGCGCGATGACCGCCCGGTCGAGCCGGGGATCCCGGAATCTGTGGCACAGGACGACCTCGACCGGCGGGCCGGCCGGCAGACCGTCGTCGAAGTCGACGACCTCGAAGCGGCAGCGACCGCCGACCCCGCTGCGGCGGGCCAGATCCCGGGCGTGGCCGACGGCCACCGGCGAAACGTCCCAACCCAGCACTTCCAGCCCCCGCCGGGCCAGCCAGACGCTGCCGAGGCCCTGCCCACAGGCCAGATCGAGGGCGCGTCCGGTGGTGGGGAAAACGTCGGCATGAGCGGCGAAGACATCGGGAACCGCAACCGCGCGCACCCCGGGCGGCCCGAGGCTGGCGTACCGCTCGTCCCAGCGGAGCCGGTCACCCTCGACCACGCGCGTCACCCTACTCGGGGCCCGACCGAGCGGATGCCGACGGTTGCCGGCGCGGCGTTCCTACACTGGATCGGTGTCCAGAGCTGTGGCTTCTCCGGGCGCCGGCGCGGCACGCCGGTCCGACCGCCGTCCCGGGCAGACCATCCGCAAGGTGCTCGACGCCGGATTGGCGGAGCTGCGCGAATCGTCGTACGCGAACCTGACGATGCGCGCGGTCGCGACCCGGGCCGGGGTCTCGCCGGCGAGCGCCTACACCTACTTTCCGTCGAAAAGCGCGCTGGTGGCCGCGGTCTACCTGCGCTTCCTGCGCGACCTGCCGCTGCACACCGACGTCAACGACACGACCCAGACCCGGGTCAGCGCCACCCTGAGGGACATGGCCGTGGCGGTCGCCGACGAACCCGAGCTGACCACCGCCTGCGGCGCGGCGCTGATGGCCGACGACCCGGCGGTCGCGCCCCTGCGGGAGCAGATCGGCGAGGAGGTGTCCCGGCGGATCGGGGCGGCGTTGGGCCCCGGCTGGCCCCGCGCGGTGAAAACCACGCTGCAGATGACGTTCGCCGGCGCGCTGATGACGGCCCGTTTCGTCACGTATCGGGAGATCGCCGGACAGCTCGACCGGGCCGTGGAGCTCATCCTGGGAGCGTCCGCGGCCGGATAGGCGGCTATGCCGCGGCCAGCCTGCGCGACGGACGGCCCGCCCGCAGGAAGCGCCCGAGCTTGCGATTGCCCAGCGCGGGAGAGGCTTTGCCCGCGCCGAACGCGAGCTGCCCCGACACCAACACCGCGCGGACCGTGTCGTCGTTGCGGTTGACCATCCGCGACAGCCCGCCGTAGGACTGCACCGGGTGCTCGGCGTAGCGGTCGAGGGAATCGTCGAGCTTGGCGGGGTCGAGCACGACGACGTCGGCCCGGTCGCCTTCGCGCAGCGTGCCCGCGTCGATGCCGTACCACAGCCCGAGTTCGCCGGTGAGCCGGTGCACCGCGCGTTCCATCGACAGGAACGGCGTGCCCCGCCTGTCGGCGTCGTAAGCGTGACGCAGCAGGCGCAGCCCGGAGTTGTAGAAGGCCATGTTGCGCAGGTGCGCGCCGGCGTCGGAGAAACCCATCTGGACGGCCGGGCTCTGCGCCAGCTTGCGGAGCAGTTCGGGGCGGTGGTTGGAGATGGTGGTGCGCCAGCGCAGCTTCTCGCCGTGCTCGACGACCAGGTCGAGGAAGGCGTCGACCGGGTGCAGCCCCCCGCGATCGAGGCCCACCTGCCCGAACGACCTGCCGACCACCGACCGATCGGGGCAGGCCACGATCTCGGCGTCGAAGAAGTCGCGATGCCACACCCTGGGGCCGAATTTCTGGCCGTAGTCGCTGCGGAACCGGCGGCGGTACTCCTCGTCGCGCATCAGCTGGTTGCGCTCGACCTCGTCCTGTAGGTGCAGCGCTGCGGCACCGGAGCCGAACTCCTCGAAGATCACCAACGAGATTCCGTCGGCGTAGACCTCGAACGGCACGGGCAGATGCTGCCAGCGGAAGTCGCCGCCCAGGGCGTTGACGAGCCGCCCGAGCCGGTCCATGACGTGGATGACGGGCGGGATGGCCTTGATGTCCGCGGCCGACAGCAGGCTGGTCTTCAGCCGCGGGCGACCGATCCCCAGCGCGGTCACCAGCTGCGAGAGCACCGACAGGGGATTATTGATGTCGGGCCCGGACTGCAAGATCTTGTCGCGCCGCCGGAGAATGGCGTTCAGGCGGCGCAGCTCGCGCGGGCCGGCGTAGGTGGACGGCAGCGTGCGCGACCGGCAGACCTCGCCGTCGAGTTTGTCGAACAGCATTTGCTGCGAGGACATCCCGACGAATCCCTCGTCCAGCGCATCGTTGAGCATCGATTCCATCCGCGCCAGTTCCGCCGGGGAGGGCCGCACGTCTTTACGGGTCGCCCGGTCCAGGCCCATCGTCGCGGCCCGCATGTCGGAGTGGCCGATGAAGGCGGCGACGTTGGGGCCCAGGTTCAGCCGCTCGAGTGCGGCGACGTATTCGCCGGGATCACTCCAGGAGCGCGCCCGGTCCAGCCACTCGATGACGTAGCGCCGGGGTATCGCCTCCACGCGGCCGAAGATGTCGCCGGCGTCGACGTTGTTCAGGTAGACCGTGGACAGCGAGCACGAGCCCAGCAGCACGGTCGTCACACCGTGCCTCAGCGACTCGGAAAGTGCCGGCTCGCAGAGTGTTTCGATGTCGTAATGCGTGTGGATGTCGATGATGCCGGGAATCACCCACTGACCCGTCGCGTCGACGATGTCGGCGCCCGCCGCCTCCAGCGGTCCGGCCGTGACCGTCGCGACGCGGCCGTCGCGCACACCGATGTTCCGCAAAGCCGACGGTGCGCCCGTTCCGTCGAACCAGCGGCCGTTGAGGATCACCGTGTCGTACCGCATAGTTCGGCCTCCCTGCCGGGCCCCGCGCTTGCGCCTCCAGGTTTCGGTGATCATACATACCGACGACGGTGTCTACCGCGATGGCTCGTGGTGCGACGGGACGCACACGCGCCGCGCCGTGCGGGGCCGAGCCCGGTCCCGCAAACGCTATGATCCGCCTGTGGGGACGACCGGACGCCAGACCGCCGTTCGCTGAGCATGCGCAGCCACGGTTGGGCGGGTAACGCGCCCGCCTCCGACGAGGAGGCGATCGAGCGCATCCTGAACGCCGCCGACGCGATCATCGACGAGCGCGGCTCGGCGATGCGCATCGCCGACGTGGCCCGGGTCCTCGGGGTGACCCGGCAGACCGTCTATCGGTACTTCCCCGGTACGCAGGCGTTGCTGGTGGCATCCGCGATGCGGTCGGCCGACGGGTTCCTCGACCGTTCGGCGGCCCACCTCGAGGGGATCACCGACCCGGTCGTGGCCGTGACGGAGGGGGTCGCCTTCGCGGTCGAACAGCTGGCCTCCGACAAGCAGGTCGCATTCGTGCTGAACCAGCGCCACCGCGGCGGGCAGAAGGTGTCGATCATGTCGGACACCGCCCTGGCCTTCGGCCGTTCTATGCTGCATCGCTTCGACATCGATTGGGAGCGCTGCGGTTTCGACGAAGTGGCGTTGGACGAGCTGAACGAGTTCTGCCTTCGGGTGCTGCATTCGTTTCTCGCGGATCCGGGACGGCCACCGCGCAGCGGCCCCGAGTTGCGGCGCTACCTCACCCGCTGGATAGGGCCCGCGATCGCCTACCCGCAACTGGTGCGCACGATGGAGACGCTTCGTTCGCCGGAGCCGCCACGCGCGCGCCGGCGCCCCGCGGCGGCATCCTGACACACCGTCGACACCGCGGTCGCCAGGCGAGCCGAGCTGCAGCGCGCGATCGGCGCACGCATCGAGGGCCTGATCGACAACTCCGACAGGAGTCCTGGCTCCCGACGTTCATCCTGCTGATCGAGCGGCGCCAAACGGGTTCATGACCCGGTACCGAGCATCTCGTGCAGGTCCGCTGTCGACCACGGACCGGCGTCGCGGTGATCGCGGTAGCCCAGCACCCGCGGCGCCGGACGGTCGAACCTGCCGACGAATCCCCCTGCAGCCATGAAGATCTGACCCGTCACGCCGCGCGCCAGGTCGCTCGCGAGGTACGCGTAGAGCGGGGCCACGAACTCGGCGGGGCGCTGTCCAGCGACGCCCGCACGGTCACCTCGTCGAGCAGCCCGCGACGATGCAGGTCCGCGATGTGTTCCTCGTACTCGGCCCCGGTGGACAGCCGCGTGCGCGCTTCCGGGACACACCCCGTTGGCCCGCACCCCGTAGACCTTCAGCTCGGCGGCGATGGCCATCGTCAGTGCGTTGACGGCGCCCTTGCCCGCGGGGTACCCGGTGCCGCCGTAGTCGCCGAGAAACGCCACCGAACTGGTGTTGACGATCGACCCGTGTCCCTGCGCGGCCATGACGCGGGCGGCGACCCGGCAGGTGTGGAACGCCGTGCCCAGGTGCGCACCGATCAGCTGGTCGAACTCGGCCGCCGAGATGTTCAGGATCGACGATCCCGGCGGCTCGGCGACCCCGGCGCAATTGACCAGGACGTCAAGGGTGCCGAACGCACCGATGCATTCCTCGACGAGCGCGCCGGCAATGCGCTCGTCGTCGGCGGCACCGACGACCGCGGTCGCCCGCCCGCCCGAGGCCGTCAACGCCCCGAGGGTCGCGTCCACCGCGGCTTCGTCCCGCCCGTTGACCACCACGCCGGCCCCGAGGTCGCACAGCAGTCCGGCAACCGCGCGTCCGATCCCCCGGCTGCCGCCGGACACCACCGCGCCGCGCCCGGCCAGCAGACTCGTGCCACTCATCGCAGCGGGCTTTCCGGGCGACGCGACGCGTACCGGAAGCCGTTGCGCGAAAAGAATTTCCGAGCGCGATGGTGAGCCGGTGACGCGGCACGAGTGTTAGGCATCGGTCGAACAGTACCCGGCCGCCGCGTCCGGCTGCGCCAACCGGGCCGGTCGTGCGGGCTGAACTGCACGCCAACCGACGGTCGGCAGCGGGCAAAGCGGTCAAGGCCGGAGTCTTCGGGCTCTCCGCGGCGCGATTCGGCCGCCTGACAAAGGCTTTCCTGGATTCCGAGATGCCCCTCGTCGGGCGTGCGGATGTGCCTGGCTACGATTTAGCTCGTCCGGGAACCGGGTTAGAAGCGTTCCCGCAGACCAGCTTCCGTCGACCCATCGCGCGTCGGTGCGATGTCGCGTATACTGGTTTCTGAATCCGTTCTGGACGGGTCGTTTAGCCCAAAGCGGCCAGTCATCCGCTCGGCTGCTGGGTTTCCGTGGCAAACGACTCCAGGTCTTCTGCCACGTCCCGTTAGTACCGTGCGCGCTTCGGCCACATCCACACGGATACGGGTGCCGTGGGAGCGCCTGCGCATTCACCTGCCGAGCCGTCCCGCTGCATACGGCGCAGAGGAAGAGCCAGTCCATGCCAACTTTTTGGTGCACGAGCAAAATCCGGAGGCGGGGGTCCTCCATCCGATGACCGACGTATTGGCGCCGCCCCGCCCGGCCCGCGGCACCACCCAACGAGGGGACGACTCCTATGACGACGTCGTCGAGATGTTCGTCGCGCTGCGGCAGCTGCCGGCCGAGTCGCACGAGTACAAACGACAACGCGAACGCATCGTGGCCCGCTGCCTGCCGCTGGCCGACCACGTGGCCAGCCATTTCGGGCGCCGCGGCGAAGGACTCGACGACTTGACCCAGGTCGCACGCCTGGGCCTGATGAACGCCATCAACCGATTCGACCCCGCAAAAGGCCCCAGTTTCATCGGATTTGCGGTACCCACCATGATGGGTGAGGTCCGCCGCTACTTTCGTGACTACAGCTGGGGCATGCGGGTGCCGCGCCGGTTGCGCGAGCTGCACGTCCAAATCGGCAGGACCACAGCCGATTTGGCGCAGAAGCTGGGGCGGGCACCGACGGCCGCCGAACTCTCTCGGGCATTAGAGGTCCCCCACGAGGAGATCGTCGAATGCCTGGTCGCGGGTGACGCCTATCGGCTGGAATCCCTGGACGCGCCCATCGGCACCGACAGTTCGGGCAAGCCCCGCCTGGTGGCCGACGCTGTCGGTGGCATCGATCCCCGGATCGACCACATCACCAACCGGGAAGCGGTCCGCGCCCTCGTGAGCGCGCTGCCCCGGCGCGAACGTGAGGTTCTGCACATGCGGTTCTTCGAATCGATGACGCAAAGCCAGATCGCCGAGCGGATCGGCGTCTCGCAGATGCAGGTCTCGCGCATCCTCGCCAACACCCTGTGCTGCCTGCGCGACCAGTTGGAGTAGCGCCGCTCTGGGCGGGGCGGCGCGCCCTTTCCGGCCCGCCCGGTTTCCCGGCGATGTACTGTCCGATTCGGCATTCGAGACGGATTGCTTCGCCCGAGGCAGCCCGGGAAGGAGCGCGTGCGGTGAGGATCTCTGCGGCGGTGGCGGCGGGTGCGGCCGTGGCGACGGCGCTGGCGGTCGCCACGAGCGGTTGCGGCAGCCATTCGACGTCATCGACCCCGAAACCCGGTTCCGCCACCTCGGCCCCGGGCAGCCGCGGCCCGGCACCGACGTCGGGCGCGCCCGCACGGCCGGGCGAATATGCGGGGTTGCTGATCACGGCGACCGACCTCAATGCCCCGGTGACGTTCACCGCAGGTCCGCCGACGGACAACCCGAACGGCCGGCCGGGCGTCGCGATGACATTCCGCGACGAAGACGGCAGTCATCTGATCAAGGACACCATCCAGGTGTTCGCCGACCCCGCCGCGGCAACGGATGCGCTCAACGCGGCAAAAGGCGCCCAGGGCGACGTCGTCAAGAAGCCGACGTCACGCCCGGCCAACATCGGCACCGGCGGCACGACGCTGTCCGGAGACTCCCCCGATGGGCTCAGGGGTGTGACGGTGCTGCTGTTCACCGAGGGCAGGGCCCTCGTCACGCTGCAATTCGACGGCCCGCCGGGTTCGCTGGTGCCCCAGGACTTCATGACCGACGTCGGCCAGAAGCAAGACGCGGCCGTCAAGAAGGGGCTCGGCGGCTGATCCCCCGGCGGGTGTCCGATCGCTCCCGCAAGCCATGTCCGCCCGCACCTTTGCGCGCGCCGGCGCTATTGTTTCGGGCGCGGCCGGCGACCCGAACCGGCGGCGGGCAGCTCCGACCAGCCGAGGAGTTCGATGGACGTCGTGAACGGCCTGCCGGCTCATGTCCTGCTGCTGCATTTCGTCGTGGTGCTGGTGCCGCTGACCGCCCTGCTGGAGATCGTGTGCGGACTGTGGCCGGCCACCCGGCGCGGCCAACTGCTGTGGGTGACGCTGATCTCGGCGGCGGTCACGATGGTGTTGCCGCCGATCACCACGAACGCCGGCCGGTGGCTCTACAGCCGGCCGCCGGCCCGACCCCCGTCCTGCGCGAACACGCCGAGCGCGGCAGCACGATGACCTATTTCGCCGACCTACTTCGCCGCCGCTTTGCTGGCGGTCGCCGTCGGGCTTGCCGTGCTGCGCGTGACCGAACGCAGGTCGCCGAAGCCGTCGATGGTTCTGCACGTCAGCACGGGAATAGTGGTGCTCGCCGTGGGCATCTCGTCGATGGTCCAGAGCTACCGGGTGGGCGCCGACGGCCGATTTCGCCGGGCCCCGCAGGCTCCCCGCGCGCGGCGGCACCAGGGACAACCGGGACAGGAGTTGGCACGATGAGGGCAGCGGTCGCCGCCGCGGTGTGTGCCGCGGTGCTCACGGGAGCCGGCTGTGGGGGCGCCGGCCACCAGGCCGGGTCCGGACCGGCCGGAAGTCCGTCGGCCCAGGCAGCGCGGGCGGCCAAGCCGGCGCCCCCGTCCGGAAAAGTAAAGGTCCGCTACGAAGATGCGGAAACGCTCGAGGCGCGGCACGGTCGCCAGATCATGCAGGACGCGAAGGTGCTCGAAGACCTCGCTCAGCACATCGAGGACAGCCTGGTGCTGCCGTCCGATCTCGGGCTGGTGGGCAAGCAGTGCAACACGGACAACGACTTCTACGATCCCCCCACCAACGAGATTCAGCTCTGCTACGAGGCCCGGGACCACGCCGAACAGCTCTTCGCCGGCAACGGAAGCCCGAACCCGGTGACCCCCGCCGTCGACGAGACGGTTTCCGCGGCCTACCACGAGCTGGGTCACGCCACGGTCGCCATCTACGAACTGGCTTTCACAGGGCGCGAGGAGGACGTGGCCGACCAGCTGTCGGCGTTCATGTTGCTCACGCCGGGCGCCGACGGACAGCCCTATCCCAACGGTGTCCGCATCGCGACCAACACCGCCCAGGAGTGGAAGTTGAGCGCAAAAGAGTCCGGCGACGCGAACGACCTTCCGTTCTGGGACGGCCACTCGATGGACATCACGCGGATGTACAACTGGGAATGCTGGATCTACGGCTCCGATCCGGTGGCCAACGCCGGCATCGTCACGTCGGGCGACCTCCCCGAAGACCGGGCGGGCAACTGCGAGGAAGAGTTTCAGAACATGTCCAGGGGCTGGCAGCAGCTGCTGGGCGCCCATCTTCGCAAGCCAGGCTAGTGTCGCGACTCGCCGAAACCTAC
The DNA here is from genome assembly GCF_007714205.1 of Mycobacterium helveticum. Taxonomy (GTDB): domain Bacteria; phylum Actinomycetota; class Actinomycetes; order Mycobacteriales; family Mycobacteriaceae; genus Mycobacterium; species Mycobacterium helveticum. The sequence goes on along the minus strand of NZ_VMQU01000005.1, from coordinate 2,955 downwards.
GCGGCCGGCGTGAGCAGGAAAACGCGGAATTCCCTTCCGCCGGAGCGGTCTTCGGCGATCCGATAGTTGGGCCAACGTTCCAGCGCGGCGACCCATGCCCGCTCGCGCTCGTCGCCAGTGAGCAACCGCACCCTGGCGGTGCACACCCGGCCGCGCCTGCGCACGCTGACCTGTTGTGCGGATTTGAGATTGGCCGACCATGCCGGGTGGCGCCGGCGGCCCCAGTTGGAGCCGATCACCACCAGTCCGTCGTCCACCGGGGTACACAGGACCGTGGCCGTCCGGGCCAGTCCGGTCTTGCGGCCCGAGGCCGTGATGCGCACGCCGGGCAGCCCTGCGGCGTCGAGCACGCCGACGCGCCCGACGCTGAGGAAGCGAAGCAGCGCCTCGGCACCCTCGATGAGGGGTCCCCCCGCCGGCATCAGCAGTCGGTAGGCCGTCGGGTTCCGCGCCAGCCGCTGCAGCGGGTTCATACCGCCACTGTATTCGCCCGGCGATGTGAGGCAGGTGTCCGGCGGGTGAAATCCCCTGGCCGGGAGGGGTTTCACCGTGCCGGCGCCGCGTGGCGGGCGCGGGCGCGGAAGGACCGGTCCAGCGCTGAATAAATTGTTTGATTTAATACCTCGGCAGGTGTTCACTGAGGCGATGACCGCCGTGCGGATGGTTCGTGCCGAGAGGTCGACGGGCACCCGGGAGGCGATCTTGTCGGCCGCCGAGGTCTTGTTCGCCGAGCGTGGGATGTACGCCGTGTCCAACCGGCAGATCAGCGAGGCCGCGGGTCAGGGCAACAACGCCGCCGCGTGCTACCACTTCGGCACCCGAACCGACCTGCTGCGTGCGATCGAGCGCAAGCACCACGAGCCGATCGAGCAGCTGCGCACCCGGATGCTGGCCGATGTCGGCGATTCGGCCGAGCTGCGGGACTGGGTCGGCGCACTGGTGCGCCCGCTCACCGATCACCTGGCGACGCTGGGCGTGCCGAGCTGGTACGCGCGTTTCGCGGCTCAGGCGATGGCCGACCCGGCGTACCGCCACGTCGTGACCAAAGACGCACTCACCTCGCCGGGGCTGGTGCGGACCGTCGACGGCATCAACCGCTGCCTTCCGGACCTGCCCGGACGGGTGCGTTCGGAACGAACCGTGATGGTGCGCAACCTGCTGATGCACACCTGCGCCGAGCATGAGGCGGCGCTGGCCGAACACGGGCCCGGATCGCGTTCGGCGTGGCCGGTCGCCGGCGAAGGCCTGATCGACGCCATCGTGGGCCTGTGGCGTGCGCCGGTGCACGTGAGCGCGGCGGGCGGCTAGGAGTCGCCGGAACGAACGCGGCCACAACCGAAAGGCACCATGACAGACATCTCGACCGGCACCGCCACCGACATTCCCGGGTTCCCGATGACAGGCGAGCCCGGTTGCCCCTTCGCCCCGCCTCGGGAGTCGTTGGCGCTCAATGCGACCGGACAACTCAGCCGGGTCCGGATCTGGGACGGCAGCACGCCCTGGCTGATCCACGGCTACGACGCGATCCGCGCCTTTCACCGACTCCCGCGCCAGCGTCGACGACCGGCTGCCCGGCTACCCGCACTGGAACGCGGGCATGCTGGCCACGGTGCACACCCGGCCGCGGTCGGTCTTCACCTCCGACGCCGAGGAGCACACCCGCTTCCGGCGGATGCTCTCGAAACCGTTCACGTTCAAGCGGGTCGAGGCGCTGCGCCCCGCGGTGCAGAAGATCACCGACGAGCACATCGACGCCCTGCTGGGCGGCTCGAAGCCGGGCGACATCGTCGGCACGGTGGCGCTGCCCGTCCCGTCGCTGGTCATCAGCCGGCTGCTGGGCGTGCCGTACGGGGACGCGGAATTCTTCCAGGCGCAGGCTGCGCGGGGCATGGGCCGCTACGCCACCGCGCAGGACACCACCGAAGGCGCGGCCTCGTTGGCGAAGTACATCGCCAATCTGGTGCGGACCAAGATGCACGATCTGTCCGAGGACCTGGTGTCCGACCTCGCCGAGCGGGTCAACGCCGAAGAGCTCAGCGTGCGCGAGGCCGCGCAACTGGCCACCGGGGTGCTGATCGCCGGCCATGAGACGACCGCGAACATGCTCAGCCTGAGCATCGCGGCCCTGCGCGATCATCCCGACCAGCTGGCGCTGATGCGTGACACCGACGACCCCAAGGTGATCGCCGGCACCGTCGAAGAGCTGATGCGCTACCTCAGCATCATCCAGACCGGCCAGCGCCGCATCGCCGTCGAGGACATCGAGATCGGCGGCGAGACGATCCGGGCCGGCGAGGGCATCATTCTCGATGTGGCACCGGCGAACTGGGATGCGCGCCAGTTCCCCGACCCCGACCGGCTGGACCTCGCCCGAGACGACGGCCCGCACGTCGGCTTCGGTTACGGGCGCCACCAGTGCGTCGGTCAGCAGCTGGCCCGGATGGAACTGCAGATCGTGCCGCCCACCCTGCTGCGCCGCATCCCCACGCTGCGGCTGGCAAGTACTACGGTCCGCGGGGATTCTACGAAACCGCGTGCCGCGGAGTCACATTCGCCGCAGTCCCGCGCTTGGCGCGCGACGAGCCGGAAACGTCGAGGTTGTGGCGGATCTCCGAGGAAGGCACCGGCGTCACGTATCCGGACTGACGGCAGGAAGTGGTGCACATGCACGGTGCAACCCCCGGGGTGTCCGGCGGACCCCGGACCAGCTGAAGGCGTTGGGGCTCAAGGCGGTCCTGCTGCCGATGCACCCCGGCAACGACGACGGCGACAACGACGACAGCGACAACGACGACGGCGACAACATCAGAAAGTTCCCGGGTATCTGACCCTGATTTTTCAGCCTGATGTGGGTGATGGCTGTGTCGTGACACGGAAATGCCCTTCGTGCAAGGGAAAATCGTGATGGTAGAAGTCATGATGTCCCGAGCAGAAGGGCACCCGCGAGGTGAATGC
>NZ_VMQU01000059.1 GCF_007714205.1 Mycobacterium helveticum | reverse complement strand
GCGTCGGGCGGCGGGGGCGGCGGTCCCGCGTCGTCCGGAGGAATGGGCAAAAACATGTGATGGGTGAAACCGGCCTGGTAGGCGCCCGGACCGCCGACACGTACGCCGCCGCGCTCTCCGCTGGAGACCGCGGTCCCGTCCGGCAACGTCACGGCGGTGTGCCCGCCGTTCCAGCCGATCACCACGGCATCGGGGGCAGTCCCATAGTGAAATCCCCGCGCCAACAAAGCGGCTTCCTCGTTACCGGTGTTGAATCGATCCCCGAAGACCGGACGGTCGGTTGCCGCATTTGCGATCCAGGACGCCAACCCGGAGCAGTCGGTACCGGCGGGAGAATCCCCACCCGAAATATAGGGCGTGCCGGAAATCTGATTGACAAGTGATATCAGCGTGGCAAGAAATACCATGGGCAGGCACCCTAGCAATTAAATTTATTGAGAGCCAAATCGTGTGGCGTAGGTCATTCTCCTACGGGACAATGGCATTCGTCTCATTCGGAGCACAGCGCCATAGCGCAGCTTGCCGTTCCCGCCGCACCACGTACGGGACACGGCAGCCCCAGATGGGGCCGGCGGGCACGCGGTCTCGACCGAGTAACCGGCCCAGCGGCGGGCGCGACCCGGTCTCCGCGTACCGAGAGGATCTCCCGTAGATCGAGGCCACCCCGTGCATGGGACAACTTCCCCTACCGGTTCCGACGTCAACGAGCCTAGACCTCTGCCGGCCAGCCCGGGAGGCTCGTCGTTGACGGCCCTCATTGACGACCGTCATTGACGACCGTCAACAACGAGCCTAGTGTGCCTTCATGGCGTCACCACACCCGTCCGCCGTGGCCGAATCGCCGGGCCGGAGCGTCAGGGAAGCCCGACGGCTCGAGACTCGAGCCCGCCTGTTGGACGCCGCGCTGGCCGAGATCACGCGGCGCGGACTGGGCGGCGCCGACATCAGCGCCATCGCCACCGCGGCCGGTGTCGTGCGGGGGACGTTCTACTTCCACTTCCCGACGAAAGAGCACGTCCTCATCGAGATCGAACGCGACGAGGAAACCCGCATCGCCGGCGAACTCGACCGCGCCGAGGGCGATCTGGCGTCGGTGCTTTCGCAACTCGTGCGGCACGTACTCGAGGCCCGACGGCGGCTGGGCGCGGTCGTCTTCAGCGACATGCTGGGACTGCATTTCTCCTCGACGCGTCCGCTCGAAGACGAAGTGGAACAGCACCCGCTCGCACAGTTCCTGGTGCGCTCGATCCGGCAGGCGCAAGACACCGGACAAGTCGCACCGGCCGCCGACGCCGGGGAACTCGCGACGTTCTTCCTCACCGGACTGTTCGCGCTGCTGTCCACCGGGGCACACGACGCCGCACTGTTGAGCCGTTACGTGACAACGATGGTCAAAGGAATGGAGAAGCGATGAACGGCACAGGCATCGAGGGCTACCGGGAATTCCTGGCCCGGCGCGACGGCGACGCCGATCTTCTCAACAGGCGCCTGGCGAATCGAGAGCGGTTCTTCGACGAACTCGAAGCGAACCCCGTCCGGTCGGCCCACCCCGCTGACCGGAAAACCTTCCTGCGCAACCTACGCCGCCGGCGGCCCGAACCCGGCCTGGACAGGGAAACGCTGTTCCTGTTGGCCACCGCCAAACTGAATCAGGCCGAACGGTTCGGCGTCGGACTCGGCGAGACCTACGGGCGCAACAGCGATGAGAATCTGCCGCCCGAGAACGTCTATCTCGAACTGGAAGAGCACTACCACACCAGGCTGCTGGCATACGTCCTGGACGTGTTCGATCTGACGTTCCAGGTGGTCCCGCCGCCTTTCGTGCTGCGACAGTTCGTCAAGACAGCTGTATTCATGCCCGATCGGCTCAACTTCATGTTCGTCGGCGCCGCAGAGATGGCCGGCTGCGTCATGTTCGACGAACTGCGCCGCGTCGGCACCGAACTGTTCGCCGACGAACCCGCGGTCGCCACCCGAATCGGACTGCTCTACGGCGAGATCCTCACCGACGAGATCGGCCATGTCGGCTACTGCGCCTCGCGTTGCACCTCCGCGGAGCGGGCGATGATGCGCCGGATCTACCCACTGTTCGGACGACTCTTCGCCCGCCAGACCGCCGAGATCAGCCTGCTGGTCGATCCGAAGGCCTTGCACGCACGACTCGACCGGCCCTTCAAGGTCGACGAACTCACCGCGGGGCTGGGCAACGAAACGTATCTGGTCAAGCACCCCTAGGGAAGCCAGGTGCTCACGCGCCGAACTTGACGCGGGCGTCGTCGGTCACCGGGGTGAACAGATTGACCAGGTTTCCGTCCGGGTCGCGGAACAGCAGCGCGCGGTTGCCCCACGGCATCGTCGTCGGCTCGGTCACGACCTCACCGACGTTCGGCCGCAGCCGCTCCCACTCGGCGTCCACGTCGTCGACGAGGAACTCGATGATCGCGCTGCGGTTGGCGGCCGGCTGGGCCGACCCGGCCCCGAATATCGGTACGGTCTTGTCGCTTCCGATGGCCAGCGTGCCGACCGGCGTCGGAACCTCAGCGAACAATTCGTTTGCCCAGACCGCGGCGGTTTCGGTGACCATCTCGTAGAACGCGACGAGCCGCTTCACGTCGGCGGTGATGATGCGGGTCGAAACGAATTTCATGCGGCCTCCTGCGGGAGCTCGGCGGCGCCGCCCGCGGCGGCGCCTTCGGCCGACGATGCTAGGCAGACCCACCGACAACGGGCCCCGACCGGCGCGGACTGTTACGCCACGGAAAACTCGCCGCAGGGCGCGTGCGGTGCCAGCTAAAATTTCGGGAGGTCACGTCGTTACTCCCAGTGCCAGCCACCGGACGCCGCGGAATTCGACTCGAGGAGGGTGCCATGGTGGTGCGAGCGATCGCGCTGATCGTCCTTTCCGTCGGGTTCGCCGCGCCGGCCCGTGCGGACGCCACCGACGACGCATTCATCGCCAACCTCGACACGTCCGGCATGAACTACGGCGCACCCGACAAGGCAATCCAGGTCGCCAAAACCGTCGTCTGCGCCACCCTCGACGACCGCCCCGACACCAGCAACGCGGACCTGGTCACCAAGGTCACCGACGCGACCAACTGGCCGCCGCTCAACGCCGCCTACTTCACGGGGGCCGCGATCCAGGCCTATTGTCCCCAGTACGGCTCGCTCGCCGTCCCCGCCCTTCCCAAGAGGGGCCCCAAAGCTCCCAGCACGGCCCCGTCGGCGCCCCCGGAACCGAAAGTCGAATCGGCGTGAGCGCTCAGCAGTCCCCGACGACTGTCGGCCCCGCGTACGAATATCCCTCACGCTGGACGCGTCCGCTCTACACGGTGAACCGGAACTCGACCACGTCGCCTCATCGGTATACGTCGCGGCGATGCGCGATGTGGATCACCCGGACGACGACTCTGTCGTCGAAAACTCGGTAGAGCAACCGAAATTCGCCTCGCCGCGCCGAGAACCGGCCCTCCAGCCGACCGCGGAGCGGCTTACCCACCTGCTGGGGATTCTCGGCCAGCGGGCCTCTGATGAACTCCCAGCAGGCGACGGCGACTGCTTCGGGCAACAACTCGGTCAGCGCCCTTTTGGCAGTCTTTGTCAATTCGATGCGGTAGCTCACCGCGGCAGCCGACCAGCGGCGCGCATCTCCGCTGTTACCTCCTCGAGCGAGAAGATCTCACCGTTTTCAGCCTCGGCTTCGGCCTCCCGGACATCGCGCATGAGTTCCTGATCGCTGAGGATCGCCAAGGTCTCCATGATCGAGTCGAAGTCGTCCGCACTGAGGATCACCGCGGCCCGGCGTCCCTGTCGAGTCACCTCGATCCGCTGGTGCGTGCGCACCGCTTCCTCGACGAGCTTGGACAAGTTTGCCCGTACCTCGGCGAGCGGCAGCGTTGTCATGTACAGAATTCTAGCTTGGTCGCGCGATTCGTCGCGGTCTGTCGGCGGCTACACGGTGAACCGTAACTCGACCACGTCGCGTCGCCGAACAACGTCAAGCGTCGAACAACGCGACGCCCACATCGGCCGACGCGGCCTTCAACCGCTTGTCTCTCGTCCAGAGCTGCGCCCCTCCGACCATGGTGACCGCCGCCATGAGATGAACGTCGACTGCACTCAGGCCACGCCCCCAGAGCACGCGTCGATCAGTGAGGTGGAGGATTTCGTGGTGGTGGACATTCGGGAACTGGCGCAGATTCGCGAGCAGGTCGAGCACAACATCCCGCTGCGAGATCGACCCGAGCGCGATTTCCTCGATGACCAACGGGTGACAGCCGACTCCATCGGCCTCCAGCAACTCGACCAGTCTCGACTCCGCCGCGTGGAGATGATCGATCCACACTGCGGTGTCGACGAGGATCATTCAGTCACACCACGCCGCCGGGGACCGGCCGTCGCCTCGCGATCCGTTCCGCCGAGCGCGGCAAGACGGCGAGCGCTTTCCACTCGGATCAGCGTCTGCAAACCTTGGCGCAGCAGGGCGACGTTTTCATGCACGCCGGTCAACTCGGCAGCCTTGGCCAGTAAATCATCGTCGATTGTGACGGTTGTCCTCATATCACACCCCTATACGCATCATTGATGCATATCATGATGCCATGATTTCCGGTGCCACCACCAAGACGTTGAGCCGCACCCCGCGCTCTACACGTTGAACCGGAACTCGACCACGTCGCCGTCGGCCATCACGTAGTCCTTGCCCTCCATCCGCACCTTGCCGGCCGCCTTGGCCGCCGCCATCGAGCCGGCGGCCATCAGGTCGTCATAGGACACGATCTCGGCTTTGATGAAGCCCTTCTCGAAGTCGGTGTGGATCACCCCGGCGGCCCTGGGCGCGGTATCGCCCTGGTGGACGACCCACGCCCGCGCCTCCTTGGGGCCCGCCGTCAGGAAGGTCTGCAGCTTGAGCGTGTGGAAACCGGTGCGGGCCAGCGCGTCCAGGCCGCGCTCGCTCTGCCCGATCGACTCCAGCAGCTCGGCGGCCGATTCGTCGTCGAGCTCGTTGAGCTCGGCTTCGATCGCCGCGTCCAGGAACACCGCGTCGGCGGGCGCGACGAGCGCGCGCAACTCGGCGACGCGCGCGGCGTCGGTCAGCACCGACTCGTCGGCGTTGAAGACGTAGAGGAACGGCTTGGTGGTCAGCAGGTTGAGCTCGCGCAGCAGCGTGGCGTCGACCCCCGCGCCGAACAGTGTCCTGCCGCTGTCGAGCACCTGCTGGGCGCTCACCGCCGCCTCGTAGATCGGCCTGCGCTCCTTGTTGTTGCGGGCCTCCTTCTCCAGCCTCGGCACGGCGCGTTCGAGGGTCTGCAGGTCGGCCAGGATCAACTCGGTCTCGACCACCTCGATGTCGGACTTGGGATCGACCTCCCCGGCGACATGGGTGACGTCGTCGTCGGCGAACACCCGCACCACCTGGCAGATGGCGTCGCACTCGCGGATGTGGGCCAGGAACTTGTTGCCCAACCCGGCCCCCTCGGACGCCCCCTTGACCAGTCCGGCGATGTCGACGAAGGTGACCGGCGCCGCCACGATGCGCTCGGAACCGAACATCTCCGCCAGCTTGTCCAGCCGCGGATCGGGCAGCGCAACGACGCCCTCGTTCGGTTCGATGGTCGCGAACGGATAGTTGGCGGCCACCACGTTGTTGCGGGTCAGCGCGTTGAACAGCGTCGACTTGCCGACGTTGGGCAGACCCACGATTCCCAGGCTCAGGCTCACAGGAACCCAAGTCTAGGCTCCGCGATGGCGCCGGCCCGCCGCGGATTCACCGGCGTCGGAAAGGAGGATCAAAGATGGCACGCCCGGGCTGCGCCCCGCTATATACGCGCCTTTCGGGTCATTGCCGGTACGGTCTACATGTGTCAGCACAGCCGGCCAGGGCGGCGGTGGAGACCTCCCGCCGCTCGATCCACCCCAACATCCCAGGTGTGCCCTGGTGGACGGCGCTTCTCATCGCCGTCACCGCGACCGCCATCGGCTACGGAATCGACGCCGGCCACAAGGAGCTGACCCATGTCTTCGCCGGCTTCTACATCGTCGGGTGCGTGGCCGCGGTGCTGGCCGTGCGGCAGGACGGCCTGTTCACCGCCGTCATCCAGCCGCCGCTGATCCTGTTCTGCGCGGTGCCGGGCGCCTACTGGCTGTTCCACGGGGGCAAGATCGGGCACCTCAAAGACCTGCTGATCAACTGCGGCTACCCCCTCATCGAGCGGTTCCCGCTGATGCTGGGCACCGCCGGCGGCGTCCTGCTGATCGGGCTGGTCCGGTGGTACTTCGGGATGTCACACCGGCTGACATCCGGGGCCGACAAGGCAGACAAGGCCGACGCCGCGGCACCGGCCGCGCACTCGTTCCTCAACGACCTCGCCGCCTGGGTGCACTCGCTGTTACGCCCCGAGGCCGACGGGGACGACGCCGACGAGTCGCGCCCCTCCGGCGCGCGCCGGGGCCGCGCAGGCGGCGCCACCTCGACCACCCGCCGCCGGCCAGCGCGCGGCACCCGAACGACGACGCCCACCGCCCGCAGCCGCTCCCGGCACGCCCGGCAGCCGCTCGACGACGAGCAGCGAGCGACGGCCGGGCGTCCGCGGCACCCAAGCCGCCGCGGCGCGGCGCCCAAGCGCGATTACGACGCCGCGGAGCCACCCCGCCGCTCACGGCGCCGCCCGAGGCCGGCGTCCGACCCGGACCCGCGCGACCACCAACCCTCCCGGGAGTCCCAACGCGAGCCGCGCCCACGCCGCAGCCCCTACGAGCGGCCGGCGCCGCGCGGCAGCCGCTTCGACGGTTACGACAGGTATGACCCGTCCGGGGCGCCCGAGCGTCACGGCCGCTACGACACCCACGAGCGATACGACCGCCACGAGCCGGCCTACGAACCGAGGCGGCGCCGCCCCACCAACGCGGCCGGCTCCACCCACCACCCGATATCGCAGGTCCGCTACCGCGCGGCCGCACCGGTGGACGACTCGCGGGCCGAACCGCGCGGCGAGTACCGTCCTCGATCCCGGTCCAACGGCCGGTCCCCGGCCGAATCCTGGGAGTACGACGGCTAAGAGCGCTACCGGACCGACCGGATTTCCCTGGGCAGGGCGAACACCAGGGTCTCCTGCGCCGTCGTCACCGGCTGCACCACGTCGAACCCGTGGTCGGCGAGCCGCTCCAGCACTCCGCGCACCAGCACCTCCGGGACCGACGCGCCCGAGGTGACACCCACCGTCGTTACGCCCTCCAGCCACGCCGGATCGATGTCGTCGGCCCAGTCGACCAGGTGAGCGGCCCGCGCGCCGCCACCCAGCGCCACTTCGACCAGCCGCACCGAGTTCGACGAATTGGCCGACCCGACGACGATGACCAGCTCGCACTCGGGCGCCATCGCCTTGACCGCCACCTGCCGGTTCTGGGTGGCGTAGCAGATGTCGTCGCTGGGCGGATCCTGCAGGTTCGGGAAACGCTGCCGCAGCCGCTCGACGATCTCCATCGTTTCGTCGACCGACAGGGTGGTCTGGGACAGCCAGACCACCCTGTTCTCGTCGCGCACGGTGACGGTGTCGGCCGCGGAGACCCCGTCGACCAGCTGCACGTGCTCGGGCGCCTCCCCGGCGGTACCGATGACCTCCTCGTGGCCCTCGTGGCCGATCAGCAGGATGTCGTAGTCGTCGCGGGCGAACCGCTTGGCCTCGTTGTGCACCTTGGTCACCAGCGGGCAGGTGGCGTCGATGGTCTGCAGGTTGCGTTCGGCGGCCGCGGCGTACACCGTCGGCGCGACGCCGTGCGCGGAGAACACCACGATGGCGCCCTCGGGAACCTGGTCGGTTTCCTCCACGAACACCGCCCCGGCCTGCTGCAGGGTGTCGACCACGTGCCGGTTGTGCACGATCTCGTGCCGCACGTAGACGGGGGCGCCGTGCCGTTCCAGCGCCCGTTCGACGGTCTCGACGGCCCGATCGACACCCGCGCAGTAGCCGCGCGGCTCCGCCAGGAGCACCCGCTTGCGGGCCGGGCCGGGCGCAACCGATCTCCCGGTTGTGGACGCACCGGGAATCCCCATGTCGACAGTCGGTGGCATGACGTTCAGGGTACGTTTCGGCGGCCCTAAGGGCACGCCGCGGCGCCGCGCCGCGGTGCCGGGCTTGGCGTTGGCCGCCGGTTGAGGCAGTCTTGGACCCATGTCTCCTGCACCGTATGGGGTTCGGCTGCTGGTCGGCGCGGCGACGGTCTGCGTCGAGGAAACGATCAGGTTGCCGAAGACCATCCTGTTGTACCCGATGACGCTGGCCAGCCAGGCCGCCCAGGTCGTGATGCGATTGCAGCAGAACCTGGCCGAGCTGGTGATCAAGGGCGACAGCACCCTGGAGTCGATTTTTCCTCCGAAGGAGGAAAAGCCGGAGTGGGCGACATTCGACGAGGACATCCCCGATGCGGCTGCGACCGCGATGGGCGTCACACCCGCAGCGCCCGGCGCGGGTAACGGCGTCGCGGATCGCCTGACCGAGGGGCGGTTCGCGCTGTACTCGGTGACCGAGGCCGTCGAGTCGGGGGTCGCCGACACGCCGCGCAGGGCCGGCGGGCGGTCCAAGCGCTCCGCGGGCGGCGCGCCGGCTCCGGAGCCCGCGGTGGCCGCCGACATCGGGTACGCGACGCTGACGCTGGCGCAGCTGCGTGCCCGGCTGCCGGCGCTGAGCGTCGAGGAACTCGCATCCCTGCTGGCCTACGAGCAGGCCACCAGGGCCCGGGCCCCGTTCCAGACGCTGCTCGCCAACAGGATCACCCGCGCGAACGCCAAGTGACACCAGCGGCGAATCCGCGGGCGAACTCGGCCGAGAACCCCTATCCGGTTCGCGCGGTGGCCGTGCGGGTCGCGGGCTGGATCGACAGGCTGGGCACGGTCTGGGTGGAGGGACAACTGGCCCAGATCAACATGCGCAACGACTCCCGAACCGTCTTCATGGTGCTGCGCGACCCGGCCGCCGACATGTCGCTGACCGTGACCTGTCCGCGTGACCTGGTGCTGAATGCCCCGGTGAAACTGGCCGAAGGCACCCAGGTGGTGGTCTGCGGCAAACCGTCCTTCTACACCGTGCGGGGCACATTCTCCTTGCGGCTCAGCGAGATTCGCGCCGTCGGCATCGGTGAGCTGCTGGCCCGCATCGACCGGCTGCGCCGGCTGCTGGACGCCGAAGGGCTTTTCGATCCCCGGCTCAAGCGGCCACTGCCCTTCCTGCCCAACATGGTCGGGTTGATCACCGGCCGGGCCGGCGCAGCCGAACACGACGTGACCACGGTGGCGCGGGCGCGCTGGCCCGGGGTCCGCTTCGCCGTGCGCAACACCGCCGTGCAGGGGCCGAATGCCGTCCCGCAGATCGTCGCGGCGCTAAGCGACCTCGACCGCGACCCCGAGGTCGACGTGATCGTGGTGGCCCGCGGCGGCGGCAGCGTCGAGGACCTGCTGCCGTTCTCCGACGAGACGCTGTGCCGCGCCATCGCGGCGTGCCGCACGCCGGTCATCAGCGCCGTCGGCCACGAACCCGACAACCCGCTGTGCGACCTGGTCGCCGACGTGCGCGCCGCCACCCCCACCGACGCGGCCAAGAGGGTGGTGCCCGACACCGCCGCCGAGCAGCGACTGGTCGACGAGCTGCGCCGGCGCAGCGCCCAGGCGCTGCGCAGCTGGGTGTCCCGGGAGCAGCGCCTGCTGACCCAGTTGCGCAGCCGCCCGGTGCTGGCCGAGCCGCTGCGGGCGCTGACGGCGCGCGCCGACGAGGTCCACCGCGCGCGCTCGGCGGTGCGCCGCGATATCAGCCGCCTGGTCGCCGCCGAGATGGAGCGCACCGGGCACCTGAGCGCGCGGCTGGCGACACTGGGTCCGGCGGCCACCCTGGCCCGCGGCTACGCGGTGGTGCAGACGCTGCCGGACGCCGGACCCGCGGCGGTGCTTCGGTCGGTCGACGACGCCCCGGCGGGCACCAGGCTGCGGTTACGGGTCGCCGACGGCGCCGTGGCGGCCGTGAGCGAGGGGCAGACAGATGGCGCCTGACGACGACGGCGGAGGGGATCGGCCTATGACGCCCATCAGTCAGCTCGGCTACGAGGCCTGCCGGGACGAGTTGATCGAGGTCGTGCGGCTCCTGGAGCAGGGCGGACTGGACCTCGATGCATCGCTGGAGTTGTGGGAGAGGGGCGAGCAACTGGCAAAACGCTGCGAGGAACACTTAGCCGGTGCCCGCCGGCGCGTCGAGGACGCGCTCGCGGCCGGCGAGGCCGACGACACCTGAGACCGCACCTTACAGCCGATTCAACGACCTCTACACCGAAACCAAAGTTGTCGCCGAACGATTCGTATTGTCGCAAAACGGAATCGACGGCATGCTGACGTGCACGATCCGGCCCACCGGCAGCTGGGGCCGCGGGAACCTGACGAGGTTAACAGCGACAACTTCCCGCGGCCGGTCCTCGTGCCCCGCGACGCGCGGCTGACTCCCGCACTCATGTTGCTCTCGGTAGTTCGCGGGGATCGCCATGTTCGGGCCCTGGGGCATCGTCATCGGCCCGGTCCTGATGATCCTCAGCACGACCACCCTCGAGTTCTACCTCGCGGCGTACAACGACGCCGAACCCGGCCCGCCGCCGACGCCTACGCCGACTCCTACGTCAGCCGCTGAGTGAGGAATTCGACGACCCTTTTGCGCGCCTCGTAGGCGGGATGGCCGTCGACTTCGCGCACCTCGTCGGTGAGCACCGAGTGCGCCATCTTGCCGAAACCGTGCGCATTGCCCGGGCCCGAGTCGATCTCGATCACCTCGAACGCGTCGCCGAGGCGCTGCTTGAGCGCGGTGAAACGCTCGCGCGGGGACATCTTGTCCTCGCTGAACCGTAATCCCATGGCGCACAGGCCGTCGTTGGCGCAGCGGTCGGCCACGGTGGCCAGTTCGGCCGCGCTCAGCCCGGGATCGCGTCGCTGCGCAGCGGTAATCGGGAACGGGACGGACGGCTGGCTGAGCACCGGCGCCAGCACGCTGTCATCGACCGCCGCGGCCAGCGCGAAGCCACCGGTGAAGCACTGCCCGATCACGCCGACGCCCCTGCCCGGCGTCGACGCGTTGAGGTCACGGGCCAACGCCCGCAGAAACATCGCCACCGGACGCTGCTTGTCGGTCGCGAACGCGGCGAATTCCCTTGCCACACAGCCCCGGCCGATGGAGCTGACGATGTAGCCCGCGGTCTTGCGCTTGCCGGGCTCGCCGAACAGCGAGGGGATGGCGACGGTGAAGCCCCGATCCACCAGATGATTGCCGAGCCCCAGCACGCCGGGATGAATCCCCGGCATCTCCGGGATCAGCACGACTCCGGGGCCCGCGCCCCTGCGGTATACATCATGGGTGTAGCTGCCACCGGTGAACGGGGCCACCGACCACCCGGACAGGTCTGCTTGGGGTGCGGTCATCTGATTCCCTTGCGTCAGTTCCCGTGTTTGGGCGGGCCCGGTAGCGGCGGCTGGGTTTCGGTCGCCGACGCCAGCGTACGGAACTGATCGGTGCCGCCGGCCCCGGTGATCGCGATCTGGGTGGCACCGGCCGGGCCGGCCAGCCTGGTCGTCCAGACCGGCTCGGCATCCGCGCCGCTCTGCCCGGTTCCCCGATAGACGACCCAGTTGGTGCCGGCGACGTCGACCGTACCGGTCGGGTAGGCCTCGGCATGGATGGAGCCGACCAGCCTGGCCTCGTCGGCGTTGCTCTGGGTCAGCCTCATGTACATCCCGGAGGGGCTGATGTAGCCCACGGTCGAGGTGAACGCGTCGCCCCGCGCACCGGTGGCGGGATCGGTCCGCCCGTTCGGGATGTCACCGCGCCCCCCGGAGTTGGGCTGCCAGCCCGCCGGCAGCCGCGGCAGCCGAATGGGGAAGCCCAGCGTCTGCGCGTCCGCGCGCAGGGCCGCCGCCGCGTCGTAGGACGGGATCGCCCCGGTGTTGGTCCCGGTGGGCTGGAACGAACACATCCCGACCACGCCCGCCAGCAGGATGCAGCCCAGCACCAGCGGCATCAACGACCAGAACATGTCGCGACCGTCCTGCAGCAGGCGCGGCTTGGCCGGCTTGGGGGCGGGGCCGGCGGGGGGAGCCGGCTCGCCGGCCAACGCGGCGTCCGCCTGCGGTTTCTCGGTCACCCCTGCAGTATTCCAGTCGTTCGGCGCCAGCCACAGCCCAACTCCAGCGGACCGGCGTGCTTCTGGAACAATCAGAAGCTATGACAGTTGAGGGCGACCGACCTTCGGAACCCGGCTCGTCGCCGGTCGCCGGGGGCCGCGGGTCGGCGCACCCGCGCTCGCGCGGGGAGGCTCCGGACCGCAACCTGGCGCTCGAGCTGGTGCGCGTCACCGAGGCCGGCGCCATGGCCGCGGGCCGCTGGGTGGGCCGCGGCGACAAGGAGGGTGGCGACGGCGCGGCCGTCGACGCCATGCGCGAGCTCGTCAACACGGTGTCGATGCGCGGCGTGGTCGTCATCGGCGAGGGCGAGAAGGACCACGCGCCGATGCTCTACAACGGCGAGGACGTCGGCAACGGCGACGGCCCGGAGTGCGACTTCGCCGTCGACCCGATCGACGGCACCACGCTGATGAGCAAGGGCATGCCCAACGCGATCTCGGTGCTGGCCGTCGCCGAACGCGGGGCGATGTTCGACCCGTCGGCGGTCTACTACATGAACAAGATCGCCGTCGGGCCCGAGGCGGTGGACGTGCTCGACATCACCGCACCGATCGCCGAGAACATCCGGGCGGTCGCCACGGTGAAGCACCTGTCGGTGCGGGACATGACGGTGTGCATCCTGGACCGGCCCCGCCACGCGCAGCTGATCGAAGACGTCCGGGCCACCGGGGCCCGCATCCGGCTGATCACCGACGGCGACGTCGCCGGCGCGATCTCGGCGTGCCGGTACCAGTCGGGCACCGACATGCTGGCCGGCATCGGCGGCACCCCGGAGGGCATCATCGCCGCCGCGGCGATCCGCTGCATGGGCGGCGCGATCCAGGCGCAGCTGGCACCGGTGGACGACGCGGAACGCCGGAAGGCACTCGACGCCGGCTACGACCTCGATCAGGTGCTGACCACCGAGGACCTGGTGTCCGGCGAGAACGTCTTCTTCTGCGCCACCGGCGTCACCGACGGCGACCTGCTCAAGGGGGTGCGGTACTACCCCGGCGGCTGCACCACCCAGTCGATCGTGATGCGCTCGAAGTCGGGCACCGTGCGCATGATCGAGGCCTACCACAGGCTCTCGAAGCTCAACGAATACTCCGCGATCGACTTCACCGGCGACAGTTCCGCCGCCTACCCCCTGCCGTGAAACCACCACCAGCGAGGACGTTCATCAATGGTCGCTGAAGGCTCCGAAAACGCCGACTACCGCATCGAGCACGACACCATGGGCGAGGTCCGGGTACCCGCAAAAGCATTGTGGCGCGCCCAGACTCAACGCGCGGTGGAGAACTTCCCGATCTCGGGCCGCGGCCTGGAGCGCGCCCAGATCCGGGCGCTGGGCCTACTCAAGGGCGCCTGCGCCCAGGTGAACAAGGACCTCGGGCTGCTGGCCCCGGAGAAGGCCGACGCGATCATGGCCGCCGCGGCCGAGATCGCCGACGGCCGCCACGACGACCAGTTCCCCATCGACGTCTTCCAGACCGGTTCGGGCACCAGCTCCAACATGAACACCAACGAGGTGATCGCCTCCCTCGCGGCCAGGTGCGGGGTCACGGTGCACCCCAACGACGACGTCAACATGTCGCAGTCGTCCAACGACACCTTCCCCACCGCCACCCACATCGCGGCCACCGAAGCCGCGGTGAGCCACCTCATCCCCGCGCTGGAGGTGCTGCAGAACGCGTTGGCCGGCAAGGCCGACGAGTGGCAGACGGTGGTCAAGTCGGGCCGGACGCACCTGATGGACGCGGTTCCGGTGACGCTGGGCCAGGAGTTCAGCGGGTACGCCCGCCAGGTCGAGGCCGGCATCGAGCGGGTGCGCGCCACCCTGCCCCGGCTCGGGGAGCTGGCCATCGGCGGCACCGCGGTCGGCACCGGGCTCAACGCCCCCGACGGCTTCGGCACCAAGGTCGTTGCGGTTCTGGTGGAGCGCACGGGCATTTCGCAGTTGCGCACCGCGACGAACTCTTTCGAGGCCCAAGCCGCGCGGGACGGATTGGTCGAGGCGTCCGGCGCGCTGCGCACCATCGCGGTGTCGCTGACCAAGATCGCCAACGACATCCGCTGGATGGGGTCGGGTCCGTTGACCGGGCTGGCCGAGATCCAGCTGCCGGACCTGCAGCCCGGCAGTTCGATCATGCCCGGCAAGGTCAATCCGGTGCTGCCGGAGGCGGTCACTCAGGTCGCCGCGCAGGTGATTGGCAACGATGCCGCGATCGCCTGGGGCGGGGCCAACGGCGCCTTCGAGCTCAACGTCTACATCCCGATGATGGCCCGCAACATCCTGGAGTCGTTCACGCTGCTGACCAACGTCTCGCGGCTGTTCGCCCAGCGCTGCATCGTGGGGCTGAAGGCCAACGTCGACCATCTGCGCGAGCTGGCCGAGTCCTCCCCGTCGATCGTGACGCCGCTGAACTCGGCGATCGGCTACGAGGAGGCCGCGGCGGTGGCCAAACAGGCGCTCAAGGAACGCAAGACGATTCGCCAGACCGTGATCGACCGCGGCCTGATCGGCGACAAGCTCTCGATCGAGGAGCTGGACCGCCGCCTCGACGTGTTGGCGATGGCCCGGGTCGAGGCCGAGGCCGCCCCGGACGGGCCCTAACCCGCCGGCGCCAGGACGTGGGTCGCCTGCGAGCGCCCGCGCAACACGGTGGAATAGCATTGGGCCCACCGCGCCCGCTCGGCCTCGCCGGCGCGGTCGACGGCCGCCGCCGAGCACAGGATTCGCCGCTCGGAGGTCTTGGCGAGGTCGGCCAGCCGCGCCGCCTCGTTGACGGCGTCCCCGATCACCGTGTACTCATAGCGGTTTTCGGCGCCGATGTTGCCGGCGAAGACGCGGCCCGCCGAGACACCGATGCCGAAGTCGATCGGTAGCCGGCGCAGCTGGGTGCCCAGCGTGCGCGCCGTCGCCAGCGCGGCCGACGCCGGTTCGCCGCTGCGCAGCGGCGCCCCGAAGACGGCCAGAGCGGCGTCGCCCGCGAATTTGTTGACCAGCCCCTGATGTGCGTCGACGGCGTCGACGACGATCCGGAAGAAGTCGTTCAGCACGTCCGCAACCTCTTGCGGGGCGCGGCTTTCGGCGAGCTGCGTCGAGCCCACCAGGTCGATGAACAAGACCGCCGCCTCCACGACGTCGCCGGACAGCGATGCGCCTTCCCGGATGGCGCGCTGCGCGACGTCCGTCCCGACGTGGCGCCCGAACAGGTCACGCAACCGGTCCCGCTCCGCGAGCCCCGCGACCATCCTGTTGAATCCGGCTTGCAGACGCCCGATTTGGGAGCGCTCGTACACGCCCACGTAGGTGCCGATGCGGCCATGCTCCACCTCGGCCATCGCGTCGACCACGTCGCCGAGCGGGTCCGAGATGGATCGCGACGTCAGGATCATCGTGGGCAGCCCGAGCAGCAGCGCCGCCAGCGACACCACCAGGATCGGCACGTCCAGCGAAGCCGACCTTGCGAAGAGCCAACCGTAGGACCGCAGCACGACGAATGCCGCGATGACGCCGATGGGCAGCGCGCTGCACAGAAACCACAACATGATCAGTCGCGCGAACACACCGGGCACGGCCACCCGGGGCTCGCCGTTGCGGGTGGCGGCCCCCATGATCGGCCGCACGATGCGCTGGGTGAGCAGCAGACCCGTCCCCGCGGTGGCCGGGCCGCCGAACAGGACGCCGAGCCCGATGGGCAGCAGCAGCGCCGCGCCCGCGGACCGGTTCAGCAGCAGCGATGTCCCGCCCGTGACCGCCCAGGCCCCGAACAGGATGATCGCCTGGTGGCGCGCGAGTTTCATCGCGGTGTCCCGCTGACCCGGGTCGGGCTCGGACCCGGCGGCGAACCACCGCAGCGTGGGGGCGAGGTTCAGCACTCCCGCCACGGCGACGCCGACGGCGCCCACCACGCCCAGCACCACCACCGCCACCGCGTCGTGCCTGGCGAAGGGCACCGAGGTGTGGCGCCCCAGCGGGATCAGGATGGCCGACGCGTCGAGCAGCCCGATGACGTATGCCACGGCGAGGTCGGTCCCGTATTGAATCGACAGGCGGCGGGCGGACTTGCGCTGCCCCGCAACGGATGCCGCCGAGCTAGGCACCGTTGTTCGGCCCGCCCGAGTTCTGGCCCGGAATGTCGGTGATCGGGAAGTTGGGCATCGGCCGCGGCGACGGCGTGTCGGGCAGTGTCGGGATCTCGCCGGCCGGGATGTCGTGCAGGACGTTGGCGGGCGCCCCGTTTTCCCGGCTGCCGTAAGTGCTCCCGGGTGCCCGCGGCCCGAGCAGCTCGCTCACCGTCACCATGCGGTAGCCGTTGGCCTTGAGCACCGGGATGAACTGGTACACCACATCCACGGTGCTCGAGTAGGTGTCATGGAACAGCACCACCGAGCCGGGCTTGACGTAGGTCATCAGCATGGACCGCGTCGCCCCCGTGTTCGAGTCGTTCGCCCAATCGAAAGGGATGACATCCCAGAGGATTTCGGCCAGCCCGTACCGGGCGGCGGTCTGGCGCATCGCCTCGTCGGACAGCCCGCCGGCGGGGCGGTACAGCGTGGGTGCGCGGCCGGTCGCGGCGGCGATCGCGTCGTTGGCCCGCGAGAACTGGCCGGCGACGTCCTGCGGGGGGATCGTCGTCATGTTGGGGTGTTCCCAGGTGTGGTTGCCGATCTCCATGCCCGCGTCGGCGATGCGCCTGGCCCCGGCCGGGTCGGCCGCCACCTTGTTGCCGATCAGGAAGAAGGTGGCCTTGGCGTCGTTGTCCTGCAGGATCTTCAGCAGCCGGCCGTCGAACGGGCTCGGCCCGTCGTCGAACGTCAGCGCCACACATTTGACGACCGCGCAACTGAGGTCGTCCGCGCGTGTCACGTGGCCGGTGAGGCCGCCGACGACCAGCACCGCGACGGCCGCCGCGGCGCCGAAGACGGTCCGCCAATAGCGCCAGGCCTGGCTGTCGGGTCGTTTCGGCACGCTCGCAGCCTACCGGCCCGCGCGCTCAGTGCGGTCCGGCGATCTCCTCGAGCATCTCGGTGACCAGCGCGGCGATCGGCGAACGTTCGCTGCGCAGCAGCGTGATGTGGGCGAACAGCGGGTGGCCTTTGAGCTTCTCGATCACCGCCGCGACGCCGTCGTGGCGGCCGACCCGCAGGTTGTCCCGCTGCGCGATGTCGTGGGTCAGCACCACCCGCGAACCCGTGCCCAGCCGGGACAACACCGTCAGCAGGACGTTGCGCTCCAGCGACTGCGCCTCGTCGACGATGACGAACGAGTCGTGCAGCGAGCGGCCGCGAATGTGGGTGAGCGGGAGCACCTCGAGCATGCCGCGGGAGAGCACCTCGTCGAGGACGGCCGGGCTGGCCAGGCCCTCGAGGGTGTCGAACACCGCCTGCGCCCACGGACCCATCTTGTCGCTCTCGCTGCCCGGCAGATAGCCCAGCTCCTGGCCGCCGACCGCGTACAGCGGACGGAACACCACCACCTTGCGATGGGTCCGCCGTTCCAGCACCGCCTCCAGGCCCGCGCACAACGCCAGCGCCGACTTCCCGGTGCCGGCCTTGCCGCCCAGGGAGACGATGCCCACCGACTCGTCGAGCAGCAGGTCGAGCGCGACCCGCTGCTCGGCGGAACGGCCGCGCAGCCCGAACACCTCGCGATCCCCGCGGACCAGCTGGACGCGCTTGGTGGCGGTGACCCGGCCGAGCGCATGCGAGCTGCCACCGAGAAGCCGAATCCCGGTGTGGCACGGCAAGTCCCGCGCCTCGGTCAGGTCGATCTCGCCGTCGGCGAACAGCGCGTCGATGTCCTCGGCGGCGGTGTCGATCTCGTGCATCCCCGACCATCCGGAGGCCACGACATCCTGGGCGTGGTACTCGTCGGCGGGCAGGCCCACCGCGGCTGCCTTGACCCGGAGCGGAATGTCCTTGCTGACCAGAGTAACTCGCCGGCCTTCGGCCGCGAGGTTGGCGGCGCAGCTCAGGATCCGGGAGTCGTTGCTGTCGGTCCGGAAGCCGGCCGGCAGCACCGTGGGGTCGGTGTGATTGAGCTCGACATGCAGCGTACCGCCTTGTGTCCCAACGGGAATGGGCTGATCCAGCCGTCCGTGCTCGAGGCGGAGGTCGTCGAACAGGCGCAGCGCCTGGCGGGCGAACCACCCCAGCTCATGATGGTGGCGTTTGGCCTCCAATTCGCTGATCACCACCAGCGGAACCACCACCTCGTGCTCGGCGAACCGGCTGCACGCCCAAGGGTCGGACAGCAGCACGGAGGTGTCGAGAACGTAGGTCCGGATATCGGTCACGTGGGGCTCCTCGAGCGGGTTGAGCCCGCGCGGACCCACACAGGCATGGCGGTGGGAATCGCGGCACCAGGACCGGGGCCGGTCCTGCCGTTGCGTTGACGGGAGGTGCCGCCCTGGCAGCTGAGCTTGTCGCTGGCCATCACCGACGACGCTACTCTCGTCGCCGCCCGCGCGCCGCGCAGGCGCGCCGAGGTCTCAACCGATGACGAACTGCCGCAACGCGGGCTCGTCGGCCAGCCCCCAGGCGGTGATGCGGTCCGAGATCGCCTGCCGCAGTTGCGGGGGCCCGAAGATGCCCGCCTGGGCGACGTTGCTCACCTTGTCCCGGTAGGAGTCGATGTCGGCGCCCACGACCTGCAGGTCGGCGGCGCGGGCCGCGATCGCCGCGATGGTCTCGTCGCGGGTGCACTCGAGGCAGTGCGCGACGAGGTTGGAGAAGAACTCCTCGTGCCGCACCTCGTCCCGGGCGATGCGGTCGACGAGCCCGGCCAGGACCGGCTCCTCGACCTTGGCCGCCAGGTTGGCGCAGAAAACCGCGTGGGTGCGCTCGGTGAACGCCATGTACACCAGGGTCTCGACCTGGGTGTACGTGTCGGCGCGATAGCCCTTCATCACGTACTCGACGCGCGCCTGTTCGTTGGCGGTCGGGTCGACCTCGCGGGTCACCACCAGGTATTCGCGCAGCGCGATCGCGTGCAGGTGCTCCTCGGCGGTCCAGCGGCCCAGCCAGCGGCCCCACCAGTCCTCGAGGATAAAGTGCTCGACGAGCTCGCGGTGATGCCCGGCGAGGTTGTCCTTGAGCAGCAGCAGGATCTCGCAGGCGTCGGTGATGTCCTTGGGCAGCGTCACCTGGGACGCATCCCAGTCGCGGCCGCCGAGGAAGGCGAAGTTCTCCCCGCGTTCGAAGGGCACGTAGTCGTGCGCGAACCAGAGTTCCTCGGTGTTGAGGTGTCGGTCCATGTTCGCTTCGACGACGGGCTCAAGTTCCAGCGTCATCGCGTTAGCGACAGGTTTCTGTGCCATGGGGTTACTGTAACCCGGGTACACAGGTGTGTGAAATTCTCCCGCTCGTGTCGCAACCGATTGGTGACTTTGGTCCTTTAGGGGGTCCTTTTTCGGGGCCCTTTTTCGCAGCCCTTTTCGCCGCCCTTCTTCGGGCGGCCGGCCGCTAACCGTCGACCAGCGTCCAGTCCTCGATGCCCTCGTAGAGCGGGAAGTTCGCGGCCAGCCGGGTGACCCGTTGCCGGAGCGCGGAGACATCGGCCGACGCCCCTGCCGCGAGCGCGGTGGCGATGATGTCGGCCACCTCGGCGAACTCGGCGTCGGCGAAGCCGCGAGTGGCCAGCGCCGGCGTTCCGACCCGCAACCCCGACGTCACCATCGGCGGCCGGGGGTCATTGGGCACCGCGTTGCGGTTGACGGTGATGCCGATGTCGTGCAGCAGGTCCTCGGCGGCCTTGCCGTCCAGCGGCGAGTCGCGCAGGTCGACCAACACCAGGTGGACGTCGGTGCCACCGCTGACCACCGACACGCCGGCCTTGGTCACGTCGGGAGCCGTCAGCCGCTCGGCGATCAGGCGCGCACCGGACAGCGTGCGCCGCTGACGGTCGGCGAACTCCGGCGTGGTGGCGATCTTGAGCGCGACCGCCTTGCCCGCGACGACGTGCATGAGCGGCCCGCCCTGCTGGCCCGGGAACACCGCCGAGTTGATGGCCTTGGCGTATTCCTGCTTGCCGATGATCATGCCGGAGCGGGCGCCGCCGAGCGTCTTGTGCACAGTGGTGGACACCACGTCGGCGTACGGCACCGGCGACGGGTGCAGATCCACGGCCACCAGTCCCGCGAAGTGCGCCATGTCCACCCAGAGCTTGGCGCCGACCTCGTCGGCGACCGCCCGGAACGCCGCGAAGTCGAGAATCCGCGGGTAGGCCGACCAGCCGGCGATGATCACCTTCGGACGGAATTCAAGAGCCTTGGCCCGCACCGCGTCCATGTCCACCAGATGCGTCGCCGGGTCCACACCATAAAAACCGGCGTCATAGAGCTTGCCGGAGAAGTTCAGCTTCATGCCGTGCGTCAGGTGCCCGCCGTTGGCCAAATCCAGCCCGAGCAGCCGCTCCCCCGGCGTCATCAGTGCGTGCAGCACCGCCTCATTGGCCTGGGCGCCCGAATGCGGCTGGACGTTGGCGAACTCGGCGCCGAACAGCGCCTTGGCCCGGTCGCGGGCGATGTTCTCCACGGCGTCGACGTATTCGCAGCCGCCGTAGTAGCGCCGGCCGGGCAGCCCCTCGGCGTACTTGTTGGTCAGCACGCTGCCCTGGGTCTGCAGCACCGCGCGCGGCACGAAGTTCTCCGAGGCGATCATCTCCAGGGTGTCGCGCTGCCGGTGCAGTTCCTTGCCGATCAGGTCCGCGATGTCCGGGTCGACCTCGGCGAGCGGGGCAGACATCACGGAGGCCGTGCCGGGAGAGGTGGCGGGGGCGTCAGGTGCAGCGGTCACGCAGGCCAGTCTATCGAGCGGCACTTTCAGCCAGCCCAGCCGTCGGTCGCCCGCCTGCCCCTGCCACACTTGCACCATGCCGCGGCTTAGCGAGCCGAGCCCTTACGTGGAGTTCGACCGGAAGCGATGGCGTGCGCTTCGCATGTCGACGCCACTGGCCCTCACCGAAGAGGAGCTCGTCCGGCTGCGCGGACTGGGCGAGCAGATCGACCTGCTCGAAGTCGAAGAGGTCTTCCTGCCGCTGGCCCGGCTGATCCACCTGCAGGTCGCCGCCCGCCAGCGCCTGTTTGCTGCCACCGCCGAGTTCCTCGGCGAGCCGCCGCAGAACCCGGACCGGCCGGTGCCGTTCATCATCGGCGTCGCCGGCAGCGTCGCCGTCGGCAAGTCGACGACAGCGCGCGTGCTGAAGGCACTGCTGGCCCGCTGGGACCACCACCCGCGGGTCGACCTGGTGACCACCGACGGCTTCCTGTACCCGAACGCCGAGCTGGGCCGACGAAACCTGATGCACCGCAAGGGTTTCCCCGAAAGCTACAACCGGCGTGCGCTGATGCGTTTCGTGACGACGGTCAAGTCCGGTGCCGAACACGCGTGCGCGCCGGTGTACTCGCACCTGCACTACGACATCATCCCCGGGGCCAAGCAGGTCGTCCGCCATCCCGACATCCTGATCCTGGAGGGCCTCAACGTCCTGCAGACCGGCCCGACCCTGATGGTGTCGGACCTGTTCGACTTCTCGCTATATGTGGACGCCCGCATCGAGGACATCGAGCAGTGGTACATCTCGCGGTTCCTGGCCATGCGCGGCACGTCATTCGCCGACCCCGAATCGCACTTCCACCACTACGCGGCCCTCAGCGACACCAAGGCCGTCGCCGCCGCGCGCGAGATCTGGCGGTCGATCAACCGGCCCAACCTGGTCGAGAACATCCTGCCGACCCGGCCCCGCGCGACCCTGGTGCTGCGCAAGGACGCCGACCACTCCATCAACCGGCTGCGCCTGCGCAAGCTGTAGATGCGGGGCCCACCGGGACCCCGCATCCACGAGTCGGGCGCTCAGGCCGCCAGGCGGCGCACCCCCAGATGCTGCAGCGCCGCGAGGCGGAACACCACCGGCCCGTAGGGCACCAAAGCGGCGCCGAGGGCGTGTTCCACGCCGGCCGGGCAGTGTTGCCGGGCTCCGGGCGCGCCTACACCGCTTCGGCTTCGATGAGGCTGAACGGGGACACCGTCTCGACCACCCGCGTCAGCCGGAAGCCGGCGCGCTGCAGGAGCCGGCCGTATTCCTCGGCGGTGCGCTCCCGCGCGGCGGCGCTGACGAACATGTCCAGGTCCAGCCACTTGCCCGCGAAATCCCGGTCGTGGGTGGGAATCACCAGTTCGACAAGGACCAGGTGCTTGCCCGTGCCGCACGCCGAGCGCACGTTGCGCAGGATGCGCTCGGCGTCGTCGTCGAGCCAGTCGTGGATCACGTTCTTGAGGACGTAGACGTCGCCGCCGGCCGGGATGACGTCGTCGAAGAACGATCCCTGGGCGATCTCGACGCGGTCCTCGACGTGGTATCTGCGGAGTCCCGCCGCGGCGCCGGCCACGACCTGGGGCATGTCGAACAGGACGCCGCGCGCCCGCGGTGTCGCGGCGAGGATGGCCGAAAGCAGGCGGCCGTGCCCGCCCCCGACGTCGACGATGGTGGCGTCGGCGCCGAAGCGCCCGAAGTCGTAGGCCGCCATGAGCGGGGCGATCGAGAGTTCGGACACGTTGGTCATGGCCTCGTTGAAGATGTCGTTCAGCTCCGGCTGGCCCGCCAGGTAGTCGAACATGTTCTGGTCGCGCATCTCGGCGGCGACGCACCGGCCCGCGCGGATGCCGTCGGTGAGCTGGCTCCAGCGCTCGCGCAGCTGGGGCGAGCCTGCCCAGCGGGCCCACGCGGCCAGCGAGATCTCGGCGTCGCGACGCAGCGGCTGCGCCAGCGGGGTCAGGTCGTAGCGGCCGTCGCGGCGCCGCCGAAAGATCCCGCGCGAGATCAGGGCGCGCATCAGCCGGGTCAGCGCGTCGGTGTCCGCGTCGACCGCCTTCGCCAAATCCTCGGCCGAGAGCGGACCCTTCGCCAGCGCGTCGGCGATGCCGAGGTCGGCCGCTACCGCGATCGCCTGCGACACCCACGCGTCCATCAGCATTTCCAGCACTACCGCCGGGGCGGGCAGCGTCCGGCGATACAGCCGGCCGAGGTGATGCCTGGCGCGTTCGATCGCTCGGACGACTTTCGCGGGTGGAATCGTCGACGTAGCCATTCCAGTGCCCTTTCGGTGGTCTTCGGTGGCCTTCGGTAACCGATGCCCCGGCTGCGAGAGTAACGAGGCGCGGGTGCACCGGGTTCGTCAGCGCGGGTCCGAGGTCGGCGGCGATCGGCCGGGCCGCGGCGTTCTGCCAGTCGTGCAGCGGTCCGTCGACGCTGCCGGCCAGGGCCGCGCCGTAACGTCAGCGCGCCGACGCCGCCGACAGCGCAGCCGTACGCGCCGGCGTGGCGCGCCGGCCACCCGCCGATAACCCGTCGCTACCTGCCGTACCTGCGGTGCCGCGCGCTGTAGGCGCGCAGCGCGCGCAGGAAGTCCACCCGCCGGAACGCGGGCCAGTGCGCCTCGGTGAACCACATCTCCGAGTACGCGCTCTGCCACAGCAGGAAGCCGGACAGGCGTTGCTCGCCCGACGTGCGGATCACCAGGTCGGGGTCGGGTTGCCCCGACGTGTAGAGGTTTTCGGAGATGGCGTCGACGGTCACCGCGTCGATGAGTTCCTCGGCGGTCGCGCCGTTGGCGAGTTCCTTGCTCAGCAACGCCCGCACCGCGTCGACGATCTCCCGGCGCCCGCCGTAGCCGACCGCGACGTTGACGTGGAAGGACGCCACGGCCGGTGTCGACTTCACCGCGCCGCGCAGCCGCCGGGCCGGCTCCCCGCCGAGCAGCTCGAGGTCCCCGACGGTGCGCACGCTCCAGCGGTTGGCCGGCGCGCAGATCTTCTCCACGACGTCGGTGACGATCTCGATCAGCCCGGCCAGCTCGGTGGGATCGCGCTGCAGGTTCTCGGTGGACAGCAGGTAGACGGTGGTCATTTCGATGCCGGCCTCCTGGCACCAGCGCAGCATCTCGGCGATCTTGGCGGCCCCCATCCGGTAGCCGTAGCTGACGTCGTCGTAACCCGCGTCGCGCGCCCAGCGCCGGTTCCCGTCGCACAGGACCGCGATGTGGCGGGGCAGTTCGGCTCTGGAGGCGGCCAGGCCCTGCCGCAGACGCAGCTCATAGACCTTGTAGAGCGGCTCCTTGAGCCGGGGCGGGATGATCTCCACGAAGACCCACCCTACTGTCAGGCCCGGCGATTTCGGCCGTCATTGCACCGGATGCCACCGCGCGACCGACACCGTCGCGTAACCATTCGCGGCTAAGCTGGACGCACAGCAAGCTCCGCACACTTTCTCGACGTGCCAGGCGACGGAGACATGAGCAGCCAGACCAGCACTCCCGCGAATTCAGGACCCGGATCACAAGCACGCGACCCGGAGAACCCGGTCGACGGTGCAGCCGACGTCTTCACCAGGCCGCGGATGCGCGGCTGGATCCACTTCTACTCGGCGTGGCTGGCCGTGGTGTGCGGGGCGACCCTGGTGTCGGTCTCGTGGGCGGTCGCATCGCCGCGCGCCGGTCATTCGACACTGGTCTACGCCGCCGCCACGGTGGCGATGTTCGCCGTCAGCGCCACCTATCACCGCGTCCAGTGGAAATCGGCGACCGCCCGGCTGTGGATGCGGCGGCTGGATCATTCGACGATCTTTCTGTTCATCGCGGGCAGCTACACGCCGTTCGCGCGCCTGGCCATGCCGCAGAGCACCGGGGTGCTGGTGCTCTGGATCGTGTGGGGCGGCGCGGCGGCCGGGACACTGCTGACGGTGTTCTGGCCGACGGCGCCCCGGTGGGTGGGCGTGCCGCTGTATCTGCTGCTGGGCTGGGTGGCGGTCTGGTACGCCCCGACGATCATCCACACCGCCGGGGTGGCCGCGATGGTGCTGCTGGCGGCAGGCGGGGTGCTGTACAGCGTCGGGGGCCTGTTCTACGGGCTGCGCTGGCCCGACCCGTGGCCGCGTACCTTCGGCTACCACGAGGTGTTCCACGCGTTCACCGTGCTCGCGGCGATCCTGCACTACATCGCGATGTGGCTGGCCGTCTTCTACGTCGGCCACCCGGCCTGACCGCGCGGACCTCCAGAGTCCCCCAGAGCCCAGAGTCCCCCAGAGCCCAGAAACCCCCAGAGCCCAGAAACCCCTAGAGTTGGGTCACGTCGGCGGCCGACCAGTACGCCTTCATCGTGGTGACCTTGCCGCTGTCGTCGAAGGCCATGACGTCGATCGGCTCGATCAGCATCCGGTGACCGCCGGCGTTCACGGTCAGCCGGAACTGGAAGGCCGCCTCGTTGCCGGCCACCCGCAGCGCCACCAGTTCGCAGGTGCGCTGCGCGTCGTCGAGCGCGGAGTAGAAGCCGTGGATCGCCTGCCGGCCGATGTGCACGTCCCCGCCGACCGGGTCCTCGACGGTGGCGTCGTCGGCGTAGAGCTCGACCAGGTCGTCGGCGCTGCCCGTGGCGATCAGCGCAATGTAGCGGTTGACGGCGTCGGTGATCGCTGTGGTTCGGTCGTCGGCGTGCGGCATGTGACGCAGGGTAACGGCCGGGCTATCGCCGGGGGACGCCCAGGGCCGCGGCCAGCTCGGCGGCCCGGGTCACCGGCAGGTCGCACGCCCGGCCCCGGCACACGTAGGCGGCGTCGGCGTCGCCCACCCGGGCCCGGCCGGCGAGCAGCGCCGACGAGTCCGGCGCGCCGCCGACCACGATCGTCCCGCCGGGCGCCAGGCGGCGCGCCTCGGCCAGCAGCTCCGAGCGGGCCGGGTCGCAGGCGACCGCGACCTGCAGCGGCCCGCGAATCGCCAGTTCGGCGACGGACACCCAGTTGCCGACCGAGCGGGGCGCCTGCGCCAGCAGTATCGAATGGGCATCGAGCGAAGCGGAGGCCGCCTGCAGGTACCGTTCGGCGCGGGGCCCCTCGACCAGGTGCGCCGCGGTCAGCAGCGCCTCGGTGATCGACGACGCGCCCGACGGCGTCGCCCCGTCCAGCGGGTCGGCGGGCCGCAACATCAGCTCTTCGGCGTCGTCGGCGGTGTCGAACCAGCGGCCGGGCCGATCCGGGTCGGCGAAGTGCGCCAGCGCCGTGTCCAGCAGCCCGGTCGCCCCCGTCAGCCAGTTCTCCCGGGCGGTCAGCTGATACAGCGTTAGCAGCCCGGCGGCCAGCATGGCGTGATCGTCGAGGGTGGCGGCGCTGTCGCCCACCACCCCGCCCAGGCTGGCCCGCCGCAGCCGGCCGCCGACGAGGTGCAGGTCCAGCAGCTTGGCCGCGCAGCGCGCCGCCGCGCGGGTCAACTCGGGTTCGTCCAGGGCCACGCCGGCCTCGACCAGCGCGGCGATCGCCAGCCCGTTCCAGCAGGTGACGACCTTGTCGTCGCGTCCCGGCTGGGCCCGGGTGCGGCGGGCGGCCAGCAGCGCGGCCCGCACGCGTTCCAGCCGTTGCGGATCGTCGGGATCTTCGCGCAGCTGCAGCACCGACGCCCCGTCCCCGAACGTGCCGGACCGCGTCACGGTGAAAAGATTTGCGGCCCAACGGCTGTCGTCGTCACCGAGCACCTCGCTCAGCTGCTTGCGGGTCCAGACGTAGGTCGAGCCCTCGCGGCCGTCGGCGTCGGCGTCCAGCGACGAAACGAACATGTCCGCGTCGGACAGCTCCACGAGCAGGAACCGCGCGGTCTCCGCGGCGATGCGGCGGGCCAGCGGATCACCGGTACGGCGGGCCCAGTGCGCATATACGCGCAGCAGCAGCGCATTGTCGTAGAGCATCTTCTCGAAATGCGGGACCACCCAGGCGTTGTCGACGCTGTAGCGGGCGAAGCCACCGGCGAGCTGGTCATAGATTCCGCCGCGGGCCATCGCGCCGCCGGCGCGTTCGACCGCCTCCAACGCGGCCGGCGATTTGGTGCGTTCGTAGTTGCGCAACAACGCCTCGAGAACAGCGGCCGAGGGGAACTTCGGCGCGTCGCCGAAGCCGCCGTTGACCTTGTCCTCGCCAGCCAGCAGCGCCGCGACGGCATGGTCGCACACCGCGGGGACCAACGCCGGGCTCCCGTTTGTTTGCTCCCAAAATGTGCCCGTCATCGCCCGCAGCTCCCCGGCGATGCGGTCGGACGCCTCCTCGACGTCGTCGCGGCGGTCCCGCCAGGCCTCCGTGACCGCCGAAAGCACCTGCAGGAAATCGGTTTTCGTGTAGTACGTGCCGCAGAAGAAGGGACGGCCGTCGGGCGTCAGGAAACACGTCATCGGCCAGCCACCCTGACCGGTCAGCGCGACGGTGGCGTTCATGTAGACGGCGTCGATGTCGGGGCGCTCCTCCCGGTCGACCTTGACGCAGACGAACCCCGCGTTCAGCGCCGCGGCCACCTCGTGGTCCGCGAACGACTCGTGGGCCATGACGTGACACCAGTGGCAGGCGGCGTAGCCGACGGACAGCAGGATCGGCACGTCGCGCGCGGCCGCGGCCGCCAGCGCCTCCGGCGTCCACTGCTGCCAGTGCACCGGGTTGTCGGCGTGCTGGCGCAGATACGGGCTGGTCGCCAGCCCGAGCGTGTTCGTCCGGGAGGGGTCAGCGGGGTTCATCATCGGACCCCGGTGGGTGCGTCGCGCCGCCGGTCTCCTCGTCCGTCGACGGCTCGACCGTGTCGGTGCCCTCGTCCGCGGCCTGGTCGGGCGCCGGGTGTTCGGGGTCGAACGACTCGGGCACCTTCTTCAGTTGGCGGTTCATCGACCTCAGCAGCAACAGCGTGGCGATCAGCAGCAGCACGATCACCAGCAGTCCCAGCGGGCTGGCCTTGCCGAAGTCGGGCCCGTGGTTGCGTGGCGCGCCGTCGGCCCAGACCACGGCATGGGCCGCGAGGCGGCCCGCGAGAAGGATGTGGTTCACCCGTCGACCTCGATTCCGGCGAACAAGTCGTCCTCGGGCAGGCGGACCGGCACCCGGGAGCGGGCCAACTCGAACTCCTCGGTCGGCCACAGCCGCTCCTGCCAGGCGATGGGAGCGGCGAAGAAGTCGTGGTTGGGGTCGATCTGTGTGGCATGCGCCCGCAGCGCGTCGTCACGCCGGCCGAAATACGCCGAACACTCGACGCGCGTCGTCACCCGGGACTCGAACGGGTCGTGCTCGGGATCCCAGTGCTCGAGCCACTTCGTGAACGGGGCGTCCCGGCCGTGCTTGAGGGCCTCGTCGTGCAGCAACTGCATCCGCGCGCGCAGGAACCCGTGGATGTAGTAGAGCTTGGACACCGTCCACGGGTCGCCGGCCTGCGGGAAGCGCCGGTAGTCGCCCGCGGCCTCGAAGGCGCCGACCGAGACCTGGTGGCAGCGGATGTGGTCGGGATGCGGGTAGCCGCCGTTCTCGTCGTAGGTGGTGATCACGTGCGGCCGGAACTCGCGGACCACGCGCACCAGCGCCTCGACCGCCTCCTCCAGCGGCCCCAGCGCGAAGCAGCCCTCGGGCAGCGGCGGGGGTGGGTCACCCTGGGGCAACCCGGAGTCGACGAAACCCAGCCAGGTGTGCTCCACGCCGAGGATCTCGGCCGCCTTCGCCATCTCGTCGCGGCGCACCTCCGCCAAGCGCCCGCGCACGTCGGGCAGATCCATGGCGGGGTTGAGGATGTCGCCGCGCTCGCCGCCGGTCAACGTCACCACCAGCACGCGATGCCCCTTGTCGGCATACTTGGCGAGCGTGGCCGCACCCTTGCTGGATTCGTCGTCGGGGTGGGCATGCACCGCCATCAACCGCAGTTCGCTCACACGCCCCCTACATCTTCCTGTGGGAATGTCCGGTGCAGTCCCGTTGGCGTCGCGCCGCCGGCCGGGCCCGTTCGACCCTATAATTCCAGTTCTCGATCGTCGGCATCCTCTGGGCCGGGGACGTCGGATCGCCGTCGAGATATGAATCACGCATGAGCGAGACTTTTATTCCGCGCCCCGAGGGCCGATACGGGCGATCCCGACTGTCGGGTGTGTCGCGGCGGCGCGTGGTGATCGCGCTGGCCGTGCTGGCGGTCGCGGCCGGTTTCGCCGTCGCCGTCATCGGCTACCAACGGCTGGGCACCAGCGAAGTCTCGGGCTCGCTGGCCGGGTATCACGTCGTCGACGACGAGACGGCCTCGGTGACGATCAGCGTGACCCGCTCCGACCCGTCGCGACCGGTGGACTGCATCGTGCGGGTCCGCGCCGAGGACGGCAGCGAGACCGGCCGGCGGGAGGTGCTGGTCCCGCCATCCGACCAGGCCACGGTGCAGGTGACGACGACGGTGAAATCCTCCCGGCCGCCGATGATGGCCGACATCTACGGCTGCGGCACCGACGTGCCCGGGTATCTGCGACCGTCCTGACCGCGGCGCGGACCCCGAACTCCGAATTTGGGGGACACCAGATGTTTCCTTGGTGGTAACATAGGCCAGTGCACGGTTCCTGTTGGGGCCGTGTATTGCTGCATTAGGGCCGTGGGCGCGGACCGGCGGCACCCGAACACTCCCGGCGGCGGGGCAGACAGAGGCTTACGCGAAGAGGCGGAAGCGTGAACACAAGGACGTGACGAGATGACGGACACCCAGGTGACCTGGCTGACCCAGGAATCACATGACCGACTCAAGGCCGAGCTCGACCAGTTGATCGCCAACCGCCCGGTCATCGCCGCCGAAATCAACGACCGCCGCGAGGAGGGCGACCTCCGCGAGAACGGCGGCTACCACGCCGCCCGCGAGGAGCAGGGCCAGCAGGAGGCCCGCATCCGGCAGCTGCAGGACCTGCTGAGCAATGCGAAGGTCGGCGAGGCGCCCAAGCAGTCCGGCGTCGCGCTGCCGGGTTCGGTCGTGAAGGTCTACTACAACGGCGACAAGTCCGACACCGAGACGTTCCTGATCGCCACCCGCCAGGAGGGCGTCAACGACGGCAAGCTCGAGGTGTACTCGCCGAACTCGCCCCTGGGCGGTGCGCTGATCGACGCCAAGGTGGGCGAGACCCGCAGCTACACAGTTCCCAACGGCAACACCGTCGAGGTCACGCTGGTCAGCGCGGAGCCTTACCACTCGTAGCGTCTGTGGCTGGCGGGCAGACGCAAAATCGCCCAATTTCGCGCCGAAATGGGCGATTTTGCGTCTGCTCGGGGGCCGGCTAGGACAGAGCCTGGTCGAGATCGGCCAGCAGGTCCGCGACGTCCTCGATGCCGACCGACAGCCGCACCAGGTCGTCGGGAACCTCCAGCTGCGACCCTGCCGTCGACGCGTGCGTCATGGCGCTGGGATGCTCGATCAGCGACTCCACCCCGCCCAGGGACTCGGCGAGGATGAACACCCGGGTGCGGGAGCACAAATCCTGGGCGGCCCGCCGCCCGCCGCGCATCCGCACCGAGACCATGCCGCCGAAGCCCCGCATCTGCCGTGCCGCGACGTCATGCCCCGGGTGGCCGGCCAGGCCGGGGTACAGCACGGCGCTCACCGCGGGGTGCCCGGCGAGGAATTGCGCCACGGCCAGGGCGTTCTCGCCGTGCCGTTGCATCCTCAGCACCAGCGTCTTCAGGCCACGCATCGTCAGGTAGGCGTCGAACGGGCCCGGCACCGCGCCGGCCCCGTTCTGCAGGAAACCGAAGGCGCCGTCCAGCTCCTCGTCATTGGTGACCAGCGCGCCGCCCACCACGTCGGAGTGCCCCCCGATGTATTTGGTGGAGGAGTGCAGCACGACGTCGGCGCCCAGCGTCAGCGGCTGCTGCAGCGCGGGTGAGGCGAACGTGTTGTCGACCAGCACCCTGGGACCGAGATCCGCCCCGAGATCCGCGATGGCGGCAATGTCGGCGATGGACAGCAACGGGTTGGTCGGCGTCTCGACCCAGATCAGCCGGGTCTGCGGGGTGATCGCGCCGCGAACGGCATCCAGGTCGGACAGCGCCACCGGCGTGTAGCCGACGCCCCACTGCGTGAACACCTTGTCGATGAGGCGGAACGTGCCGCCGTAGGCGTCGGTGGGGATGATCAGGTGGTCGCCGGGCCTCAGCATCGCCCGCAGGGCGCAGTCGGCGGCGGCCATTCCGGAGCTGAACGCCCGCGCGTAGGTGCCCTCTTCGACCGTGGCGAGCGAGGCTTCCAGGGCGGACCTGGTCGGGTTTCCGGTGCGGGCGTACTCGAACCCGCCGCGCAGGACCCCCACGCCGTCCTGGGCGAACGTGCTACTGGCATAGATCGGAGCGTTCACCGCCCCGGTCGCCGGATCCGGCGGGTAGCCGACGTGGATGGCCCGGGTGGCCAGTCCGGCCGTCCCGGGGGGTGGCGTGCTGCGCTCCCGGCTCATCCGCGCGGCTACCTACCCCCGATCGGCAGGCAGACGGTCGACATGATCTTGTCGGCCAGCGTCTGCCGCTTGGCGTCCCACAACGGGAACAGGAAGCCGACGAAACAGATGATCGCATCGACGAGGTGCGCGAAAACACGCAGGATGGACTTCCCGAACCCGATCGGCTGCCCGGTGACCTCGCTGAGCACCTTGAAGTTCATCACCGACTTGCCCAGGCTCGACCCGGTGGTGCCCTGGCGGTAGCCGTAGTTCCAGATCAGGTAGAACAGCCCCACCGCCGAGGCCAGCGCCTGCGCCAGCACCCCGACGGCCGAGTTCTGGGTGGCGCACACCTGGTTGACGGCGTAGGGCGTGATGTCGGTGACGCAGGACGTCTGCTGGGTGGTCATCAGGATTCCCGTGCCGATCGAGTGCACGATGACGTACGGCAGGATGTCGATGACGAACGCCAGCACCCGGGACAACCACGGCGTGTAGTCCTGCTTCGGCAGGGTGCGGATCGCCGGCCCCGGAGGCGGCGGAGCGTAGCCGCCGGAAGGCGGGGGCGGCGGCGGGTAGGAACCACCG